>JBASAY010000230.1:0-11640 GCA_049650865.1 Tunicatimonas sp.
TGTGGGCAACCCTACCGGACTTTTCGGTACCGTAGAGTTTGTTCCGAAGTACATGGCGTTTCATCGGCTGGGCGTCCGACTGGGGAAGCGGGTAAGCGTAGGAGCCTTCGAGGCTGTAATCCACGGCGATGCTTCGGGAGATTTCGATTTCGATTACCTAAATCCTATTATCTTTTACCGGGCTGTCGAGCAGCAGGAAGGAAGCACCGGCAATGCCCTGCTGGGTCTGGATGCCAACGTGATCCTGGGCAACAGTCTAACGTTCTACGGGCAGGCGGTGCTAGACGAACTGGTGATCAGCGAACTTCGTTCGGGAACCGGTTGGTGGGGCAATAAGTACGCCCTCCAGCTCGGGGGCAAGTACATCAACGCCCTGAACATAAGCAACTTAGACTGGCAACTGGAGTACAATCGGGCGAGGCCCTATACCTACGCCCACGAAGATTTGTACCGTAGCTACACCCACTACGAGCAGCCCCTGGCCCACCCACTGGGAGCCAACTTCGACGAACTGGTAGGGATTATTCGGTACCAGCCCCTGAACCGGCTTAGCCTAAAGGGAAAGCTTATCCGAGCCCGTTCGGGGGGCGACAGCGATAGCACCAACTGGGGTAGCAACGTGCTACTCGACAACCGCGAGCGGGAGCAAGACTACGGTAACGAACTACGGCAGGGAGTGGCTACCGAATTGCTGGTAGCCGAACTGATCGCTTCGTACCAAGTGTGGCACAACATCTTTATCGATCTACGGTACTTGCGCCGCAGTCGCCGGGCCACTGAAATCGGATTAGACGAACAAAATCGCTTCTTGTCGCTGGCCCTCCGCTGGAACATCCGGCAGCGTAACTACGATTTCTGATCGCTGAACAAACCCAGAAAGTTTTCGGTGTTGGCGCGTACCGAATAGCGGTCGATTACCTTTTGCCTCCCGGCCTGACCCATTTGGACGCGCAGGCTGGCATCGCTAAGAAGCTTAGCTAGGTAGTGGTACCAATCTTCATCGGTAGTGCAGTGATAGCCCTCTTGGCCGTGCTCCACAATCTGGGTGTTCACCCCAACCGGAGAAACCAGAGCGGGAATGCCCAGGGCCAAGTACTGTAAGGCTTTAAAACCGCACTTTCCCCGTGCCCAACGGTCGTTGGGTAGCGGCATCAAACCGATGTGTACCCGTAGTAGATCATCAATTTCGGTTGCTAGGTTCCACGGTACAAAATCAAGTGAGGACAGCTTTATGTCAGGAGGGCGGTTGGCGATCACGACCAAGCGAAGATCATAAGTGCGTTCTAGTTGCTGAAAAACCGGCACTAGAGGTTCTAAGTACTTCAGCGTAGAATGCGAACCCGTCCAGCCAACCACCGGCCGGTCAGTTTTTTGCTGCTGGAGGGTATGGTGGTGCTGGTGAGTGTCGATGGTGGTAGGGTTAACCACCACCCGCGCCGTGTGCTGCTGAGCGAAGTTGGCGAGGTACGCGTTACCCGCGCTCACCGTATAGCTCCAGCGGCAAACCGCCGAAACCTTCTTGGGCCACTTTAGCAAGGTGCTTACGGAGTTAACCGAAGAGGCATCTTGCAGCCAGATGGCATCATCAAAATCGTAAATAATTTTTTTTCTTAAGACCTTCGCCAGCAACCATTCGGCCCAGGGTGGCCCCAGCGGAGTGGCTTCCCGATGAATAAATACGTAGTCGGCCGAACGCGCTTTAAACAAGTGCACCCAGCGGCGTAGAAAGCCCCCTACGATGCCCAAAACTTTTTGCGGAATGCGCCCCGGTTGGTAAAGAATCCGGTTGGTGCGTTCGTCTAGAAACGGATAGATTTCGTACGCAATGCCCTGCTCGGCCAACCGGGGTAGGTACTGCTCGTAGCGAAACCGTTGACTCGGAGCGCCACCCCGGGGGTAAGGACACCAGAAGGCTACCGACACCTGTTTGATTGAAGTCAATGAGATAAGTATTGAGCAGCTACTACCGCCTTTCGTTAAGGGCAGCTTTAGAAAGTATCGAGTTGACGAAGGCTTAGATGAACCTTAGCGGGATGCTAAGCGGACAATTACACCTAAATGTAAGGACGAGTTGCTGGGTAGCAACAACCAACCGTTCGAATGTAAGAAAACAGCTTAAACTAACCGAAAACAGCATCAAAACTAACTCTGTAAGAAGTTCACTTGCCACCGGTAGACGAAAATAGTAACTTTCGCGCTTTCCGGCGATTACGCTATCGCTGAGTTTTTCCAGTAGTATGGCTACCTTTCTGCACAACCCCCGCTTGTCGTTCGTACGCCCCGATTTTCCGGGCAACTACTTTCAGGATGGGCAGTTCTACCACGCGCGGTACGCAAGCGCTGAGGCACCGCTGGGGCGGGTATTGCGCTGGCAACTGTCGGCTAACCCCCAAAAGCGAGAGAAAACGCACGATCCGTTTCGGCTTCGGTGTATCCCGGACAGTGGGTTTCTCAATAATGAAGAGAATACGCTGGTGTGGCTGGGCCACGCTTCGTTCTTTATTCGGATGCAGGGGGTTACGATGCTCACCGACCCTTGCTGGGGTAACCTTCCGACAATTCCCCGGCAGGTGGGGCTTCCTGTGCCTGTAAGTAGCTTTAGAAACATCGACTACTTGCTGCTCTCGCACGGTCACCGCGACCACTACGATGCCGATTGCGTTGATCAACTCATCGACCAGAATCCCCGCATGGAGCTGCTGCTGCCCCTAAAGCTAAGCGAGCTGCTTGGGCGACGTCGGGCGCTGGTGCCCCACCAAGAAGCCGCCTGGTGGCAGCAGTTTGTTACCCGCCCCGAAGTGGATATTACCTTTCTTCCGGCCAAGCACTGGAACCGCCGTTGGCTGCACGACTTCAATCGGCAACTGTGGGGAAGCTTCCTGATTCGTAGTGGCAACCGATCGGTCTACTTCGGAGGTGACTCGGCCTACGCGGGTCATTTTGCGGAGATAAAACAGTGGCTGGGCGACACAGACATCTGTCTGCTGCCGGTAGGAGCCTACCGACCGCCCTTTATGATGCGCGACGCCCATATGAACCCCATCGAAGCGATTCGCGCGTTTCGCGACCTGGGAGGGAAGACGCTGATTCCAGATCACTACGGTACCTATGATTTGTCGGACGAACCGGTTGGTGAGCCGGTGCGCTTGCTACAAGCGGCACGGGCGGAGGGGCAAATCACTGCCGATGAATTGCGGTTTTTAGAAGTGGGCGAGCCACTAGCGTTGTAAAGCGTCTGCTTGGTGGCGATGCCCTTAAAAAACAAAAGACCGAAGGTTGATCCTTCCGCCCTTTGCGAACGTCCATTATGAAAATCAAATCTACAGGGGCAAATATACGACGCGGATGTTGCTTCTAAGTTAAGCCAATGTTAAGTTACCATGAACGTTTGTCTTGGTAAGCAGAAATAGACGCGCCCATCAGCGGCAGCAGGGCCTTAACTCAGCTCCTATTACTAGGGTGAATGCCTCAATCTACTAGTCATAAACTACTAAATGCAGTGCGTCGCCTTGGTAAACCCCCAAAATTATTGCTCATTCGTATGTGCCGAAGATATTTTTTTGTGGGGTTGCGTCACTCATTTTTTGATCTACCCTTTTATTTGAACTGCGCACTCGTTCAACTACGGCAACCCCCCTCATCTTCTGCATTAATTTTTGGCCCTTCTGCTCAACGTTCCGGCTCTCTTTGCCACTATGGGCCCTTATGATGCGTTGGGTACCGCCTGGTTGGATTATTGGCACGGCCGACCGGTGGCCCCCCTGCTAATCCATACCGACTACGGATCGGTAGAAGAAATGCCGGTTGACTATTTCTTTCGTGAGGCTGATTCGTTTCCCCCCATCGAGCGGTACGCGTTGAGTTTGTGCCGCGGAAGGGTACTGGACGTAGGCGCCGGGGTAGGAAAACACGCCTTGATGTTGCAAATTCAGGGTCAGTTGGTTACTACTTTGGAGATTTCGGCGGCTGGCGTTGAGATTCAGCGGGCGGCGGGAGTGGCGCACGCTGTTCAAACCGACTATCGCCACTACGCCGGGCAAGGGTTCGACACGGTGCTGCTCCTTATGAACGGCATTGGGGTGGTTGGTTCGCTGAAGGGTCTGCGTGACTTCTTTAAACAAGTAAAAGACTGGATAAGTCCAGCGGGACAGTTACTGTTCGACTCGAGCGATATTACTTACTTATACGAGGATGCTGCTCGTCCGAAGGATAGATACTACGGCGAGGTGTGGTATCAGTACGAGTACCGGGGGCGTAGGAGTGAGCGCTTCAGTTGGCTCTACGTAGACGAAGATACGGTGCGAACGGTTGCCCGGGAGGCTGGTTGGCAGATTCAGGTTGTCTTTCAAAACGATCAGGACCAGTACTTAGTCAGAGCAACGCCGCACTCCTGACCAGTTTTTTTGGTTACTCCTTTCCCGACTGCACCAAAAATACTCCAACGATCAGTAAAGCCACTCCTAACAAGCGCTTTAGCGATACGGGCTGCACCGCAAAACCCATCCAGCCGTAGTGGTCTACCACCAAAGAGAAAGTGAGCTGACTGGCAATAATGAGCCCGAACAGTCGGGTAGGCCCGATTTCTGGCGCCACAAAGATGACCGACATAATAAAGAAAGCTCCCATCAACCCACCCAGCCACATCCACCAACTGCTCCGTTGCACCGTCTGGATACTAAATGCCGTGAAGTCCGACCGAAACGCAACGTTGATGATAAGCAGGGTGATCATCCCTACGCTAAAGGAAACCAATCCGGCCAGAAACGGATTGCCCAGCACCGAACGCAGTTGGGTGTTTGCCCCCGACTGCACCACCACGCCCATGCCGACCAGTAGCGGAATTATAAAAAGAAGAGAGCGCATTCATCGTAAGTTGGTGAGCGGTAAAGGTAGAACAAACTGAAAAGGGATGCAGCCGTTAACGAAGTTATTTTGGGCGGTTTTGCCAGAGGACGATTAAGAATTGTCCTGCGCTACTGACGCGATCAACGTTTTAAACGAATCTATTCGGGGCGAAGCGTACAAGCGATCGGCGTGCCGTAGTAGGTCGATGGCCCGTCGAAGGTTGCGCTGGTTGTAGCTTTCTACCGCCTCGTTAAAGTAGCTAAGGCCCACCAGTTGGGTGAGGGTAATCGTTTCGTTGATGATAAAATTATAACGAAAGTGCTTTTGACTTTTTTCTTCCGATTGAAGATTGTAAAAATCAGCGCGTCGCGTTTGTTCATCCTGATCGGTAACCCATCCTCCCTGGGGGTCGGTACTCTCTATCAGGAAAGTATCACCCTTCGTCGTTGTTACGCTCAGGTAAACATGGTAAGGAAACTCGTGCACCTGGTACGGGATCGCCAGCGCATCAAGCAGCAGGGCATACGTAGCCGTGCCCGTCACGCAGTCGTAGCTCCCCTTCTCTAAGGTTTGGTAGAATGTAGCGTGCGGACGGTACTGCTTTAGCAGTTTGCGGTGAACCTTATAGAACAGATAAGAGAGAAACCGCTTTTCAGACTGGTACTTCTTTTTCTTTTCAGTGAGGCGTGCCAAAAATTCACTAAGCTTCTTATACTGCCGGTCTACGTCTCCTTGGGTAGCCTGAGGATCGACGCGTACCAAAGCCGCAACTGCCTGTTTTGATAAAACGAACTCATTTGCTGAAGGCTCATAAAACCCCCTATTATGATCAGAGAAGGCGTTTATAGAGCCAAAAAACAAAATAAAGACGAGCGTTGTACGCTTAAAAATCGGCTTTAGTAAAAAAGTATTCATAACCAGCTATTTTTTTGATGTTACCTAGTGTTAACATAAACTTAACAATTTGTTAACATTAGAGCAACGTATTCTCGAAATAGTTGTTATCAGCCGATGTACTATTTTCCCCTCAAAGTGCCGAATTGAGTAGTATTTGGTAATTCACTTTTCGAAGAAGCAATTGGGCAACAAACAGATGCAGGTAAGATTACCAGCGAAATGACCAATCTACCCGATAGCTCTGGTAAGGATGTTGACGCAGTCCGTGCGAACGACTCCCTCTATCATTATGACCCAGATAACCAAGATATTTGCCGTTGAAGATGACGCGATATTCGGCAAGATGATCAAACACACCCTAGAGAAAGAAGATACTTACGACGTTACCTTATTCGCCACCGGCGAAGAGTTTTTTGATCACCTGCACGAGCAGCCTGATATCGTTACCCTCGACTACAACCTACCGGGCATGACGGGCCTGGATATCCTGAAGCAGATCAATCAGTACAATCCGGATATTGCTATTGTGGTAGTATCGGGCCAAGAAGAGGTGGCGGTAGCGGTAGAAGCCTACAAGCACGGCGCGAAGTACTACATCCTCAAGAATAAGCAAACCTTTGAAGAACTCGCGCACTGCATTAAAACGCTAGCGGCGCATACCAATCTGCAAAAAGAGGTAGAGGAGCTGCGCGAGCAAGTCATCGACCGCCACAACTACGCCAGCATTATCGGGGAAAGTGGAACCGTACTCAAGGTGATCCGCATGATGCAGAAGATTGAGAACAGCGACGTACTGGCCCTCATCACTGGCGAAAGCGGTACCGGCAAAGAAGTGGCCGCCCGCGCAATCCACTACAACTCCCGCCGTCGTAAGAAAAACTTTATTGCCATCAATGTGGCCGCCATCCCCGAAGACTTGATCGAGAGTGAACTGTTTGGGCACGAGAAGGGAGCGTTTACGGGAGCCAATGGCCGACGGATCGGCAAGTTCGAAGAGGCCAACGGGGGCACCATCCTGCTTGACGAGATCGGCGAAATGGACGTGAACCTACAGACGAAATTGCTGCGGGTGCTGCAGGAGAAGAAGATATGCCGTATTGGTAGCAACAAGGAGATTAGCCTGGATGTGCGGGTGCTGGCGGCTACCAATAAAGACCTGGGCCAGCGGGTGAAGCAGGGCAAGTTTCGCGAAGATCTATACTACCGTATTCAAGGGTTTTTAATTCACCTGCCCCCGTTGCGTGAGCGCGGCAACGATATCATTGTGCTGGCCAAGTACTTCCTTAACGAGTGCGAAGGCAGCGTAGCCTCTTTTTCCACAGAAGCACTAGAAGCCATGCTCGCCCACGACTGGCCCGGTAACATCCGCGAGTTAAAATCCTTTGTGGAGCGCGCCGCCCTAATCAGTGAGGGTGAAAAAATTGAGGCATCGGATTTAGTATTCTCACCTACTATTCTTTAAGAAACTATTTAATATTTCCACCAGAAACGACACGTTATGGCATCGAAGCGATCAATGAACCAGCGGGTAACCGTAAAGTCCCAGTTAACCCTCCAGTACGCCGTTACCGGTTGTGTGCTGGCCGCCTTAGTCGGCGTAGCCGTTTTCGCCTATCTAAACGTAGGCAATAGCGAAGAAAGCTTTGCCGCCAACGCGCGCTTCTACGCGATTCAACCCGGCGAATGGTCAGAAGCGGCGGTGTGGGAAGGCAACGTGGCTCCTCCCACCGGGCAAATTAAGCATGACGTTGAGATTCTCGGACACATACTGCGTCGCGGACACCTGAGCTACAAGAAAGGATCTAAAAGAACCCTGACCGTAAAAGATACCCTTACTATAGAAGGAAACCTCACGCTAGGCAATAAGTCGAACCTGGTTGTAAACCAGGGAGGGGTTCTTATCGTGGCCGGCGACCTTACGATAGATAAGAAGAGCGAGATCACCAACGAAGGCACCATTGCGGTGGGAGGAGACTGGCAACTGCACTCACTGTCTAAAATTGACTTCCGGGGCGATAGCAGCCAACTGTTTCACTTGGGTAAAGTACACACCCGGGATGAGCAAATTGCTTTCGGCCGGGGCGGGGAAGCGCTGGAGGCAACCCACGAAGCAGTGTACCAGCTGGTAAAGAAGAAGAGTGACGCACTTAAGCCTATTCTTTTCACGGCTACCCTACAGCAAGGGCACGTGGTAACGCAGTGGGAAACCGATAGTGAGGCAGCCTACACTAATTTTGTGGTAGAAAAGAGTACCAACGGAGCGGTATTCAACGAAATGGCGGTAATTCCGGGCGGCGCCAACAGTATGATCCACGCACCGGACACCTACACCGATCCCAGTCCTCCGGTAGGAATGAGCTACTACCGCCTCAAGAGAACCGACCTAGACGAGAATATTACTTACTCGCAACTAGTGATGGTAGCCAACTGGGGAGCTAGTTCTTTTGGCAATGAAAGCGTGAGCGTAGGGCAGTAGTGAACCGTTAGGTAAGCCACTGTTGCTAAAATCTAAACCGCCGGTCGGTCATGTTTTGCTTTTGTAGTGCTCTGCCGCTACCTCCCGTAGTGTATGAGCGGCCGCTTCGGCGGTAATGTCGCGCTGGGGTTCGGCAAACATCTCGTAACCCACCATAAACTTTTTAACGGTGGCCGAACGCAGTAGGGGCGGGTAGAAGCTCATGTGCCAGTGCCAGCCCGGGTGGTCGTGGCCGTCGGTAGGGCGCTGGTGGATGCCCATACTGTAGGGAAAGGAGGTCTGAAAAACATTATCCAACCGAATGGTAAGGGCTTTGAAGGCTGAGGCAAAGGCGGTAGCTTCTTCGGGCGTTAGTTCGGTAATGTCGGCTTGGGCGCGCCGGGGAATAATCATTACCTCGTAGGGCCACACCGCCCAAAACGGTACCAACGCCACAAAGTGCTCATTGGTCAATACTACCCGTTCGTCTCGCTTCAACTCCTGGGCTAGATAGTCGCTCAGCAGACTACTTCCGTGCTGTTGGTAGTAATCGGCCTGCGTATCCGTTTTCTTCAGCACTTGCTGCGGCACCGAATTTTGTGCCCAGATTTGCCCGTGGGGGTGCGGATTACTGCAACCCATAATTGCCCCCTTGTTCTCGAAGATCTGTACGTGGTTTACAAAATCCTGGCTGCCCAGCGAACGGTACTCCCGCTGCCATACCTCAATAACTTTGCTAATATCCGCTTCGTCCATTTCCGGAATGGTAAGCGCGTGGTTGGGAGAAAAGCATACCACCCGGCAGGTGCCCCGCTCGCCCCGGGCGCGCAGCAAGCCCTCTTCGTACGCACCATTGGTCGAATCGGACAATAGCGCGGCAAAGTCGTTGGTAAATACGTAGGGATCGGTATAGACTTCGTTAGTATGCCCCCCGGCCCGCGTGTTGCCCGGACACAGGTAGCACTGCGGATCGTAGGTAGGTCGCCGCTCATCGGAAGTTTTTTCTACTTTACCCTGCCAGGGGCGCTTGGTGCGGTGTGGTGAAACCAGCACCCACTCGCCGGTAAGAATATTGTAGCGACGGTGGGGGGCGTCAGAGAGGGATAGGTTGTTCATGATTAGAGCGGTTAGTTGCTAGCCTTTGCTAATTCTGCTAATAACAGAAGAGCAAATACGGAATGTGTTCATGGTTGGTAGTAGCTATTTGATATGACCTACGAAGGCACTACCCGTTCCACCCCCTCGCTCAGCGCCAGTTCGTAGACTTCCGGTTGGGTATCATACCGCTGCTGGTAAGACGCTACAATCTCAGCGATGGTTTGATCCCGCTTATCCTTTTTCATCAGATTAATTGTGCAGCCCCCGAAGCCGCCGCCCATCATACGCGCGCCTAACACTCCTTCCTGCCCAAGCGCTAAGTCTACCAGTGCATCTATTTCGGGTACGGTAACCTGGTACTCGTCGCGCATGCCCGCGTGCGACTGAGAGATAAGCTCGCCAACCCGGGGTACATTCCCCTGCTGAAGCGCCTGAACGGTGTTTTGCACCCGTTGATTTTCGTGCAGCACGTAGCGGGCCCGTCGGTAGTCATCGGCCGAAAGCGTATTCTGGTGGGCAGTTAGTTGCTCGATGGTCACGTGCCGAAGAGAATCTACGTCTGGATGATCACGTTGGATAACCGACACCACGCGCTCGCAAGAAGCTCTCCGGTCGTTGTAGCCCGATTCGGCCGCCAGTTCGTGCTTCACCATCGAGTTGATGAGCACCAGCGTGTAGTCGCCCAGCGATAGGGGGAAGTGCTGATACTGTAAACTCTCGCAGTCCAGAAACAGAACCTGGTCTGCTCGGCCAAACAGCACGGCGTACTGGTCCATAAGTCCGCACTGGATGCCGATGCGGTGTTCGGTGGCTTGCGCCAGCAGTGCAATCTCGGGGCGGGGTAAGTTCAGCTCGAACAGTTCGGACAAGCCGTAGATAAATCCGCAGCACAGGGCGGCTGAAGAGGACATCCCTGCCCCCAGCGGAATATCTCCGCCGAAAGCTACCTTAAAGGAAGGTACTTCGTACCCTTTTTCTTGCAACACCCGCACCGCGGTAAGTAGGTACTTCCCCCAGGCGGAGGTGGTTTGGTCAGAATCCTCGTGTGAAGACGGCGCAACGTGCAACATTTCATCGTAGCTAAGCGAAAAGATCGACGTCTGGGACTCGGGACTGGCGCTCAGGGCAAAGTACACGTACTTATCAACGGCAGCCGGAAGCACAAAACCATTGTTATAATCGGTGTGCTCGCCGATGAGGTTAATGCGACCCGGAGCCTGGATAAGTAAAGAGGGGGCACCGGCGTAGCGATGCTGAAAGGCTTGCGTAACGGTCGGTAGCATGGAGGTTAGTAGGGCTAGAATAGGGCCAGTAGTTGTATGGATGCGGCACTGAAAAGCAAAAGTAGGCAGAAAAAGCAGGAACACCTAACGCACTTGCTGCCGACAAAAATAGGGTTTGCGCCGCCCGGTTCCGGTGATTCTTCTATCTTTACGCCGAACAAATTTTTGCCCAATGCTCGACTATATTGTATGGACCGCCGATCCGACCTTATTTCACCTGGATTGGAAGTTTATCAACTTTGCCCCCCGGTGGTACGGACTGCTCTTCGCGGCGGGCTTTCTTATCTCTCAGCAGATTCTCTTCTACGTTTTTCGCTCCGAAGGGCATAAGGAGGAGGATGTAGAAACCCTTACGGTGTTTATGGTACTGGCCACCATCCTGGGCGCGCGTCTGGGCCACGTATTCTTCTACGAACCAGCCAAGTATCTGGCCAATCCCATCGATATCTTTAAGGTGTGGGAAGGGGGACTGGCCAGTCACGGGGCCGCCATTGGCATTCTGAGCGCCCTGTATCTCTACAGTAATTACGACATTCAGTTGCTTCAGGGGAAGATGAAAAAGCGGCCTCGTCCGGGGCAAAGCTTCCTGTGGGTCGTTGATCGCATTGTGATTGTGGTGGCCCTTACCGGCGGCCTGATTCGCTTCGGCAACTTCATGAACTCTGAAATTATCGGCAAGCCAACCGGTAGCGACTACGGAGTGGTGTTCGCCCGCGATCTGATTGATATTCTGGAGAACAGTCCGCTGGTAGACGAAGTGGAAGTACGAAAGGGAGACCCGGCTCCCGCTTCGGCAGAGGTAATAGATGGAGAAAACTATCGGCCCGTAGAGGTGCAGATTACCTTTAACCGAGGGGGCTACCAAGAGGCTGAAATCAGGAGGTTCATCGATAGCGACCTAAAACGGGTTTTAACCGGTTACGCCAGCGTGCGCCAGCATGTTTATGAGCCCCCCGAAATGCCCATCCGGGCTGAACTTACGCAGCGGCGCGGCGCCTACGTGGCCACCGTCAGCACGCTCGGTATCCCCCGCCACCCGGCCCAGTTATACGAGTCCTTTAC
>JBASAY010000231.1:0-5004 GCA_049650865.1 Tunicatimonas sp.
TGGAAGTAACGATTGAGTAGGGGCGCAACGTCATGTTACCGGTGGCCACCGCAGCGGGCAGGGTAGACGATAAGCTACTGAAGTACGCGCCGTAGGGACAGCCCCGGATGCAGCGGTTGCGGTACTGACACACCGTGCGGCCCTTGTGATTGACCGATAAGTTCGCCGTGCGGCCAATGGTCACCACGCGGCCACCCAAATTTGAGGATACTTTGTCGCGGAAGTGCTCCTCTACGCAGTTCATGGCAATGGGGGGCAGGAAGTTGCCGTCGGGTAGCTGGGGCAGGCCTTCTTTCTGGCCCTGGATACCGGCAAACTCCTCCACGTAGCTGTACCAGGGATCAATGTCTTTGTAGCGAATGGGCCAATCCACGCCGAAACCGTCCTGGGCGTTGGCCTCAAAGTCCTGCGCACTCCAGCGGTAGCTGTGGCGGCCCCACATAATGGAACGACCGCCCACGTGGTAGCCGCGCATCCAGTCGAAGCGCTTTTCTTCGGCGTAGGGGTGCTCACTGTCCTTTACGAACCAGTGCTTGGTTGATGGGCGGACGGTATAGCCGGTGCGGCTCTGCTTGGGGTAGTGCTCAGCAAGTTCTTCAGGAGTGGTGCGATCACGGTGGGGAAGTTCCCAAGGCTCCTTATGGGCGGTCACGTAGTCTTTTACGTGCTCTACGTTGCGCCCGCGCTCTAGCACCAGGGTTTTCAGTCCCTTTTCGGTTAATTCTTTAGCCGCCCAGCCACCGCTGATGCCCGAGCCAATAACGATAGCATCGTAGGTATTCTCGTCCTTTGCCTTCGCGTTAATATTCATAGGAGGTTCGTAAGTGTTTTTTCTAATAGTGCGTTCAATATAGCGCTTTACTAACGATTTCCGAAAGGAAATAATTTGCCTCCTCCTACAAAATACCGCGGAGTTCGCTCAGGCACGCTACTTCGTACGTGGTTTCCTTGTGGTGCTTCATGCGCTTGGGATTATAGAACAACTGATCGATGCCCGCCTCTCTAGCTCCCCGGATGTCGGTTTCCAGGTTGTCGCCAATCATCAGGCACGCTTGAGCGGGCGCCCCGATGCGGTCGAGCAGATAGTCGAACACGGCGCGACTGGGCTTGCGGTGCCCGGTGGTGTCGGATGATACCACTTCGGTAAAATAGTGAGCGAGTCCGGCACTCTTGAGTTTGATCGCCTGCACCGCGGTGAAGCCATTGGTAAGAATGTGCAGCTGGTAGCGCTGCCGCAGGTAGTCGAGCGTAGCTACGGTGTGGGGCATCACGTGCGGTTTGGTAGGACAGATGCGCAGGTAGTCGTCGGCCAGTTGAAGAGGAACCAGATCAGCAGCGACGCCCAGCTGCGTTAGGATCATCACAAACCGCTCGCTACGGAGTCGTTGTTGGTCGTAGGTTCCCTGATCGTACTGTTTCCACAGCGCCCGGTTCACGGTGACAAAGGTATCGCAGAACTGCTGCTCACTGAAGCGGCCCAAGGTAGACAGCCCGTGCGTATCGTATAGCTCGTACAATGTTTCGGTGGCGTTCCGGTCAAAGTCCCACAGCGTGTGGTCCAGGTCAAACAGCAGGTGGCGATAGGGGAGCATGGTAGAATTAGAAATTTGAGAATCAGAGTTTGTGCAGCTACTATTCAGCATCCGGTTGCTCTTCTTCAATTTGTCGTACTAATTCGTTGTACCATGCTTGTCCATATTTGCGTACCAGGGGCTCGCGCAAGAATCTGTACAGCGGCACGGCCAGCTCCTGCCCCAGGTCGCAGGCGGGATCGCAAATATGCCAGCGGTGGTAATTGATGGCCTCGTAGTGGTCGTAGCGATCAATACGCAGGGGATACAGGTGACAAGAAATCGGTTTTTTGAAATCAATGTTGCCCGCCTGGTGAGCCTGCTCGATGCCACACTTCAGAATACCCGCTTGGTCGCGCACCGCGTAGACGCACTCGCGTCCGTTCACGGTGGGCGTCACGTAGTCATTATCCTCATCGGTTACGTAGTGCCCCTGCTTCTCAATCTCCCGGACGCCTACCTCACTTAAGAAGGGCTTCACCGCCGGGTAGATTTCTTCCAAGACAAACAGTTCGCTTTCTTCCAGCGGTGCTCCCGAATCACCCTCCACGCAGCAGGCACCCCGGCACTTTTGCAGGTTGCAGACAAAAAAGTTTTCCTTGATGTCGTCGCTGATGATAGCGTCCTCTACGATGTGCATGAATAATGAATGAATTTAGAATTGGCGAATTAAGAATGATAGATCAGGCGTATAAGTAGTACTGCATAGAAGTCAGATCGAAGGGGTTAAGTTCCAGACGAAGGGTTGGTTGTAAGATATCGGATTTTGCGGGAATTGCCGTAGCTTTGCGCTCATGCGGTTGTTTTATCTGGTAGTTGGACTCGGGCTAGTGACGGTACTGACCCGGTGCGGAGCCGACGGGCCAACGGCGGCCGAAGCTCCTGACGGACAGCAACTGTCGGTGCAGCACTGCGGGGGGTGCCACGCTTATCCCGAACCGGGTTTGCTAGACCACGCTACTTGGCAACGCTACGTGCTGCCGCGCATGGGACACCGTTTAGGAATCTACGCTAGTGACAGCCTGCGCGCTAGCCTAATAGAAGCCGGAGCCGGAGGGCAGCGGGTGGAACGCGCCGGAGTGTATCCGAAGCAACCGCAACTTACCGAAGCGGAGTGGGCCGCTCTTCAGAAGTACTACCTAGACCAGGCACCACCGCAACTGGATAGTGTAACCGCCCCGCCGCTTGCCGTAGGCTTGCCGACCTTTCGAGCGCGCGTTCCTGAGTTTCGTTTGTCGCCCCCCAGCACCACCCTGGTGAGCGTGCAGTCCGGAGGATTCTTCATTGGCGATGCTAATTCGCGCCGCCTGTATCAGTTCGATGCCCAACGGCAGTTGCTCAACGCGGCCAATGTGCGCGAGGGGGCGGTGAGCCTCAGTCCGACCCCCGGTGCCCTCAACGTGACGGTGATGGGCTCGTTTTCGCCCACCGATACTCCTACCGGTTTCGTACTGGCGCTGCCTACGCAAGCCGGTCAATCGCCGCGCGTGCTGCTCGACAGCCTACAACGCCCAGTACACACCACTTACGCTGACCTGAACGATAACGGGCGTATGGACATTATTACTTGCGAGTTTGGCAAGTGGACCGGTGGACTCGCGTGGTGGGAAAACCGGGGTGGGGATCGCTACCAAAAGCACTGGCTCCGGCCGCGACCGGGCGCTACCCGGGCGTACGTGCGCGACCTGAATGGCGACCAGCGACCGGACGTGCTGGCGCTGTTCGGACAGGGCGACGAGGGAGTGTTCGCGTACTACAACCAGGGCAACGGATCGTTTCGGGAAGAAGCTTTGCTACGCTTTCCGCCTTCGTACGGGTCGAGTTCGCTCATTTTGTTCGATACCGACGGCGACGGGCACGAAGACCTGGTGCATACCGCGGGCGACAACGCCGACTACCCGCCGGTGACCAAGCCCTACCACGGCATCCGCATCTTTCGCAACGACGGCACCAATCACTTTAAAGAAAGTTGGTTCTATCCGCTGCCCGGTGCCTACGCCGCCGTTCCGGCTGATTTTGACCAGGACGGTGACCTGGACTTCGCGGCTATTTCCTTCTTTCCCGACTACGCGCGGTCAGCGCAGCGGGGCTTTGTGTACTTAGAGAATCAGGGTGATTTCCAGTTCAAGGAGTATACGTTTCCGGAAGTAGCCGCCGGACGCTGGCTGGTAATGGATGCGGGCGATGTGGACCAGGACGGCGATGAGGATGTTGTGCTGGGGTCGCTGTCGTTCGAGGTGGTGCCGCCCAACGGACTGCTGGCGCAGTGGGTAGCGCGGGGCGTGCCCTTTGTGGTGCTAGAGAACACACTGCGGTAGAAAAAGAGCGGCGTCGCGAAGATCCGGCTCTTTCGTCGGGGCAGCGCACCGGGCTTACCGGCGAAAGGCTGCGGTGTGCCGGTTAAACAGGCGGCGAAACTTGCCGCGACCTACGTCGGAAAACGGTCGGTTGTTTTTGGTTAAGACTCGGTTCAGAGCGACCGTTTCTTCGGTGTAAGGAATAGTGACGTTGGGTTGATCAACGAACAATGACTTGGCGGGGTGAAGCATGTTAGCGTTCATGATTTTTGAAGTTTAAGGTTTAAATTAATGCGTTACGCTTAGGATAAGCCAAGTTCGGTGCCAAACGAAAAACCTGGCTACGGAGCCGTTTTAGGGCGATTTCAACTTTTGCTTATGTCCGAAACCGGACACCTACTGTGCAGCGGCGAACACTTTTTTGTCACTTAATCTGCTTAAGCGTAACCTCCTTTACGAACAACTCGTATATTTAGATAATTATCTAATTACCTAAATGAAAAACTTCTTTCGGGCCATGAGTGACCCCACCCGGCGACAGATTCTGGAGCTCCTTAAAGAGAAAGACCTGACCGCCGGAGAAATTGCCGACGTGTTCCGCATCAGCAAGCCCAGTATTTCGTACCACCTGGACCTACTCAAGCAGGCCGATCTGGTTTTCGCGGACAAGCAGGGGCAGTACGTGCGCTACTCGCTCAACACCAGCGTGCTCGACGAGGTAATCGGCTGGCTCATGGACCTGAACGAAAAAAAACCAAACCCTAAACAACCATCCCTATGAACGTACGCACCTTCTTACGCCGCGAGTGGCTAGCGCTACTCTTTTTGATAACCCCGATCGCGCTGACGGTTTACCTATGGCCCCAGTTGCCCGATCAGGTAGCCAGTCACTGGAACGCCGCCGGGGAGGTAGATGGCTGGTTGTTAAAATCGACCTTCGTAGCCATGATGGGTGGCATGTTGGTAGGCACCTACCTTCTTCTGATGTTCATCCTGCGCATCGACCCTAAGAAGCTGTTTTAAAACCTCATAAAGGTTATATTCAAACCATTGCAAATACTCGCAAGCAGTCGTTTCTGTACCAAAATCGCGGTTTATTTAGCCATCTTTCATCGCCAGTTGAACCCCCAATGTAG
>JBASAY010000232.1:0-16571 GCA_049650865.1 Tunicatimonas sp.
AACGAGAACCTTATGAACGGTGTGGTGGGACTCTCACCGGCCCCCGCCGGAGCCTACGGCGAGCTGGCCATCATCGTGCGGTTCAACGACCAGGGCTTTATCGATGCGCGCGACGGCAGCTCCTACACCGCCACCAATGCGGTGTCTTATACTAAAGACGTGGCCTATCAAGTAAAAACAGAAGTAGACTTAAGCACGGCTACGTATAACGTTTACGTAACCCCCGCGGGCGGCGAAGAGCAAACCGTCGGTGAAAACTTTGCTTTCCGTACCGAGCAAGCTTCGGCTACTGAACTGGGCTACTACAACATCAATACGGAAATATGTCGCTTGTCAGTAACTGATTTTGCAATCTTCTCTCCGGGCGGCAGTGAAGTGCCCTACGCACCCACCGCGGCGGTGAAGCCCGTGCTGGAAAACGGCGGTAACGTAACCCCCAACGGCGACGGTACCTACACCGCTACCTTTGGATACTACAACCAGAATGACATGGGGGTGAATATTCCGGTAGGTGAAAATAACCGGTTCTCTCCCACACCACAAGACCGAGGCCAAACCACCACCTTCCGGCGCGGGCGACAACGGGAGGTGTTTTCGGTAATTCTACAGCCCGGCGAAACGGTGGTCTGGACACTAAAGGGACCGAACGGGCGTAGAAGAACCAGCACCGCCACCGCACCACCCCCCAGCCCCATTCCTACTCCGCCGACCAACCTGACGGCAGATAACGTTACGGAGACAACCGTAGATCTGAGTTGGACGGCTTCGATCGATGACCAAGGAGTCGTGAAGTATGAAGTGCTCAAGGATACGCAGTGGGATCAGTCGGTGTTTGGTGCCCCGCCCTCTTCAATGGCTACCGTGACGGGACTCGCCCCGGGTACTACGTACTTGTTTTATGTAAAAGCTTTTGATGCTGATGGAAATGCATCGAGCAATAGCCAGTCTATCACGGTGACTACAGACGGAGGGGGTGCAGTGGATGCTGATCCTCCGAGTCAGCCTACTGACCTGGTAGCTAGCAATACCACGTCGACCAGCGTAGACCTCAACTGGGCTGCTTCCACTGATAACGAGGGGGTAGTGAAGTATGAAGTGCTTAAAGATACGCAGTGGGATCAGTCGGTGTTCGGGGCCCCGCCCTCACCCTCAGCAACGGTTACTGGGCTAACCCCTGGCACCACCTATATTTTCTACGTAGCCGCTTTTGATGCCAATCGCAATCGATCGTCCAATAGTCAGGTAGTTACCGTTACCACGCCTAGCGATGAAGCGGCTAGAAGTGAAGTGGCTACCACCAAGGACAAACCGTCTTCGCCCGATGGAATGTTAGAAGCAGTCACTGTGTACCCCAATCCGGTAGAATACGGTCCTTTTGTTGTGCAAATGCCTACCACCAAAGGTGCGCACTTAAGTTTGTATGATCAGCAAGGCCGTCGCATCCTGATAAGTGTCGAGGCAGGCGCACAACACCTTACTGTGTCTCCCACCCGAAAATTGGCGGGCGGTCTGTATCTGCTGCGCCTTCGCCAAGCGAACGGCACGTTAGTACAGAAGAAGTTAATGGTGCAATAGACGGCCAACCTCAGCGTACCCTAATCGGCGTGGCAAGCGTACTATATGCTCGTCACGCCGTTTTCTCTTTTAAGTTCGTAAGCGTGTATATGTCTCTTTCTATTATCGTAAAATACTCGTAATGAAGCGGTTAATTTTATTTTTTTGTCTATCTATTTCAGTAGCCCAAGCCCAGCATCAGAGGCAAATCAGTTTGAATGGCACCTGGAACTTTGACCAAACCGACCAGGCATTTCCTCCCTTAGAATTTACCCGCACCATTCCGGTGCCCGGCTTAGTACACCTGGCTACTCCCCAAATAGCGGATTACGACAAACTCTTTCGCCGTCCCGACAGCGTGGTGTTCCAGGAGCAGCATAACTTAGAAGACAGAACCTATGAGCCCAAGTATAACTGGTACCAAAAGACCGTACGCGTTCCGGCGGCTATGGAGGGCAAGCAAGCGGTGCTTACCATCAAGAAGAGTAAGTACGTAACCCGCTTGTTCGTCAACGGTATGGAAGCGGGCTCTTCTATGGAGTGCTACACCCCTATCGACGTAGATGTCACCGACTTCCTGCGGTTTGGTCAGGATAACGAACTGCTCATTCAGGTAGGCGACCGGGCCTGGTTGCCGAGTGCGGCGGCGGGCAGCATCGATAAGGAGAAAGTGAACTACCTTCCGGGTATCTGGGACGATGTTTTCCTGTCTTTTACTAATCGGTTTCGGGTGCACCGGGCGCTGATGCTGCCCAATGTGCAAGATTCCAGCCTTACGGCCAAGTTGCTTATTCAAAGCTTCTATCCTCCCCAACTTACCTACGGGGCACCGGTAACCGATAGCTGTCAGGTAGAAATAGAAATTAGAGAAAAGCGGTCAGGTGAGATAGTAGCGAAAGCTACACACAAAGCAATTGTCAAACGAGACAACCGGAGTGAGGTTCATTTAACTATCCCCATGGAAAATCCCCACCTCTGGACTCCCGACGACCCTTTTATGTATACGGCCGAAGTCGGGCTATCCGACCAAGGGCAGGAGAGCGATGTGTGGCAAGACCATTTTGGGATGCGCACTTTTGGTAGGGAGGGCAAATTCTTTACCCTCAACAATGAAAAAACAATTCTGCGAGGCACCAACATCACCCTGCATCGCTTCTTTGAAGACCCCGCTTGCCAGGCCCTGCCCTGGGATAGCACTTGGGTGAGAAAACTGCTGGTGGATATCCCCGACTCGCTGCACTGGAACGCGATGCGCATTTGCGTGGGCATTGTGCCGGACTTCTGGTACGATTTGGCCGATGAAGCGGGGCTGATGCTTCAGAATGAATGGCTCTACTGGCAAAACCACGGTTGGGACGAGCAAATCCGCCGGGAGTATACCGATTGGGTGTGGAGCGATGGGAACCACCCCAGTATTGCTATCTGGGACGCTATTAACGAAAACTGGGACGACTACATCGGCACCCAACTGATTCCGGAACTTAAAGAAATTGACAACACCCGTATGTGGGACGCCGGTTACATGACAACCGAAGAACTCGGAGCGCTGGACGAAATGGACGAACCCCATCCTTACCTGGCCGGTGCTCTCCGAGAAGACTACGCCGCGTACCGAGATCAGCATCCGTATCCGTTGGGAGAGCTAAACTATCCGGCCGAAGGTTGGCAAGAAAAGTTTGAGAACCGTACCGTTCCGCAACTGGTCAACGAATATGGCTGGATGTGGCTCTGGCGAGACGGCAGCCCTTCCAAACTCACCGTTAAGAATTACGATTACTACCTGGACAGCAGTGCCACTGACCACGAACGGCGGGAACTACAAGCCTACTGGCTACAACTGCAGACCGAATGGTTGCGCAGCGAACCGACGGTAGCCGGAGTACTGCACTTCTGCTACCTTACCAACAACTACGGTTTCACGGGCGATGGCTTTCTGGAACCCATCGCCGAACTGAAGCTTTCCCCCATGTTGCGGTGGTTCAAGCACGCTTTTGCTCCTCAGGCCGTATTCATCGATGTGGTAGACGGCCGCTACATGAAGCACGTGCCCCCCTACCCCCCCGGCAGTAACCTTTCTTTTGATTTGATCAGCGTCAACGATTTAAAAGAAGAGGCTCAGGGTAAGGTCACTGTGAAGTTATTAGATGCCACCGGGAATGAGGTCTTACGACAAGAACTTTCGACCACGATGGATGCCTATGCTCGTACCTTAATACCGCTATCGCTGACGCTTCCTTCCGCACCGGGGGGTTACTTGCTATTGGCAGAATACTATGCGCAGGGTCGACCAACGCCCGTGCTAAGCCGCCGCTACCTCCGAGTAGGGGAAGCCGAGCGGTACAAGTATGCCGCGCTTACCCCAGAAAAAGTGCCTTAGCCGTTGTGGTTATTTATACAGTGCTTGTTATAATTAGAGCTCTGCCCGCCGCACATTAGTGCTATCAATAACAAACAACTATTGTATTAGAGGTTATTCTGATAAATTCTTAAGGTTCGTGTCGACCGGGCCACGGCGGCACGAACCTCCGGGTAAAAAATTATCGGAATAAAGTTTATTAAATGACGCCATGATACATCCAGCAACCAATAGTTTCTGTCTATTATTTTTGTTCTGTTCACTCATCTACTCTATGCTCAAACCTTAGACCTCCTCCTCCAAACAGCATTCACGGCAAAACCTCTCTCAAAGTAGTTGCCGTATCTCTCGCAGCAGTGATTTAGGGAGAAATTAATGGGTTGAATAGCTTCGCTCAGCCTCTCAGCGTATTCACGCAACGAAATAGGTTGTTTGGCAAAATGATGCTACTTTCGTAGTTCTAAGCGCTAGCGCATGAACCCTACTGAAGTACAGCCACCTTTTCGCGAAACCAAAAGCAGTGTGTTCACCTCGCTGTTGCTGCTGGTCGCCTTCGTTTTTGTGGGGCTCTTCGTAGGGCAATTCTTAGGGTTTTTGCTTCTACTTCCCCTATTCGACCTAGACTTTCAGCGGGTCATGCAGGCGGTTGCCGATCCGGCTGGCACTCCAAACGCACGTGCCGCTGTGCTTGTTCTGCAGGCCGGAGGAGCACTGTTCGGGTTCGTACTCACCCCGCTGCTTCATCAGTACTTTATCGATCGTACCGACCTTCCTGCACTGTTTACCACGCAGCGCACCGCCGGGTTGCCGCTTGCCCTGGTAGGAGTTCTGGTGCTGGCCTTTATGCCGGTTAACTCCCTGGTGATGGAGTGGAACCTGAACCTGGATTTCGGCCCTATCTCCCCAGCCTTCCACGAGTGGGCCTACACCAAAGAAGAACAACTGCGCGAACTGACTGAGCAACTCACGCGCTTCGAGAGTGTGGGTGGGTTGCTAGCGGGGATGGCCGTGATCGCGGTGCTGCCCGCCGTAGGCGAAGAACTGGTGTTTAGGGGCATCGTGCAGCGTCGCTTATACCCCCTGGTTCGTAATCCCCACGTGGCTATCTGGATTGCCGCCCTGGTGTTTAGCGCTATCCACGTGCAGTTCTTTGGTTTCTTCCCGCGCCTGCTGCTCGGAGCGTTGTTTGGCTACTTATACTACTGGTCGGGGAACTTGTGGTACCCCATTTTTGCTCACTTTGTGAACAATGGCTTCACCTTGCTGATGTTATACCTGTACCAGCAAGGCAGCGTCGAGATGGACATTGAGTCTATCGAGACGGTATCCTGGAGTGTAGCGCTGGTTTCTTTGATCGGCTCTGCCGCCCTGTTGTATTTTTTTAAACAGCAAACTAACCTACCGGCCGCCCATGGATAGCAAGTGGCAACGGGTGTACAGCACCGACCAGAAGTACCGGGCCGAAATTGTGCGGGCGGTGCTGGAAGATCAAGAAATGCACCCGGTGATCGTGGACAAACAAGACCAGATGTACCAGGTAAATAGTTGGGGAAACGTAGAAATCTACGTGGCCCCCGAAAATGTATTGCGCGCCATGAAAATTATTCGGGATGATATCCGCTTTAAATAGGTACAATAACGTTACCCAACGCATCATTACGGGCCTTGTCGGTATCATACTGATTGTGTTCGCGGTTTACAATAGCGAGTGGTCGTACTTCGGACTTTTTCTGGTTATATGCGTTCTCACTCAGCTCGAGTTCTACAAACTAACTGGCCTTGATGGGATGCTGCCCCTTAAATCGGCGGGATGCTTTGCCGGAGCGCTGCTCTACTGCATCAGTTTTTTGGTAGAAAGGGGTACCCTTGCCCCTAAATACTATCTGCTGGTCTTTCCGGTGGCGGCCAGTATCTTTTTTATCAAACTCTACAAAAAATCCGATAAAAAACCCTTTACCAACATTGCCTACACGCTGTGCGGTATTTTTTACGTAGCGGTGCCCTTTGCCCTGCTTAATATTATCGCCTTTAGCCGGGGGACGTATAGTTTTCAAATCGTGCTGGGCGTGCTTTCGCTGTTCTGGGCCAGCGACACGGGCGCCTATTTTGCGGGGGTGCGCTTCGGTAAAACGCAGCTCTTTGCCCGGGTGTCTCCCAAAAAATCGTGGGAGGGCAGCATCGGCGGAGCCGTAACGGCACTGGCCGCGGCGCTCATTTTCTCGTTTTTCTACGATGATTTGCTGTCGTGGCAGTGGATCGTGGTGGGTGGCATTATCGTGATCACCGGCACCTACGGCGACTTGGTAGAGTCGCTCTTCAAGCGCAGCATTGCCATTAAAGACTCCGGACGCGGTTTGCCGGGCCACGGGGGCTTTCTGGATCGCTTCGATGGGCTCCTCCTATCGTCGCACTTCATCCTCATCTTTTTGAAGATTTTTTAAATACCATACGTCTCTTAGGTAGCGCACCTACCGATTCGTAATTTCGGGCAACTTTTACATACTTTTTACTAAAAAAGGTGAGTTATCAATCGCGAACAATCGGCTCGTTATTGAATACTCACTCTACTCGTTCCCCTATTGTTATGAGCTACGTAGAACCCGCCCCTATTACTGATAAAGAAAATCCGTTTGAGTCCATGATGTCGCGCTTTCACATTGCAGCGCAGGCCTACGGACTCAACGACGAAATCTACAACGTGCTTAAGAATCCGGTGAAGCAGGTCATCGTTTCGCTGCCCATCACCATGGACGACGGCTCAATCCGGGTTTTTGAGGGCTATCGGGTAATTCACTCTAACATTCTGGGCCCTTCCAAGGGCGGCCTGCGCTACGACATGGCGGTGAACATCGACGAGGTGAAGGCGCTGGCCGCTTGGATGACCTGGAAGTGCGCCGTTGTCGACATTCCCTACGGGGGGGCCAAGGGCGGCATTCGCTGCAATCCCCGACAGATGTCAGCCGGTGAGATTGAGCGGCTTACCCGCGGCTACACCCAGGAGATGATTAATATCTTCGGACCCGACCGCGACATTCCGGCCCCCGACGTGGGTACCGGCCCCCGGGAGATGGCCTGGCTGATGGATGAGTTTTCGCGCGCCCACGGCATGACGGTGAACGCGGTGGTTACCGGCAAACCGGTGGTGCTGGGCGGCTCGTCGGGGCGCACCGAAGCTACCGGGCGCGGGGTGATGGTGTCAGCGTTGGCCGCCATGGAGAAGCGAAAGATCAACCCCTACCACGCCACCGTGGCCGTGCAGGGCTTCGGCAACGTGGGCTCCTACGCCGCGCTGCTCATCGCCGAACGGGGCAGCAAGGTGGTCGCTATCAGTGACGTATCGGGCGGATACTACGACCCCCAGGGCATTGATGTGGTGGCTGCCATCAAGTACCGCGACCAGAATGAAGGCACCCTGGCGGGCTTCCCGGGGGGGCAGGCCATCACGGGTGACGAACTGCTGACCCTGGCAGTAGACCTACTTATTCCGGCGGCTTTGGAGGATGTGATTACAATAGATAATGCCGAGCGGGTACAGGCCCGCATGATTGTGGAGGGAGCCAACGGCCCTACCTCAGCCCGGGCCGACGATATTATTAACAACAAAGGAATACTGGTGGTGCCCGATATCCTGGCCAACGCCGGAGGAGTTACGGTGTCGTATTTCGAGTGGGTGCAGAACCGCCTGGGCTATAAATGGACGCGCGACCGCGTAAACCGCCGCTCGGACCGCATCATGAAGGACGCTTTCGAGCGGGTGTACCAGGTGGCCCTACGTTACGGAGTATCCATGCGCATTGCGGCCTACATTGTGGCCATTGATAAGGTGGCGAATACCTATAAGTACCGCGGCGGATTTTGATGAGTATTTTAGCCAATCGGGCCAAACAACTCGTTTACTTTTAGTTTCATGTCGGGTAGGGCCGGGGCGGCAGTGCACGCGTCTTCTTCCCAGTAGATCTGGGTACTGCGCAACGAGGTGCGCACCTGCACCATGCGCAGATCAGGATAAACTTGCCACAGCACCTGCACTCCGACCTTATGGTACTCTAATGCCTTTCGCTCAATTTTGAAGCCGACTTCGTTGGGAGAAATAAGCTCAATCGCCCAGGTGGGCACGGGCAGTGCGCCTTGTTCGGAGGCGGCAATCTGTTCGGCGGTGAAGAATGAAAGGTCAGGAATTCGGACGCGGGTTTCCGATACGGGCACGTGGGTTTCGGCAAACAGTTCACCACCTTCGTTAAATGCTTTTGTTTTGTAGAAAGCTTGTCGTATCCTTTTTACTATGCCTCGTTCGGTGTTTTTCATCATGTAATCGGTTTTCTCCAGTTCACCGTCTACCCACTCGTACTTGTACTTCCCGGCGGGCTGCTCCCACGCCAAAAATGCCTCCTTTGTGCGTGGCTTGCGTACGCGCGCTGATTTTCTGGTGATAGTAGTAGCTTCCATAATTGAGTAATTACGTTTGGTAGTGCCTTAGCACAACGAGAGAAATAGTGGTTTCGTTAAGCCCCTTTGTGGTAATGACTCACAAGTACGTACTGTGCCCTCTTATTCGTCGTCGTTAAGCTCCCTTAGCTTTAGAATGAGATCGGTCTTGGTGGCGAACAGCTTTTCTTCCAATCCTACGGGGTAGCTGTGGGGGTTAACGAAACGTTTTACCCCCGCGGGCAACTGCTCCAGACTACGGATGGTGTGCTCCCGAATGGCGTGCAGGTCGGGCGCGTCGTACACCTGCTTTCCCTGCCGGAAGATAGGAACTAGTAAATCTTTGAAAGTAACCTCACTCGGTTTGATCAGCTTGCGTCGCGTAAGGTCCATCGGGTCAATGATCTTGTGCTTTTTGCCGAGCGACTGCTGGGTGTCGTAGAGCATATCGGCCACCAGGTCTTGCTGATCATCGGAGGCGTAGAACCGGCGCACCTGCTGGATACCCGGGGTGTTTACCTTCAGCGCCTGCTCCGAGAGCTTGATCTTGTACTCCCACGCTCCGTTGTTCTCGATGGCTGATAGCTTGTAGACTGCCCCCAGGGCGGGCTGGTCGTAGGCGGTTACTAGCTTGGTGCCGATGCCCCACACATCGATCTTAGCGTCCTGGCTCCGCAAGCTGCTGATGATATTTTCGTCCAGATCGTTACTTGCCACAATCTTGGTGTCCTGAAGCCCCGCCTCGTCGAGCAGTCGGCGCGCTTCAATGCTAAAGTAAGCCAAGTCGCCCGAATCGATGCGCACGCCCAGGAGTTGCCGGCCCTTTTCCTTGAGCATCAGCCCCACCTCTACCGCCTTCTTGATGCCTTCCAGCGTATTGTAGGTATCCACCAGCAACACGCAGTTGTTGGGCATGGCCTCGGCGTAGGCTTCAAAAGCCGACAGCTCGTCGTCGAAGGCCATAATCCAGCTGTGGGCGTGGGTGCCACTGAGAGGGATACCGAAGAGCTTACCCGCCAGCACGTTAGAGGTAGACGCACTTCCGCCCACGTAGGCCGCCCGGCTGGCCGCTAGTGCCCCGTCGATGCCCTGGGCGCGCCGCAGCCCAAACTCCAGCACCGGCTCGCCCCGGGCCGCAATATGAATCCGCGCCGACTTGGTGGCGATAAGCGTCTGAAAGTTGATGAAGTTGAGCAGCGGCGACTCGATGAGCTGGCACTGCAGAATAGGTCCCTCTACCCGCAGTAGGGGTTCGTGCGGAAACACCGCCGTGCCTTCGGGAATAGCGTCTACGTCACAACTGAACTCCAACGCCCGCAGGTAATCCAAAAAGTCCGGATCGAACAAGGGGGCACCGTCTTCGCCGGTAGCTTCGGCCAGAAAATCAATAGCTTCCTCATCAAACCGAAAGTTATTGATGTAGTCGACAACATACGCCAGTCCGCAGTTGATGGTGAAGCCTCCGTTAAACGGGTTTTCGCGGAAGAACAGATGAAATACGCTCTTCTTCTCGGCAATGCCCTGCTTCCAGTAGCCGTAGGCCATCGTAAGCTGGTAAAAGTCGGTGAGCAGCGTGAGCGAACTGGCGTAAATGTCTCGGGTAATGTTCATATGTGTTCGTAGGGTCACGTCGCGACGCGGCCCTACGATTTTACAACCTGTACTTTCAGCATATTCGTTCTATCTTCCCAGTGCAGGGGCATACTGGCGGTGCTCACGTATACGTCGCCCGCTTTCAGGTGTCCTTTCTCTACCAAGGTCTTCTCTAAATCAGCGAAGGTCTCATCGGTAGACTGGGTGCCGTCGTAGTAGTAGCCGCGCAACCCCCAGTAGAGGTTAATTACGTTGAGCAGCTCCTTATCGGCAGTAAAGATGAAGATGTTGGCCTTGGGGCGGTGGCACGACAGCCGGAATCCGGTGTAGCCCGACTTCGTCATCCCCACGATGGCCTGGGCGTTGATCTCCCGGCTCAACTGGCAGGCCGCCCGCACCAGGCTGTCGTTGTTAAAGGTAGGCGAGTCGGGCGAGATCTGAGAAAGTTTGTCGTACACCACGTCCGACTTCTCCTCGATGGTGAGGATGGTCTTTACCATACTCTTCACGGTTTGGATCGGAAACTTACCCGAAGCGGTTTCGGCCGATAGCATAATGGCGTCGGCCCCGTCCATCACGGCGTTGGCCACGTCGTTGGTCTCGGCGCGGGTGGGGCGGGGGTTCTCGATCATGCTCTCCATCATCTGGGTGGCGATGATCACCGGCTTGGCCGCCGCGTTGCACTTCTGTACCAGCATCTTCTGCGCCAAGGGCACCTCTTCCATCGGAATTTCAACGCCCAGGTCACCCCGGGCCACCATCAGGCCGTCGGTGGCCTTAATGATCTCATCGATGTTCTTGAGCGCCTCCGGCTTCTCAATCTTGGCAATAATTCTGATGTGCTTCCCCTTCGACTCGATGATCTTACGCAGTCCGTAGATATCTTCGGCCTTGCGCACAAACGAGAGGGCAATCCAGTCCACGTCGTGCTCCAAGCCAAAGTGCAGGTCCTTTTCGTCTTTGTCGGTTAGCGAGGGTGCCGACACGTTCGAGTCGGGCAGGTTAATCCCCTTGCGCGATTTGATGGGGCCGCCGTGCACCACGGTGGTGCGCACTTCCTGGCCCTCACTGCCCTCCACGCGTAGCTCTATTTTACCGTCGTCGATCAGTATAGTATCGCCCGCTACCACGTCGCTGGGCAGCGATTGGTACGAGGTGCTGATGCGTTCGCTGGTGCCGAGCACGTCTTCGGAGGTAATGAGCAGTTGCTGGCCGGGTTCCACTAAGATTTCGTCGTTCTCAACCTTGTTGGTTCTAATTTTAGGGCCCTGCAAATCTTGCAGGATACACACGCTGGTATTCATCTCCTGGTTGATCTCGCGGATCGCCTGGATTACCCGCAGGTGCCCCTCGTGGGTGCCGTGCGAGAAGTTAAGGCGAAACACGTCAACACCGGCTCTGACCAGTTCGATGAGCATGTCTTTGCTGTTGCTAGTTGGGCCCACCGTGGCCACAATCTTGGTTTTATTAAAGGCGTAGGTACTTTCCATAAGGTTGGGTTAGAATAATAGGTTGTCTTTGTGTTCTACGGTGGCCACATCGATCCGCGCTACTTGTTTTACCTCCGCCAGTGCCCCCACGGCGGCAACCATAAGTTCGGGTTGCCAACTGGCGCTAGGATCGTGCACCTGCAAGAAGAAATTCCATTCCGGAAGTTCAGGGAGTAATAGCCCGGCGGGTTCAGTGGCGGCAAAGGTTTGGTTTCTTAGAAGCCTAAAAGTACGATGCGTGGTTGTAAATACGAAATTAGAAACCTTATAAGCGCTATCATCGGCGACGCCCTCTACCTCCAGGGCCAAATCAGCTGCCTTCTTAAGGTGCCAGTGTAGGGTGCGGTTAAGCTGCCAGGCCAGTTTATATTCGGGTACCGACGTTTGCAAACCGTACAGATCGTAGTCGTGTTGGTAGGCGACGTACAGATCTCGCTGTATTTTATTCATACGGTCATGGCAGACTAAGAAAAATTAGTACCTTTAAAAGCCTCAGAAACCCTGTTTGTTTTGTTTGCAGGCCATTTAAGTTACGCTAGAAAAGATAAAAATGATTCGTTTGACATTCATGCTTTAAATCTTTTTCTTTGCGCCGTTCACTATAACCATAGAAAAATGTCTGAAATAGCACAAAAAGTAAAAGAGATTATCATCGACAAGTTAGGCGTAGAGGAATCTGAGGTAACCCCGGAGGCAAGCTTTACGAACGATCTGGGAGCCGACTCGCTCGATACCGTTGAGCTGATCATGGAGTTTGAGAAGGAGTTTAACATCTCTATCCCTGACGACCAAGCCGAAAACATTGCTACGGTAGGACAGGCGATCTCGTACCTAGAGGAGAACGTTGAGGCATAATCATTCACCGCTGTATTTTCTTTCATGCGTAGTAGACGAGTTGTAGTTACGGGTTTAGGGGCGCTTACCCCGCTGGGCAACGACGTTGCCTCCTACTGGGAGGGACTTCGGCAGGGGGTGAGTGGCTCGGCCTTGATTACCAAGTTCGATACCGAGCACTTTAAAACCAAGTTCGCCTGCGAGCTTAAGGGTTTTGACGCGCAAAATTATTTGGACCGTAAGGAGGCGCGCAAGATGGACCCTTGTACCCAGTACGGCGTAATTGCCGCCGATGAGGCCATCCGCGACGCGGGCCTGGAGGGCGTCGACCCCGACCGGGCGGGCGTCATCTGGGGGTCAGGCATTGGCGGACTCAAAACCTTTCAGGAAGAAGTGTCGGACTTTGCCACCGGCAACGGTACGCCGCGGTACAACCCCTTCTTCATTCCGAAGATGATCGTGGACATCACTCCCGGTCATATTTCAATCCGCCACGGCTTTCGGGGGCCCAACTTTGCCACCGTGTCGGCCTGTGCTTCGGCCACGCACGCCATCATCGACGCCTATACCTACATCAAGCTCGACAAAGCCGATGTGATGGTGACGGGCGGCTCGGAGGCGGCGGTAGTGGAAGCTGGAGTTGGAGGTTTTGGCGCCATGAAGGCCCTCTCGGAACGCAACGACTCGCCCCAGACCGCTTCTCGTCCCTTCGACCACGAACGCGACGGTTTCGTACTGGGTGAAGGAGCAGGAGCTCTGATCCTGGAAGAACTTTCGCACGCGCAGGCGCGCGGAGCTACCATCTACGCTGAAATCATGGGCAACGGCATGACCGCCGACGCCTATCACATCACGGCTCCTCATCCCGACGGCGTAGGAGTGAAGCAGGTGATGCTACTGGCCCTGGCCGACGCGGGGATCTCTCCCGAAAGCGTAGACTACATCAACGTGCACGGCACCTCTACTCCGCTGGGTGACATCAGCGAGGTAAACGCGATCATCGACGTGTTCGGCGAGCATGCGTTCAACCTTAACATTAGCTCTACAAAGTCGATGACGGGCCACCTGCTCGGCGCGGCCGGGGGCATTGAGTCAATCGCCTGCATCCTGGCGATCAAAAACAACCTGGTGCCGCCCACAATTAACCACTTTACCAACGATCCGCAGATAGACGATCGCCTCAATCTGACTTTTAACGAGGCGCAATCGCGCGATATCAGCGTGGCGGTAAGCAATACGTTTGGATTCGGAGGCCACAATACCTCCGTGATCTTCAGAAAGTTTACCGAGTAGTTACGTCTATTTACTTGGCTGCCGTTGTTCTTCCCCCGCTTTACTGGCTCTTCGCAAGATAGAAAACTGGCCCGGGCAATCCGCCATATTGTGGGTCGCCGCCCCGCCAACCTTGCGCTGTACCGTTTGGCTACCCAGCACGTATCGGTGGCCAAGAAAAACCGCCAGGGAGTGCGCGAGTCGAACGAACGGCTCGAGTACCTGGGCGACGCGGTGCTTAGCATGGTAGTAGCAGAATACCTGTTTAAGAAGTTTCCCTTTAAAGACGAAGGATTTCTTACCGAAATCCGCTCGCGCATCGTTAACCGAGAATCACTAAACCAAGTAGCGCGCAAGCTGGGGGTGAGCGATATTGTGCAGTTTAGTGAGGGCGGAAAACACGGGCGGAACGGAAGGAACGCTTCGGGAGGGGGCGCTAGCAAAGGTCGTCGGCTGTCGCACAAATCGATTGGTGGCAACACCCTAGAAGCGCTGGTAGGAGCGGTTTATCTGGACCGGGGCTACCGCGCCGCCCGGCGGTTTATCCTCAAAAAAATGCTTATTCCGCACTTTGATTTGCTCGCCATTGTTGAAAACGACACCAACTACAAAAGCAAGGTGATCGAGTGGGCTCAGAAGCACAACCGCGACGTGCGCTACGAAGTGGTGGAGACCCGGGGCGGTAAGCAGTACAAGGAATTTATAACCCAGTTGCTGGTAGACGACCAACCCGTGAGCACCGGCAGTGGCTACAGCAAGAAGAAAGCGGAACAAAGAGCCTCCGAAAAAGCCTTATCCCTGTTGGGTTCTATGTTATAAGGTTCTAGGTTCGGCGTTCTAGGTTCTTGGCTCATAGGAATAGACTCTGAACCTAGAACTGCGAAATTTTCAACCCCGAACCTCTAACTCAAAACCAACCATGCGTGCATTAACCGTCGCGGGGGCCACCCTGAATCAGACTCCCATCGATTGGGCCAACAACGTAGCGCACGTTTGCGAAGCCATTCGGCGGGCCCAAGAACAACGGGTAGATATTCTCTGCTTGCCCGAGTTGTGCGTAACCGGCTACGGTTGTGAGGATATGTTCTTAAGCGACTGGATCTACGAAAAGGTGGAGGAGCTACTGCCCGAACTCGTAGACGCCTGCCAGAATATTACGGTGGCCATCGGCGTGCCCGTGCGGTACCAGCACAAAAACTACAACACCGCCTGCCTCATTCACAACCAGCAGATTCTGGGCTTCACCGCCAAGCAGTACCTGGCCAACAACGGGGTGCACTACGAACCGCGCTGGTTCACTCCCTGGCCCGCCCACGAAATCAGCACTTTGGAAATGAACGGCGAAGCCTATCCGCTGGGCGACGTCACCTACGACGTGCACGGCATCAAGGTGGGCTTTGAGATCTGCGAAGACGCCTGGCGGGCCGAGTTGCGCCCGGGTTGGACGCACCGCGAGCGGGGAGTAGACCTGATCCTGAACCCCAGTGCCAGCCACTTTGCCTTTGAGAAGAGCCGATTTCGTGAGGGTTTGGTGGTGCCCGGCTCGCGTGACTTCAACTGCGTCTATGTGTTCGCCAACCTGCTGGGCAACGAAGCGGGCCGCATGATTTACGACGGTGAAATTCTGATTGCGCAGCAGGGCATGCTACTAAAGAAGAACGAGCGCTTCTCCTTCGAGGACGTTAACTTGCTCACTACCCGCGTAGATTTCGATTCGCCGGAACGTTCGGAATCTAGTCCCAACACTGACGAGTACGACAAGGAAGTAGAGTTTGCGAAAGCCGAGGCACTGGCTTTATTCGATTATCAGCGCAAGAGCCGGTCGCGGGGGTTTGTGCTATCGCTTAGCGGCGGGGCCGATTCGGCTACCTGCGCGGTGCTGGTGGCCGAGATGGTGCGGCGGGGCTGCGCCGCGCTGGGGGCTACCCTATTTCTGCAGAAGCTGGGGCGCGCCGATCTAGAAGAAATACCCACCCAAGCATCAGGTGAGGAGGCGACTCGGAAGGCAATCGTTCACCATCTGCTGCACACCGCCTACCAGGGCACCGTTAACTCATCGGAGGCTACCCTACACGCCGCCCGCACCCTGGCCGAATCGCTGGGAGCCACCTTTTACCGGTGGAACATTGACGATGAGGTGGCGGGCTACACCCAGACGGTAGAGCAGGTACTGGGAAGAAAGCTTACTTGGGACGACGACGATATTGCCCTGCAAAACGTGCAGTCGCGGGCGCGCAACCCCGCCATCTGGATGCTGGCGAACATCGAGAATGCGTTGCTACTCACCACCTCGAACCGCAGCGAGGGCGACGTAGGCTACGCCACCATGGACGGCGACACCAGCGGCAGCATCGCCCCCATCGCGGCGGTCGACAAGCAGTTCGTGCTGCAGTGGCTCCGCTGGGCCGAAACCGAACTGGGCTACGCCGGACTGGGCCCCGTCAACCGCCTCAACCCCACCGCCGAGTTGCGCCCGCAGCAGCAGGAGCAGTCGGACGAAGCCGACCTAATGCCCTACGACCTGATGGTGGTCATCGAGCGCCTGGCCATCCGCGACCGCAAGCCGCCGGTAGAGATATTCCGGATCATGGAAGAGCAGCAGTTGGTAGAGCGGGAAGTGCTGAAGGGCTACGTCGCCAAATTCTTTCGGCTGTGGGCCCGCAACCAGTGGAAGCGCGAGCGCCTGGCCCCGTCGTTCCACCTAGACGACTTCAACGTAGACCCCCGCACCTGGTGCCGCTTCCCGATTTTGTCGGGAGGGTTTCGAGAGGAGCTGGCGGAGTTGGAGGGGATGTAGTGGTTACAACCAGTGGCACATTACGCTAGCACTGAACGTACGTCCGTTAGGCGTAGATGCGCGCGCGCAAAAGCCAGGTTTATATACTAAAAACCTTGTTTGTCCAGATGTCACTATAATTATATTCACTGCCGTACACAAAAAGATGAGAAAGATATTGCGTTGGGATTGGATTTTCAAAGAAGAGAAAAGATCGGCAATTTTGTAGTTGCTACACATACTTAATTACCGATCTAGTGATATGATTTTC
>JBASAY010000233.1:0-10180 GCA_049650865.1 Tunicatimonas sp.
AGGGCGTGTTGACATATAGATTAACGAGAGATTTTGAGGACGATTTTCGTCTGATTAAGGCGCTTGAGAAGCGCGATGCTGAGGCATCGGGCGCCGAAAGCAACACAGAACAGGTGGAAAGCGTACCAAAATCGCCGTTTAGGTTATATGTCAACACGCCCTAGGCTATTCTAACTGACACCTTTCCCAGCAAAGGGCTTCGGGGTCTATCGCACCCGGTACCACCGAAAGTCGCACCAGCGTATCCATGACCCGTTGCAGGGTGGTGCGCTCGATCCGCCGGTCGGTCGCCCACCGTACCCCTTCCCACCACTGTTCTCGATCAGCAATAGGTAGCTGATACCGCTCGATCACTTGGTCAGCAGCGTCTGGCGTAGCCTTTAGTCGGGCGGCCGACCGGTTTACCGCATCCAGTAACTGCGATAGGCCTGCTTCCGGTAGGCCTGCCCGTACCGCCACCACGAAGCAGGGCCAGGGAGTATCAATAACTCCTACCCGCCGAAATTCACCGGCGTCGACCCAAGGCTGGGTAGTGTACTGTTCCCACAGAAAGCCATCGGCATCCCCTTGCGCCAGCACCCGACGGGCTCCGTCGAGGTTGCCCGCCACCTCAAAGCGCAGGCGCTCGCCCGACCAACCGTGGTGCTCGGCCAGTACGTAGGCCATCAGGTGCGATCCCGAACCGAACCGACTTACGGCGAATGCTTCATCTTGTAGATCGGCAACTTGTTGATGCGGTGATAAGGCAGCCACGTGCACGCCCCAGCGGAGCGGGCTGGTGACAAACCACTGGGCAATACGGCACGACTGCCGGTTAACAATCTCGGCAACTACCCCCTCGGTAAGGGCAATGGCCACGTCGATACCTCCTTCGCGCAAGTCCTGCATCATGGCTCCTGTGCCGCCCGGATGGTCTTTCCAGGTCACCGTCAGCCCCTGCTGAGCAAAAGAGCCATCTTCTATTGCCTGGTGCCAGGGAGCGTTGAAGTATTCAGGGACGCCACCTACGTTAAAATGAGCCATACTAGTGCGACGCACTGAGGCGATCAGCGAAGCACTCGACCGCAATGGGCAGCGATATCACCAGGGTGCTGCCCCCTCGCTCGGCAGTGGTGTATTGTACGCTACCTCCGTGCTGCGCGGCCACCAGCTGGGAGGCGTGCGCCTCGTAGGCCCCCTTCTCCCCTGAGGCGTACCCCAGCGACGTATCAAAAAATTCGCTGCGCAGCGGTAAGGTTATCCCCTCATGGCTATGAACAACAATCCGCAGTGGCTGGCCCGACTGCACGTCGATGGATAGCTCACCTTGCGGGGGGGAAGCTTCCATAACGCTAGTGATAAGGTTGTGGAAAAGCTGATTTAGAAAAAACCGGTCGCCTCGAACCAAATAAGAATTTTCAGCAGCGGGGTCACCGTCGAAGCGGTAATGTATCGTTAGCGACCGGCTATCACGCAGTCTGCTTAGCTGGTCTAAAGCTGCCGCCAGGCACGCCAGCAGGTCGAAGTCAGTGGTATTCGGCTCGTACGTTCCGCGTTCCATCTGACCGTAACCCGCCGTAGCCTTCAGAATATCCAAAGCCCGGTACCCCAGGTCTTTCATCCGGCCCAGCCACAGCTGGTCATCCTCGTTCGTAACGCGGGCACTGAGCATATCCGCAATAGTAATCATCGACGAAAGCGGGTTGCGTACGTCGTGGATCATCATGTCTTCGGCCGAGCGCCGAGCGGCCAACTCCCGTTCGAGAGCGCTTACTTGATGCTCCACTGACTCGCTCTTCAGTTGATCAATCATAATGAGTATGCATTGATTAGTTTGTTAAAAATAACCTTCGACTGGCTTACGGTGCGCTAACAAACATTCTGAGCATAAAATTCTAAAACCACCAAGTTACCTAGCATCTACGGTGCTCAGATAAACACTACGATGGGCAGTTCGTTATACTTGAAGGGTTCGCCCGAGCCAATTTTTTAAACTATGGATGACTGTATTCTTATTGTGGAGGATGATGCCATTGCGCAGCTCACGCTGGCTCGCTACCTCAAAGATTTGGGCTTTCCCCGCTCTTTTGCCGTAAACAACGGCCGCGAAGCCCTGGCCCTGGCCGACCAGCACCCAATTGCTTTGGCGTTTCTGGATATTCGAATTATGGGCGACTGGGACGGTATCGATACGGCGCATCAGATGAGGCAACGCTCGCCCGACCTACCGCTTGTTTTCTTGACGGCCAATACCGACCGGCATACCCTGGAACGGGCCCGCGATGCTCATCCCCACGCGATCATTCAGAAACCCTACGACCGACAGGTGCTGGTTAGGACGATTAGCCAAGCCCTGAACCACGACGCTCCCGAAGATGATGTTGCTAAGACTATTGCCCCTACCACCCTTAGCGCTCCTGAAGTAGGCATTAGCGTTACCAACGAAGCCGGAACACTGGTGTCGGTGAGCCGGGCGTTCTGTGATCTGCACCAGTGCAGCCAGTCGGAAGCCGTTGGCCGTCCTTTTACCGACTTCTTTCCGGAAAACATTCGTCGGTTTGCCGCTACGCTTCACCGAGAGTTTATGGCCGGAAGCACCGACGAAGGAAACGGCATCTGGACGATCCTGGACCAACAGGGAGGAACCAAAGAGGTAACCACCAGCGTGCAGCGGGTAGGGTTGGGCGGAGAAGCAGCGTTTAAGATAACCACCTACGTGGACACCGCCCCCCAAAAGCAAGCTTCCGAACAGCTACGAAGAGTCTCGGCCGAGAAGAATGCGTTCGCCCGCGAGATCCACCACCGGGTGAAGAACAACCTTAACGTAATCTCTGGCTTGTTCTTCCTGCAGTCCGAAAGCATTAAGGATCAACCGGACGTTTACCATCTCTTTCAGGAAAGCGTGAGTCGGGTTAAGGCGATGTCGATCATTCACGAGCAACTCTACAACCACGAAGAGTACGCGACCATTGAGTTGAGCAGCTACGTGCCGCTGCTTACCTCCACCATCCGGTCTACGTATCGTGAACGCGAAAACGTTGCCCTTACCGTAGACGTGGCACCGATTAAGCTAGACGTAGACCAGGCGGTGGCCTGCGGCCTGATTATTAACGAACTCCTCACCAATTGCTTTAAGTACGCCTTCGAGCATCCTTCGCGCACCCCGGAGATAGCGGTTAGTGGTACGATGATGGGGGGGCAAGTATCACTGGTGGTGCAAGACAACGGCGGGGGGCTACCGCACAACTTTAGCCTGGAGCAGGCCAGCACCCTGGGCATGCAGTTGGTCAAAACCCTAACCAAGCAGTTAGACGGCAAGCTGGAAGTACGAAGCGAACCCGAGCAGGGCACCCGGGTATCCCTAACTTTTGCGGCATAAAAAAACCCCGTCGGGCACTGTTGCCCAACGAGGTTCGTCTTTTATTGATACAGAAAACGTTACTTGGTTTCCTTCTTCTGTAGCACGTTGGTAATGATCTTTACCCGCTCCTGAGCGTTTACCGCGTTAGAAACCACCGTGATCACCTTGTTCTGCTTGCCCATCTTCCCGGCGCTGTTAAACGACACTTCAATCTTACCACCATCGCCCGGAGCTACGGGGTCGCGGGGCCAATCGGTGGCGGTGCAACCACAGGTGGTAAGCACGTTGGAAAGAATCAGCGGCTGCGTGCCCGCGTTCTCAAAGTTAAATACATGACTTACTTTAGTACCCTGCTCAATATCACCGAAGTCGTGGGTGTCTTCCGCGAAAACAATTTTAGGGCCGTCGGTTACTTCAACCTTGGGGTCTTCCTGCGCGTAGGCTACGTTAAGCAGTAACAGCGAGAAAAAAAGGATGCTCAGCTTTTTCATAAGTTTGTAGGTATAATTTAGAATGAGTTCCACTACAGCGAGTAACAAAAACTATTCCTCAAAAGATTTCATGGCGCCTGGATTTTTTGGCAAATGTAGCATTCTACCCACTTTGCTGCATTTTCAGTGCTTGGTAGTTACGTATGGCACCCCAACCCTACGCGAAGAATTCCTCCTTAAAATTCATAAGGTACAGTTCTTTCTTGGCCCGGGTAATGGCTGTGTAGAGCCACCTCAGGTAGTCTTGATTTACCATCTCATCAATGAGGTACCCCTGACTCACGAACACCGCATCCCACTGCCCGCCCTGCGCTTTGTGGCAGGTTAGGGCGTAGGCGAACTTCACCTGCAGGGCGTTGAGGTAGGTGTCTTTCCGGATGGCCTCGCGCTGTTCGGTAGCGGTGCCTTGGTCTTGGTAATCGGCGAACACCTGCTCGGAGAGCGACTGGTACTTGTCTTCTTCTAGGGCGGCGGTGGCCGAGTGCAGCACGTCGAGGATCACCTTGGCCTCAAAGACCGGCTGGTCGGGATAATCCAGCAGGCGCAGCTCCAGCGTAGCGAACCGCAGGCCGTACAATTCTTCAAAGGTAACGATCTTCATCACCTCGGCGAAGTCGCCATTGGCAATAAAATTAACCGGAGAAGTATCGTCGAGTACGAAGTAATTGTTCTTCACCACCATCAGGTAGTCGCCCGCGTTGATCTCGTCTTCATGAAAGAATATCTGCTGCCGAATGTAGCGGTTATACTCTCCCGCCTCGCGGTTCGAGCGGCACAGGATCGCCGTATTGTCCTTGCCAAACTTGTCGTAGGCGTAGCGTAGCCCGTCCTCGAGGCGTTCGCCCGTCATCCGGTACACGTCGGCAAACCCCCGCGTTCGCAGCTTGATGCGCACCTCCTGCCCCAACTGCTCGCGCAGGGCGGTGGCGTTGGTTAGGATGCCCGAATGCTGCTCCTGCCGCATCACCTCGGTCATTTCGGTTTCCAAGATGTTAAGGTGCATCACGTTTTGCAGATAGTCGGCGTCGAGGCCACGGCTGAGTTCCTGCCCCACCGGCGGCAGTTGCGCCACGTCGCCAATCAGCATGAGGCGGTTGCTGGGCTGCTCGAATACGTAGTCTAACAAATCGGTAAGCAGGCCGCTACGGCGTCCGTAGTCGTCGGCCAGCATCGAGGCTTCATCCACCACAAAGAGCACGTTCTTTTGGGGATTGCGGCGGCGCTTAAACTGGTACTTGCCGGTAATCGGATCAGCCGCCCGCTGGTAGATGATCTTGTGGATGGTGTAGGCGTTGCGTTCGGCGTAGCCCGCGATCACCTTGGCCGCCCGCCCGGTGGGAGCCATCAGAAATAGATTCATCCGAAAGGTAGGCAACGCCTTCACCAGGGCGCTCACCACGGTGGTTTTGCCCGTACCGGCGTAGCCCTTGAGCAGCAGCACGTTGCGGCGGTCGTTCTGCTGCGCCATAAAGATATCGAACAGCAAGAACAAACGCTCCTGCCCCGCCGTAGGCTGGTGGGGAAAGTGCGCCGCGATCACCTCCGAAGGCTTAGACATAACGTTGTAATGAGCAATGAATAATGATTAATGACTAATGACTAATGACTAATGAGTTATTCATCAATCATTCATCACTAATCACTAAAAAGCAACGTTCTGCGGGGTGCGGGGGAAGGGAATCACGTCGCGGATGTTGCTCATGCCCGTTACGAACAGCACCAGGCGCTCGAAGCCCAGCCCGAAGCCACTGTGCGGGGCGGTGCCGAAGCGCCGGGTGTCGAGGTACCACCACACGTCGGCCTCCGGGATGCCCAGGGCCTGAATGCGTCCCTGCAGTCGGTCCAGCCGCTCCTCGCGCTGCGAGCCGCCGATGATCTCACCGATGCCCGGAAACAACACGTCCATGGCCGCCACCGTGGCCCGCCCCTCAGCATCCGGGTCGTTCTGTCGCATGTAGAACGCTTTGATACTGGCCGGGTAGTTATACAGGATCACTGGTTTCTTGAAGTGTTTCTCCACCAAGAAGCGCTCGTGCTCCGACTGCAGATCAGCGCCCCACTCATCGATCAGAAACTGAAATTTCTTCTTCTTATTCGGCTTCGAGTTGCGCAGAATCCGGACGGCCTCGGTGTAGGGAACGCGCTCGAAGTCGTGCTCCAGTACGAACTGCAGCCGCTCCAGCAGCGACAGGGGGTTGCGTTCGTCTTGCTTCTTGTCCTTTTCTTCGTCTAGCGCCCTTTGGTTTAAAAACTCCAGGTCGTCGGCGCAGTGTTCCAGCGCGTAGCGCACCAGATACTTCAGCATCGCCTCGGCCAGGTCCATGTTATCGTGCAGGTCATAAAAGGCCATCTCGGGCTCAACCATCCAGAACTCCGCCAGGTGGCGCGAGGTGTTGGAGTTCTCGGCCCGGAAGGTAGGGCCAAAGGTATAGATTTCGGATAGGCCCAGGGCCGTCAGTTCGCCCTCCAGCTGTCCCGACACCGTCAGATTGGTCTCCCGACCGAAGAAGTCTTGTTTAAAGTCTACCTCACCGGCTTCGGTCCGGGGCGGGTCGGATGGCGGCAGGGTGGTCACTCGAAACATCTCGCCCGCCCCCTCGGCATCGGTACCGGTGATGATCGGCGTATGGACGTTGAAGAAACCCCGCTCGTGGAAAAACTGGTGGGTAGCGAAGCTCATGGCGTGGCGCATCCGGAAGATAGCGCCGAAGGTGGCGGTGCGGGGCCGCAGGTGGGCGATCTCGCGCAAGAACTCGAACGAGTGCTTCTTGGGTTGCAGGGGGTACGTTTCCGGATCAGCCTCTCCGAGTACCTCAATCGATGAGGCAAGTAGCTCCACCGCCTGCCCCTGCCCCTTGGAGGCGACCAGGGTACCCGTCGCCGATACGCAGGCACCGGCGGTAACGCGGGTCATCACCGCTTCGGCAATCTTCGCCCGGTCGGCTACCACCTGGAGGTTCTTCACCGTAGAGCCATCATTGAGGGCAATAAAGGCCACGTTCTTGCTGCCGCGCCGGGTACGCACCCATCCTTTGGCGGTTACCTCCTGGTCGGACGGTGGCTCCGCCAACAACATTATTATTTTCTTCTGCGTTGACTGCATACCTTACATCTGTACTTAAGCGGGGGGTAAAGCAACGATAATTTGCCGTTTTTATCAAAGATTTGTGAGATTATGATACATTTGAAACACGTTGAAAACTAACAACGTAGCCGGATGCAAAAGCTAGGATTAAACCAGTCGTTAGGACAGAAGCTCTCGCCGCAGCAGATTCAATTCATCAAGCTGCTGCAGATTCCGACTGCCGAACTGGAGACGCGCATCGAGCAAGAACTAGAGGTGAACCCCGCCCTGGAGGAAGGACGCGACGAAGAGGAAACCCCCGCTGCTTCCGAAGATGACTTTGAGGATTCCGACAACGAACCGGAAGACTACAGCGAAGAGATCAGCATTGAAGACTACATCGCCGAAGAGGAGTTTAACGGCTACAAGATGCACGGCGATGGTAACTACTCGGACGAAGAAGACCGCTCGATGCCCATGCCCACCACGGTATCGACCACCGAGCAGTTGATGACCCAACTAAACTTTCTGGACCTTGACGACCGGCGGCAACGCATTGGCCTGCAACTGATCGGCAGCATCGAGAGCGACGGCTACATCCGCCGCGACCTGGAGGCCATTATCAACGATTTGGCCTTTTCGCAAAACGTAGATACCGACCTGGAGGAGGTTGAGCAGATACTGGGGTGGATTCAGAAGTTCGATCCGCCCGGCATTGCCGCCCGTGACCTGCGGGAGTGCCTGCTGCTGCAACTAGAGCGGCGCCCCGACCGGGAGCGCTACACCTGCGCCGCCATTGAGATCATTGAGGAGCATTTTAAGGAGTTTACCAAAAAGCACTACGACAAAATCTGCCGCAAGCTAGGGGTCGACGAAAACACGCTGAAGGAGGCCATCAATATCATCACCAAGCTAAACCCCAAACCCGGCGGCAGTGGCCCCGACGTGCTAGCCCGTACCCAGTACGTGATTCCCGACTTCATTCTGGAGAACGACGACGGCAAGCTGGAGCTGTCGCTCAACTCCCGCAATGCCCCTGAACTAAAGATCAGCCGCTCTTACTCTAACATGCTGCAGGCCTACGACAAGAGCAATAAGAAGGACAAGAAGCTCAAGGAGACCGTGTCGTTTGTGAAGCAGAAGCTCGACTCGGCCAAGTGGTTCATCGACGCCATCAAGCAGCGACAGCAAACGCTGCTCAACACGATGGAGACCATCATCAAGTACCAGTACGATTTTTTCCTGACGGGCGACGAGAGCAATCTGCGCCCGATGATTCTTAAGGACATTGCCACCGAAATCGGCATGGATATCTCTACCGTGTCGCGGGTGGCCAACAGCAAGTCGGTGCAGACCGAGTACGGCGTGTATCCGCTAAAGTACTTTTTCTCGGAAGGCATCGCCACCGACTCCGGCGAAGACGTGAGCAGCCGCGAGGTGAAGAATTATCTCAAAGAACTCGTCGACAATGAAGACAAGCGCAAGCCCTTGTCAGACGATAAGCTAGAAAAGCTACTCAAAGAAAAGGGATACAACATTGCCCGGCGCACGGTGGCCAAGTACCGCGAGCAATTGCAAATTCCGGTAGCCCGCCTCAGAAAAGAGCTTTAATGATCCGAACGCTAGCGATTGGTATTTCGGCGGTGATCCATCCGCTGCTCGTCACTGTTTACCTTTTTACCCTGCTGTTTTTCTTCGCCCCTACCGTGGTGCAACCGCTGCCCACCGGGGCCGCCCGCCAGGTGCTACTGGCGCTGGGCATCACCACCTTCGTGCTACCGGCACTTAGCATCGGCGCGCTTCGCCTGGGCATACTACCCACGGCGGGGCTGTCGGGCATGTTTAATCTGGCCACGCGGCAAGAGCGGGTGCGTCCCTTCCTCTTCGTTGGTTTATTCTACCTTATCACCACCTACCTTTTTGCGGTCAAGCTACAGGTCAACCTGGTGCTGGTGGTTATTTTGGCAACGGCTACCGCGCTGGTGCTGGCACTGAGTGTTACTTCTTTGTTTACCAAAGTAAGCGCGCACGCTACCGGCAGCGGGGCCCTGGTGGGTTTTTTGGTGGGGCTGGGGCTGCGTTACCCCGAAGTCTCCTTCTTGATTCCGGTGCTGGCAGCGATGCTGCTGGCCGGGGCGGTGATGTCGGCGCGGCTGTACTTAGATTTGCACCCGGCCGCCGGGGTGTGGCGGGGCGCCGGACTCGGGTTCGGAGTAAGTTTGCTCAGTATGCTGTGGTTGGGGGGGTAGATCGCGGCGACTTGTTCTTCGGAAAGTCAATCTATATTCATCATCAACAACCAACATTCCTATATTTGGGGTATGAGTGAGTTGTTGTCGCGTTCGTTCGAGTTGAACACCGAAGCCCCCGATGAATTAGTAACTTGGTTTGCCGATCTGATTCTGCCGGTGCCCATTCCGAAGCTGTTCACCTACCGCATTCCGCGCACGATGGTGGGCGACGTGCAGCCCGGTAGTCGGGTGATCGTGCAGTTTGGCAGTCGGCGCGTGCTTACCGGCGTGGTAGGAAACCTGCACACCACGCCCCCAAAAGACTACACCGCCAACTACCTGCTCGAGGTGCTCGATCCTCATCCGATTGTGCAGGAAGTGCAGATCAAATTTTTCCGCTGGATTGCCGCCTACTACGTGTGCACCGCCGGAGAGGTGCTCAATATTGCCCTGCCCTCGGGCCTGAAGCTCAGCAGCGAGTCTAAGGCGCAGCTCAACCCCGAGTTTGATCCCGACAACAGCGCCTACGAGTTTAGCGAGCAGGAAGAACGGGTGCTGCGGGCGTTGGATGAGAAGAGCACCCTTACTTATAACGAAATCGGTGAGTTGCTTGAGGAAAAGAATTTCTACCAGACCATCAAGTCGCTCATCGCCAAAGAAGCGATCCTGATTTATGAGGAGGTTAAGGAGAAGTACAAACCCAAGATCGTGAAGCGCCTCCGGCTGGCACCGGCCTACGCCCAGCACCCCTCGCGCCTAGAGGAACTGTTTCAGCAACTGGATAAAAGTCCCAAGCAACTGGATGCCCTGCTCACGTATATGCACCTGCTGCCCCACTACCACGACGCCAGCCGCAACGCTGAAGGAGTGCTTAAGTCGGCAGTGCTGGCGCGGGGTGTGTCGGGCTCATCGGTAAACACCCTGATAAAAAATGGGGTGCTCGAAGCCTTCGAGGAGGTAGTGTCTCGCTTCGAGAGCAGCGGCCCGCTGCCCGAATTTAACCTCACCCTCACCGCGGCGCAGCAGCAGGCCAAGCAGGGTATCCTGGAGCACT
>JBASAY010000234.1:0-132386 GCA_049650865.1 Tunicatimonas sp.
GCGCAGACGGGCACGGGCAAGACGGCCGCCTTCGCCATTCCGGTGATTCACCAGTTGCACATCCGCAAGCAGCGTAAGCGTCCCGATGGCATCAAGTGCGTGGTGATGGTGCCGACGCGGGAGCTGGCGCTACAGATTGCCGAGGCCTTCGAGCAACTGGCGCAGTACACCCGAGTGCGGACCTACGGAGTGGTAGGCGGCGTGGAGCAAGACCCGCAGATTGCGCAGTTGGAGAAAGGCGTCGACGTATTGGTAGCTACTCCCGGCAGACTCTTTGATCTGGCCAGCCAGGGATACCTCCGCCTGAACCGGGTGGAGACGTTGATCCTGGACGAGGCCGACCATATGCTCGACCTGGGCTTCATCAAGGATATCCGCGATCTGATCAAGCGCTTGCCCAAGCAGCGGCAGACGTTGTTCTTTTCGGCCACGATTGACGAGAAGATCAAGAAGCTGGCCTATTCGTTGGTAACCAACCCCATTCGCATTCAGATTTCTCCCAAGAACCCAGTGGCCAAAAACGTGACCCACGCCGTGGTGCGGGTGGCGATGGACGATAAGCGGTTCTTTCTGGAGCGGCTGGTGCGCGAGAATCCCAACGGCAAGGTGCTGGTGTTCGTGCGCACCCAGGTGCGGGCCGAGCGGGTGCAGCGGGCCATGCAGCGGGTGGAGATCGCCAGTCAGACCATCCACGGCGGCAAGGAGCAGGACGACCGGCTGCGAGCGCTGGAGGCGTTTAAGCAGGGCGAAATATCGCTACTGATTGCCACCGACGTGAGCGCCCGCGGCATCGACATTCCAAACGTAGACCTGGTGGTGAACTACGACCTGCCCACGCCGCCCGAAAACTACGTGCATCGGGTGGGCCGCACCGGACGGGGCCGCCACAAGGGGCGGGCGGTGTCGTTCGGTAGCGAAGAAGAACAGGAAACGCTGGCCGCCATCGAGGCGTATCTGGGCCAGCCGATTGAGGAACTAACGCTGGACCGCGTAGACTACGCCGAAACCCTAGACGCGTCATTGGATGCGGATACCGATTGGAAGGCCCTGATGCGGGAGGCGGAGCAGAAAGAAAAGAAAGGGAAGCGAAGAGTTTGATTGGTGAAACTACCTCATATTTTTAATCACAATAAGTTCTATCTCTGTTAGCACGTCATCTAGGTTTGGCTCTTTCGTTTCTATCACCTTTTGGATGGTGTGCTTGCGGTGCGGGAAGGTAGCTAGCTCAGGATAGTGGCTGGCATTATCGTATCTGAAAATCATAGTATCATTCTTATCCATGTAGTGATAGCGGTATTTTATTTTCCTCTCTTCAGTAGTGTCTTTAACCTCAGCGAAATGCAGTTTGCTTTCATCTTCAAAGATCACTTCTCCCTGAATAAATCCTTTCTTGCTGCTGTATGTCTTCTCAAACGTCGAGAAGTCCATAATAAGGTGAGCGTATTTGCCAAGATCGTTTTTAACCTGTAGGAAATATTCAGCTATCACGACAGTTCAGCTAGCTTCTTTTTACTTTCCATCTGCATCTCATAAATGCCAGACCACACGATAAAATCTTGCGAGTCGGCTAGTTCTCCGCGCTCAAACTTCTCATGAAACACCTCGGAAGCCATATTATATTTATCTTCATAAGTAGTTAGATCTACTTCTATGCGGGCGATTTCGCGCTGTGCATTCTTCTTATAGAACTCAATAAAGTCGCCAAAAAGGATGTTCTGATTACCGAATACATCTACTAGCTTGTTCCACTGCTTCGCCACATCGGTATCTAGATGAATGGTTACCGGAATCATAGGTAATTGATTTTGTGTTTTGGTAATTGTAGGTTCAAGATAGGCATTTGCCACCGGTTTTGGTTTAGCAGAAGGCTACTTTTTCAGATACGACAGATCACACTCCAGCGCATCTCGGTCCCAGTTGCCGGTAGTAGCGGCCGCCTCGTAGGTAGTTCGCAGGAAGTTCATCAGCGTTGCCTCGGGGTCGTCGGCCTGCTGCACGGCGGCGTAGGGCAGGATGAACTCGCCTAGTTCTTGATGATAATACGCCGCCTTAGGCTGTACGACTTGGTCCTTGAAAGCATCGGGCGTAGGGTAACAGTACGAATAAAACGCCGCTTCCGGAAAGTCGGGGTTGCCGGGCCAAAATCCGGCGCTGCTCACCTCGTGCGAGTAGGCCTCTTGCATCACCTCCAGCGGAATATTGGGCGCCCCGCCGGGATGCTTCGGCGCTTCACGTCCCGAAAAGCGCGTCACCGCCAGATCGAAGGCTCCCCAAAACAGGTGCACCGGACTCACCTTGCCGATGAAGTCGGCGCGAAAGCGGGTGAACACATTGTGGATGCGCAGCAGCGCTTGCCACACGGTGTGGGCGTGCTCGGGGCGGTACGAACGGACTTGGTGGTCTTGATCGAATGGAACCGCCGGTTCCATCTCGTTGGGGCGGGGGTGAATCTCTACCGCGATATCTGCCTCCCCCAGCGTGTCCAGCAGTCGCGCGTAGAAGTCGGCTACGGTGCCGCCGGACAACGGAAGCGAGGCCTGATGACCAGCGCTGGTGCGTAGTATCAATTGATGGTCAACAAAGTCGAACTCCAGGCTGAACATCCCCGCCGTGTAGGGAATGCTGCCGGTGGTGAGTCCGCGCGGCGAGACGTAAAGCGTTACGTGCCACGAATGGTTGATCCAGGGGGTTTGGCGCAAGCGAATTTTACCGACCATCTGCAACCACAGGTGCAGGGTGGTAAGGGTGTCTTTTAATTCGGAAAAGGGCAGCGGAGGCCAGGCGAGCGTGTTCATAAATTTTGGTTTAGCGTTGACTGATCCGGTTTGCCGACTTACGCGTGGGTCACGAGGTGATCAACTTCTTCTACCTCTATCGTGCCGTGCTCGTTTACCTCCCGCAGTCGCACTTCTTTTAGTTCGTTCACCAATAGCGGGTCGTAGCGGGCGCGCACGCGCACGTAGTTTTCGGTGAAGCCGTGCATGGAATCGCCCTCAGCTTCTTCGAAGAGCACGGTTGCAGTGCGCCCCGCGTTTTCCTCATAGAACTGCCGCCGCTTCTTCTCTGATAGCGTACGCAACATGGTGGAGCGCTCGCGACGCACGGACGGCGGGACGGCATCAGGCATGGTGGCGGCCGGAGTGTTGGCCCGCTCGGAGTAAGTGAACACGTGCAGGTACGACACCGGCAGTTCGTTCAGGAAGCGGTAGGTTTCTCGGAAGTCATCATCAGTTTCGCCGGGGAAGCCCACGATTACGTCTACGCCAATGCAAGCGTGCGGCATCTCCTGCTTGATGGTGCGCACCCGGTCGGCGTATAGCTGGCGCGCGTAACGGCGGCGCATGAGGCGCAAAATCTTATCACTGCCCGATTGCAAGGGTAGGTGGAAGTGCGGCACAAAGCGCTGCGATTGGGCGACCACATCAATAATATCGTTGCTGAGCAAGTTGGGCTCGATGGAAGAGATTCGAAAACGGTCGATGCCCGCTACCTGATCTAATTCGCGCACTAGATCAATGAACCGACTTTGTCGCCGCCCGTCCTCGATGCCGAAGTCACCGATGTTAACCCCGGTGAGCACCACTTCCCGCACGGAGGTGGTGGCGATTTGCCGGGCCGAGGCCACCACGCTGTCCACGCTGGCGCTACGGCTTTTGCCCCGGGCCATCGGAATGGTGCAGAAGGTGCAGTGGTAGTTGCAGCCGTCCTGTACCTTCAGAAAGGTACGGGTGCGGTCGCTGATGGAGTGCGCGGGGTGAAAGCTACGGGCTTCATCCACCTCTGAGGCCAGCACCTGCGGCTGGGGTTGCTTCACGAAGCCGTCGAGCAGGTCGAGTAGGCGAAACTTCTCGGCCGCGCCCAGCACGGCGTCTACGCCGGGAATTTCGGCGATCTCGCGGGGTTTGAGTTGGGCGTAACAGCCTACCACGCATACGTAGGCATCCGGGGCGTGGCGCAGGGCTTCGCGTACCACTTTGCGGCATTTCTTGTCGGCATTGTCGGTCACCGAGCAGGTGTTGATGATGTAGATATCGGCGCCCTGCTGGAAGTTAACCGTGCGGTAGCCCCGCTGCTCCATCATGCGGCCCAGCGTAGAGGTTTCTGAGTAGTTGAGCTTACAGCCCAGGGTGTAAAAAGCAACGGTGCGCGATGGGTTTCTCATTGGTGTAAAGTCGGCCAGTAACTATTGGTTGCTCAAAGTTCCTATTAAATAATGCATTGTACAAACGGGGCGTTCATTACTCTTGGTAGGTCATTCGCAAATTGGATACCCAACCTCCTACCCTACCAAATATTATTCTGTTTATTGTACGGTATCACTAGCAACATACGTAGCTTATTTAGACTCTATTTAAAATTTTAATCCATCTTTATTAGCAACTAGATAAAATAGCATCACACTTTTTATGAATAAGCAAAATATGATATATTCGCGATCTACTGAGTTTTTATTCTGGGATTCAGTAATTAAACTAGCGGATTGATGCGGTTTACTGCCGTATGATCTACTATTAACCAATCTAATCTTTTATCCATTAACGCCCATCATCCATGTCTAAGACAAAACTCGAGTACATCTGGCTAGACGGTTACAAGCCGACCCAAAGCCTACGAAGCAAGACTAAAATTGTAAAAGAATTCGGAGGTACCCTGGAAGAATGCCCCATGTGGTCGTTCGACGGTAGCTCTACCGAGCAGGCCGAGGGCAACTCATCCGATTGTTTACTGAAGCCCGTGGCGCTTTTCCCCGATCCGGCCCGCAACGACGGCTGGTTGGTAATGACCGAGGTGCTCAACGCTGATGGTACTCCGCATGAGTCTAATGGCCGAGCAACCATCGACGATGACGATGATGACTTCTGGTTCGGTTTTGAGCAGGAGTACTTCCTGTGGGACCCCGAAACCAACTTGCCCCTGGGCTTCCCGGCTAACGGGTACCCACGTCCGCAGGGACCGTATTACTGTTCGGTAGGAGCCAAAAACGCCTACGGACGAGAGATCATCGAAGAACACCTGGATTTGTGCTTGGAAGCCGGAGTAAACGTAGAAGGCATCAATGCTGAAGTAGCTACCGGCCAGTGGGAGTTCCAGACTTTCGCTAAAGGAGCCGCCGCAGCGGGCGACCACGTATGGGTAGCGCGCTACCTGGCCGAACGCAACGCCGAAAAGTACGGCTTGGCCATCAACCTGCACCCCAAGCCGCTCAAGGGCGACTGGAACGGTTCGGGCATGCACGCTAACTTCTCGAACTCCACGCTGCGCGAAGCGGGCTCTAAAGAGGTGTACGATACTGTCTGCAAGGCATTTAGCCCCGTGGTACAGGAGCACATTGAAGTGTACGGAGCTGACAACGACCAACGCCTTACCGGTGCCCACGAAACGCAGGCCATTGACAAGTTTAGCTACGGGGTGTCGGACCGCGGTGCCTCTATTCGTATTCCGATTGCTACGGTAGAAAATGGCTGGAAAGGATGGCTGGAAGACCGCCGCCCCGCCTCTAATGGCGACCCCTACAAGATTGCCGCACGCATTGTGAAGACGGTGAAGAGTGCCGCCGTGCCCGCCTAACCGATGATCAGGCGTAAGATTAAAGCAGGAAGTCTTGATAGGCTTCCTGCTTTTATTTTTAGCGCACCGTAGAAGTCGCTTCCTCCGCCAGGAACTTATTCGCCAGAAAATCTAAGTAGTATAGGGTAGTCTCAATGTCCTGATGCGACGTGGCGGGGTTGATGGTACACAAGCGCAGCACCACGCGATCGCCCACCGTTGTTGAGGAAAGTACGATGCCCTGCTCATCCATAATGTGACTAGCGATACGTCCGTTAAGCTGATCATGCTGCGCCAGCGTGAGCGATGCCGGAGCAAAGCGAAAGGTAAGGATACCTATCTGGGCAGCGGTAACCACCTGCCACTCCGGCAAAGCACTAATAACCCCCTCGGCGTGCTCGGCCAACGTAATAGTGTAAGCTATCGACTTACGAAAGGTATCAATTCCGTAGTATTTGATCGACATCCAGAGCGGTAGCGCCCGAAACCGACGGGATAACTGCATTCCCATGTCCGAAAAGTTACGGTACTGTTCGGTTTCTTTGAGATAAGAGCCCGACGTTTTAAAAGCGGTGAGCAGATGGTTCGCATCGCGTACCAGTAGCCCCCCAATATCGTAGGGTTGATACAGCCATTTGTGCGGGTCAATGGTTAGCGAGTCGGCTTGGTTAGACCCTTCCAGTTGATACTGATGGTCTTCGGAGAGCCATACCGCGCCTCCGTAGGCCGCATCAACGTGCATCCATAGCCCTTCAATATCGCAGAGCGCTCGTATTTCGGGCAGCGGGTCAACGCTACCGGTGTTGGTGGTGCCCGCGTTGGCGATCACGCAGAACGGCCGTACGCCTCGTTTTCGGTCGGCGCTAATTTGCTCGTACAAGCAGTGCATATCCAACCGTTGCCGTTGATCGGAGGGCAACACGCACACTTGGTCATCCGAAAAGCCGAGTAGTTTCAACCCCTTTAAGTTCGAGCCGTGGGTTTGGTCGCTGCAGTACACCACAGCCTCAGCGTTGGGCCCACCCAGCATCACGGCCCGGGCGGTGGCTAGTCCCATCAGGTTAGAGGCCGACCCGCCGGACGTGAGAATACCGTCGGCCCCCGGTTCCATCTTCATTAGTTGAGCCAGCCACTTAATTACCAGCGACTCTACCTGGCTGGCGGCAGCTCCGATCCGTTCGGCCCCCGAAAACACGTTAAATCCGCTGGCCAGGGTATCGGCCATCACGCTGATGAAGTTGCTCGGCCCCGGCACCCATCCGAAAAAGCGAGGGTGGTTCAGGTACATATTGTTAGGAAAGATATCCGCCACCGCCGTAGCCATCAAATCGTTAAAAGGAGTTGCTTGGTTGGGCAGGGGCTCTTCTACCACCGAAGCCATTTCAGCAACGGTGCGGTGGCCGCCGGCGGGTTTCTCAGAAAGGGTGGCGTAGTGCTCTACCAGTAGGTCGATCACCTGGTAGCCAACGCGGCGCATTTCTTCCTCGGACAACTCGAAAAAGGTGTTATCCACAACCTACAGTTCTTGTTCGTAGAGAACACAGCTATCCACGCTGGTGATGCCCGCAAACACGGGCTTGCCATCCAGAAGAAAGGTTCGATAGCTAATTTCGTCGAGGTGGTTGAACCCCAAACGCGTGCCGCACATAAACTGTGAAATGTATCCGGTGGCCTCGCAAACAGAAGTTTTAAAACCACGTGCGCGCGCAATATCCTGAACAGAACGAATAAGCTTCTGCGCTAATTGGCGCTTGGTATACGCCGGGTACACTCCGCACATAAAGAGGTGGCAGTGCGACCCGGGTGATACCTCACGCATGGCCACGTAGCGTTCGCCCAGCGACTCAAGAAGGGCAAAAACAGGGGCAAACTTTTCGGAGATGGTTTCCAGACCGGCAGGTGGCTCCGTGGCGTAATCCTCGGCAATAATAGACCCAATTACCCGCTGCTCTTGGTTTAAGGCCACGAGCGATAAGCCTTCGCTGGCGGCTTTTGTAATGAACAAGTGGGCAAACTGAATGAACTCATCGGGGGTAATGCCCAAGTGCTCAGACATAGGCTCTCCGGCGGCGAAGGTGTCAGCAATGCATTTGGTAGCCGCCTCGACATGCTCGGACCCTAAAACTTCGATAGTAATTTGTTGGGGCGATACAACGTCCTCGGTAGTAATATTCATACGGTAAATAGTTGGATAGTAGAAAATTGTGGCTGCCTTGGTTTAGGCACTGAACCAAGCGCGAGCATCCTTGGCGTTGGTAAATTTCTCTACCGGCAGCACAGACACAAATTTTTCTCCCAAAGCAATCCGACTGCTAAATTCGCCGAAGGCGCTTTCGGGAACGGTGACGGCCACTTTTTTGATGCCTGCATCCCGTAGTCGTTCGCTCAGTACATCATTAGCCCATTTGGCAGTTTCCACCGTACCACCTTTGAACTTAAATAAGTCGGCAACAAGGTTGGTAACGCGGTGTTTTTTGATAAGGTCTAGAATTTGCGCAAATCCAGCCTTAGCTTCACTATCTAAGATATGCCCCTTCCACTGGTAAAATAGTATACTTTTGGAGGGGTCTACCTCAATGTAAAGTTTGGGTGCGTCAATAGTTACCTGGGCGTCATTTAAAACTGTGGTGTTCATAGGTATAATTTTTAGTTTGGACAAAACTATTTTATCTGAGTGCCATTAACCGCAAAAAACCAGGAGAAACAGTACAGGGGGCACAAAAAAGGAGAACTCTCGTTAAACGGAAACGAGAAACGCTGGGTAAGGCTACTGCTAGCGCAGGCGCACGTTGATAACGACTACTCGTAGTACGAATAGCAGCGTAAGAAGCTAAAAGAAAGGTACAGGATTTACGAAGTTGCAGAAGGTTAGTCAATGAAAACCCATGTGATGATTTCGTCTAAAAGTCCGCCCTTTAGCTACTTCGCCACCGTAATTAATTACGGACGTTTATTTTTAGCCCGCGGTCTCTTCAGAATCTGCTTCCGGCGTCCGACGCGCGTTTGGCTGGACGAATCTTTCGGGCTACCGGGTCGTTCGTTCTTTGCCACCCCACCGTATTGCTTGGTGCTTTGCCGCTGCATTGCCGCCTGGGGTACGGTGCGCTTCCACCAATGGGTATTTTTGGCGCGGGGGCCCTGCTTTGTCTTTGAGCGGGATTTTCGCTGGTTGTTTGAGTCGTTCATCGTGCAGGCGCTAGCGCAAACCAAAAGTCCAATCAGTAGCCTTCTCACTCTTCTGCTGAGGCAGCCGGTTCAACCTCCCAGGTGTGGTCGGCCAGCAAGGTGACCTTCGCCAGGTAGGCGGCGTAAGGAATTTTACGGCCCCACTCCGGGGGCGACACCATCGAGAGCACGTCGGTGCCGTCGGTACGCTCGTAAAGGTAGTACGTGTGGGCGATGATGGGCTCAAAGTTCATCTGAGCGGTGTAGATTCGCTCCGACACTTCCACCCGGTGCTGAATCGCGCGGGCCTGCCGGGCCAGCGTCTGCGCTTGCTCGTAAAGCTGCTGCATCTGCCGCTCGGTCTGCTGCCGCATGGCGGTTACCGACCGTCCCTTCATCTTACCCTGGTCTTCGGGCTTGATGACTGCCCCCCCTACCGAGTGCGGAAACGCCACCAAACCCGGTTGGTCGGTGGTAGATTCTTTCATCTTCTCTAAATCTACTTGGCTTAGGTCTACTTTGTTCTTCTTGGGCGTCACGCGCTGGGAGGATTTGGTTAGGAATCTTGCGCCTCAATGCGTTCTTTGAGGCTGGGTTTGGATCCCGGAAAAGTGGTGCGCCGCGCAATGTCGTAGCTGATGTAGAGCATAATGAGCAAAAACAACGCGGCTAGGAGCAAAAATATTTTCTTCGACCTCTTCATGATCGGCTCGAGTCTAGGGGGTCTTGAATACGGGTTTCACGCAAAACTTAGAACCTAAAACCCACAACGGGCAAAATAGTTCTTATGGTATGGAAGGTGAACGGATCCGTAAAATCATTCATGTGGACATGGATGCGTTCTACGCTTCGGTAGAGCAGCGTGACTTCCCGGAGTACCGGGGAAAAGCCATTGCGGTGGGCGGTGGCAGCGCGCGGGGGGTGGTAGCCGCCGCCAGCTACGAGGCGCGCCGCTTCGGAGTACGCTCGGCAATGTCATCCGTGAAGGCGCGGCAGCAATGTCCTGAGCTTATCTTTGTCAAAACCCGCTTCGACGTTTACCGCGCGGTGTCGCAGCAGATTCGGGCAATCTTCAGCCAGTACACCGACTTGGTAGAGCCACTGTCGCTCGACGAGGCGTACCTCGACGTTACCGACAACAAGCTCGGCATCCGCTCGGCAATTCGAGTGGCGATGAACATTCGCGAGCAAATATGGAACGAGACGCAGCTTACGGCCTCGGCCGGGGTGTCGTACAACAAGTTCTTAGCCAAGGTAGCTTCTGATATCAACAAACCGAATGGCATTAAAGCTATTTTACCGCACGAAGCAGAGGCCTTCTTAGAATCGCTTCCTATCGAGAAGTTCCACGGCATTGGTCGGGTTACGGCTCGCAAGATGCACCACCTCGGCATTGGCAACGGGGCCACGCTAAAGCAGGTGCCGCTAGAAACGCTCGTTCGCCGCTTCGGAAAGGCGGGTCGCTACTACTACCACATCGTTCGGGGGCAAGACGATCGGTCGGTAAACCCCGCCCGCATTCGTAAGTCAGTGAGCGCCGAGCGCACTTTTCATGAAGATCTGCAAGCGCACCACGAACTGCTGGCGCAGGTGCATCACGTAGCCCAACTATTGGTTGAGCGGCTTGAAAAAGCCCACGCCCGGGGGTTTACGCTCACGCTTAAGATAAAGTACGCCGACTTTACGATTATTACCCGCAGCGTTACCCAAAAGCAGGTGATTGATGATGCAACAACCATTGTAGCTCTGGCTCAAACCTTACTCGATCAGGTAGCCACGCACCAGCAGGGAGTGCGCCTGCTGGGTCTGGGGGTTTCTAACCTGCTTACCCGCGAAAAAGCGCAGCGCGGAGTTCAGTTACACTTCGCTTTTTAGGTGGTTGTTCTATCGGATACTTCCCCTTGTCTTTACGCTTGATTATTTGTTTAGGCCATCGGCGACCCTACCGCAAAATTACTTGCGCATTGATGAAACGGGCCGACAGGCTGTTGGGAACGGCGTACTGCTGCCGGTTTACCGCCTGCACCCAGGTAAAAGAGATCGGATTATCGGTACCCAGCACATTAAGGATCTCTACGCCCAACCACAACGAACGAAACAGCGGCCGCGACTTCTCTCGGTTCAAGAAAATTTCCTTAGAAAAACCGATGTCTACCCGCTGGTACTCCGAGCCGTTCAGGAAGTTACGGTACTCCGGGCGGTTAGGCGGGCCGAAGGGCAGACCCGAGCCGTACAGCACGCTGAGGTGCACCCGCATGGTGGGGTCGTTGGGCAGGTGATCCTGAAAGAAGATACCCAGGTTAAGCAGTTGGTCGGAGGGCCGCCGGATGTAGCCCTGGCCATCGTCGGCTACGTCCTCACGGGTGCGCAGTAGCCCTACGCTAAACCACGATTCAGCGCCCGGAATAAAGTCGCCGCTCACCCGCGCGTCGATGCCGGTAGCGTAGGCAGTGGCATCATTGCGGGCGAAGTAGCGGATTCGTACGTTGTCCACGTCGTAGGGAATCACGTTGTACAGGTGCTTGTAGTACACCTCGCCGAGCAACTCAAAGTCGCGTCCGAACATCTTAAACTGCCGGTCCACTCCCGCAATCAGGTGCACCGACGACTGCGCCCTGATATCAGGGTTAAGCTGACCCGCGCGGTTGCGCAGCTCCCGGTAAAAAGGCGGTTGCTGGTACAGTCCGGCACCAAATCGAAGGATAAGATCATCGCGCCCGCTGGGTCGGTAGGCGTACTGCAGCCGCGGACTTACCAGCCACTGTCCGTTGTAGCTCCAGTAGTTCAGGCGCACGCCGTAGTGCAGCGTGTGCTGCTCGTTTGGCTCGGTGGTGTTCTGCACGTAGGCCGTCACCCGCTCCGACTGCAGGTCCAAAGCGCTGGCTACGCGCTCGTTGATGGTTACAAAGTCGGCCGAGTCGCTGAAGCTGTACTCGTCTAGCTGATCGGTGATGTTCTCGCGGCTGTATCCTATCCCAAACTCTAGCGTGTTCTTTGGGTTGAGTAGGTAGGTAGAGCGGTGCTCGGCATCAAAGATTTCGGCAGCTAGTTTGTTACGGGCGTAAGTGTAGTTGGTTCCAAAGCCTATTATGGTCGCACATTCGTCCTGATTATTACTACCCGGAGTAGTATTCACGTCGCACAGCTGATAGAACGCAAATTGGTCAAAATACTCCCGCTCTCGCGTTAGCACTCCCGAGGCAATCCACTGCGTGCGCCAGCGGTCGCTAAAGCGATGCTCCAGCAGCAAGCCCGCCTGCCCGGTGCGGTAGGTAAGTTCTTCCTGCCCAGCGTAGCCCACCGACAGTCGAAACGACTGCTGCAGCGTGCCGAAAGTGGTTTCGCGACTTTCGGGCCGCACCAGGTAGCGGTTGTTGGCGTAGGCCAGCAGTACGCTCAGCTCGGTTTTCTTCTCTTCCCTACCGTCTAAGTCTACCGTCAGGAACGACTGCAGGTCGGTGAAGCGGGGCAGGTACTGCCCGTCTACCTCCAGCGTGTTAAGTAGGTACTGCGCGCTCTTGTGCCGCACCCCAGCAATAAAGCTTACGTTCTTTCGGGCGGCTTCCACATGCGCCGCGCCGCCCAGCAATCCCAGGCGCACCGACGCCCGGCGCCGGGTAGGCTGCTTGTAGGTTACGTTGAGGGCCGACGATAGCTTGTCGCCGTACTTGGCTTGCCACCCCCCCGACGAGAAGGCCACGTCCGACACCAGGTCGGGGTTGATAAAGCTTAGTCCCTCCTGCTGCCCCGCCCGAATCAGAAAGGGGCGGTAGATCGGAATGTTGTTGACGTACACTAGATTTTCGTCGTAGTTGCCCCCGCGCACCGAGTAGGTAGACGACAGTTCGTTGTTGCTCACCACGCCGGGCAGGGTGGTAAGCACCCGGTTAAAGTCGTTGAAAGGAGAAGGAATATCCCGGGCGATCTGCGGGTCGAGCTTCACCAGTCCGGGCACCACCCGCGACTGGTCGCGCCCGTCGCTCAAGATCTCTACCTGCTGCAGCAGGCGTACATCGGGTTGAAGGGTAACCACGATACGCAGGGTGTCGTTGGGTCGTAGGCTTATTTGCCGCAGAACGTTGGTGTACTCCAGGTGCGAAAACACTAAGTCGTAGGTACCGGCAGGAACCGTCAATTGAAATTTACCATCCACCCCGGTGGCTGCCCCCTGCTCGGCACCGCGCACTTGCACCGTCACGTCGGGCAGCAGGGTTTGCGTGCTGTCCTGCACCGTTCCCTGCACCGTGGCGGTCTGGGCGTACGCCGTGGCCGAAAGCCATGCTAATAGTAGTCCGCCGAGTGCTCGGAGGCTGCCTAGTGTACTCATTGGCCCGCGGATTCGGCTTGTTGCTTCAGTTCGCGGATGGTCTGCGCGGGCTGGTCGGACTTGAAAACGAAGCTACCGGCTACGAGTACGTCGGCTCCCGCCTCGATCAGGGCACGGGCGTTCTGGTCGCTCACCCCGCCGTCGATCTCAATGTGGGCCGTGGTGCCGACGCGGTCCATCAGCTGGCGCAGCCGTTTGATTTTACGATAGGTCTGCTCGATAAACGTCTGCCCTCCGAAGCCCGGGTTCACCGACATAATTAGTACAATGTCTACGTCTCCGATGATATCTTCCAGCAGTTCGACCGGAGTGTGGGGGTTGAGGGCAACCCCGGCCTGGCAGCCCAGTTGCTTGATTTGTTGCACCACGCGGTGCAGGTGGGGGCAGGCTTCGTAGTGCACGGTAAGGTGAGCGGCCCCCGCCTCGTGAAAGGCTTCCAGGTAGCGTTCGGGCTGCTCGATCATCAGGTGCACATCAAGGGGCTTGGTCGCGTGCCGATGAATGGCCTCGCACACCGGCAGGCCAAACGAAATATTAGGAACGAAGCGTCCGTCCATGATGTCGACGTGGATCCAGTCGGCTTCGCTGTGGTTGAGCATCTCGACCTCATGCTGCAGGTTAGCAAAGTCAGAAGCCAGGACCGAAGGGGCAACGAGGGGCATGACAAAAAGTAGGTTAGGGCGGTAAGGTAGGAAATTCGGTTTGCTAATGCCAGACCCTAAAATTTAATCACCTTCATGGTATCTGATGCCGTGGGCGAAAGAACGTGCAAAATGTACACTCCCTGACCCAAGCCGGAGGTGTCGAGCGATAGCGTAGGGCTAAACGCCCCCGACGTGAAACGGGTTTGCATCACCCGCTGTCCGGTGCTGTTATACACGAACACTTCTACGGGAAAAGACAGATCGCGGGTCTTGGCTTCAATGAATAACTTCCCACTTTCAATAGGATTGGGATACACCCGGTAGTTCGCCTCACGAATTTCTTCTTCGTCGGGAGTGGGCACCAGCAGGGCGGCGGAGAAGGTCGGAATGCCGTAGCCCAGTTCGTTGTTGGGGGCCAACGCGCTATTGCCCGCCAGGCGAATGCGCTCGATGATCTCCAGGTTGGTTTCTTTGGGAAACGCCTCCCACACTCCCGCGGTAAGGCCGGTGATAAGCGGAGCCGAAAACGAGGTGCCGTTAGAGCGCACCACATCGCCGCGTGCGTTCACCACCACGGTTTGCAACCCCAGCGCCGACACGTCGGGCTTCACGCGCCCGTCGGCAGTGGGGCCAAACGAGCTAAACGATACCCGGTCGCCGCTGCTGCTTACCGCCCCTACCGACAGCACATCGATAGCATCGGCCGGGGGCGATACGTAGCGCCAGCGGCCCGACCCTTCGTTGCCCGCGCTAATCACGCACAGTATTCCCTTCTTGGCGGCCAGGTTCACCGCCCGAGTAATCACCGCGGTGTTGCCGTCCAGGTCTTCGTAGTCGTAGTTCATCGATGGGTCGTCGAAGGTGGTGTACCCCAACGAGGTGCTGATCACGTCGATGCCCGCGCTGTCGGCCAGTTCGGCGGCGAACAGCCAGTTATATTCTTCTACCCGGTACTCTGAGCCCGATTCTTCGGTGATGCACAGCATGATATTGGCGTCGTAGGCACCCGCTTCCAGCACCCCCGGTTGGTAGGCAGCGATGCACGATAATGCTTCGGTGCCGTGCTGCCCGTAGCGGTACACATTGGGACTGTTGCCCACAAAGTCGTAACCCGGAATTATCCGGCCGTTTTCGTACAGGTGCCGAAAGTACGCTACCGTGTCCACGCCCTTAAACCCGCCGTCGAACACCGCCACCGATACCCCCTTGCCGGTGTAGCCCGCCTGGTGCATGGCGTCGATGCCCAGCATTTCGTTCTGAAGCACATTAAGAAGCTGGGCATCGGCAAGCTGCTCGCCGGTCGACGCGGGAGCTAGGCTTCCGCCGTAGGCGGAGCCTCCCCCTGTTCCGCCCCCGGTGGCGCGGGTCGGCTTGATAAGTTCTACCCGATCCACAAAATCCATTTGCTGGTACATCGCCGCATCCTGATCGCCATCGACCATCACGGCATTAAGCCAGCGTGAGGTGTAGTAAATATCGGCTCCGGCCTCCGCGAGGAGGTCTACGTAACGCTCATTTACTGGTAAGTCGGAACTATCTAGGGGAATTTGTTGCAGTGCCCGGCGCTCTAGGGCGGTAGGCGAAAGAAACTCCAGCGGACGCTCCAGCGAGTACGAAGTGCCTTCCTTGTCGGACAAGAAAATTACGTAGCGGTTTCTAGGAAGCTCCTGAGCCTGAACAACCTCGCCCCACCGGCCCACGAAGAGAATAGAAAGAAGCAGTAAGGTTTGGTAAGCGAAGGGTTGTGCGTTGTTATTCTTCACCATAGGTAAGCAAGGTTTGCCGATACGACCTTCCGGATACGATCTGTTGCTGCCCAATGCAGTCGTCGTCGGCGCAGTAGTATACGATTCGCGTTTTTTTGTATAAAAGTCCTACCCCTGGGGCGTAGGTTTCCGTCATGATACTGTCGTTCACCAGGGTTTCGAGCTGGCGTTGCACCACCGTACGGCTCTGCTCCAGCTCATCAGTCCACTGCGGGTCAATCTCTTGTCGCAGCGTAGCGTCGGTGGTGGTAAGCTGGTAGCGCAGCTCCGGTTTGCTATTTAAGGAATTGCCGTCCCACTCCAAAGCATCCCGGAACGGAAACGTGAGTTTCTTGTAAGGCACGTTGTTCTCTACCACCACCACCGCCCGTTCGTTCTTGCGGGCGGTCCAGATTGAATCCAGCTGCCATTCGTCAGCCTCTGAATTTCTGGTATAACGCTCTAGGGCGTGGATTATTTCTCCCCCCGCCCCAGTCCACGCATCGGCCACCCGCTCGCGCAGTTGAAAGCGGCTGGTGTCGATGCCCTCGCGCAGGGTGTAGCGAATGTCTTCTACCTGATAGATTGCGTAACGGCCCACCGCAAGCGGAAAGTACTGAGCGTCTGTGTTGGCGCTTGGAGCAACCGGACGTGTCTCATCAGAGGTGCATCCAGCCATTAGGCCAACCGCAATAAGCCAGCCTAAATAGTAGGTAGTAGACTTCAAAATGGTGCGCATGATGAGGGTAGACAACGTTTAATTTGCTAAGCTTCGGCAGTGACCGCTGCAACTTTTGCACCAAATATCTTACCTCACACTTTGTTTCGCTAGTAATTGATTTACCCCTTTTGTTACTTAGGGGTTTCATCTTTTAAACTAGCGTTAATTATGGCCCTAAGCACTTTTGTTAAAGTGGGTGGCGTTACCAATCTAAGCGACGCGCGCTACTGTGCTGGTATGGGAGTGCACGTGCTGGGCTTCAGCCTGGAGGAGACCCAGCCCAGCTACGTTAGCCCGGAGAAATACGTAGCCATTACCGAGTGGTTGGCTGGGGTGCAGTTTGCCGCCGAGTTCGACACTTATTCGCCCGAGCAGATAAAAGAGACGCTTCCGGCGTATCCGCGCGTAGATTTTTTGCAGACGAGCCAACCGCAGCACACCAAGGCACTTCAAGCGTTGGGAAAACCGCTTATTGTTCGCCTAGACGCGCAACAGTACGACGAAGACATGGTAGCCCTGGCTGATATCATGCGGGGATGTCGCAATCGGGCAGCTTACTTTTTAGTGGAGCATTCGTCTCTTACCCCTCGACCGGGATTGATGAACGATTTAATGGCTTTAGCCAATCAGTACCCGGTCCTGCTGGGTTTTGCTCTTCAGCCCGACCAGTTGCCCACCCTGATACAGGAGCATCCGTTGGCCGGTATCGCCCTGCGGGGAAGCGAAGAAGTTAAGCCGGGCTACCAAAATTTTGATCAGTTGGCCAGCATCCTGGAAGCCATTGAGGTTGAGGAAGCGTCGTAGCCTTTCCTGTATTATCGAGTAGACGGTGAAGAGCCCCCAGAGGCAAGCTTAAGCATTACCACCGTGCACAACGGGTCGGGCAGGGCGTAGGTTCGGGCCACCGGGCGGCCGAAGTTCATGAACAGATCATCGGGAGCATCGTACTGCGACTCGTCGTTCCAGAAGTCACTCAGCAGCACCTCCGATCCGTCGCGCAGCAGTCGCGCTTTTTCCACTTTGCCTTTCATACCCTTTAGGCTGATGTGCCCCATATTGGGCTCGGTTAGGCAGGCGAACAAGGTGTCGCCTCGCTGGGTAAATCTGCCCCACTCCGGTTTCTCGAACTCCGCCGCCCGAGATCCGTAGATCGCCGAACCGTTGTGCTCCATCCACTGCCCTACTTCTTGCAGAATAGTAGCCGATTCGGAGGGTATTTCTCCGTAGGCATTGGGCCCTACGTTTACCAGCAAGTTTCCGTTCTTGCTGACGGCGTTCACCAGCGTGCGCACCACGTCTTGGGCCGACTTATAGTTGTGGTCGGTGGCGGCGTAGCCCCAGTGGTCGTTCAGCGTCATGCAGGCCTCCCAGGGCAACGGCAAACCGTCTTCGTTCACCAGCGGTTCGCGCGGAATGATCTGCTCAGGTCCGTCAAAGTCTCCGGCAAACACCTCAGGAACCCGCCGTTCCAGGTCTCCTCCCAATCGGTTGTCGATCAGGATATCCGGCTGATGCTCACGCACCATATTAACCAGCTCGGTAGCGCGCCACTTGTCGCCCCGATAGTCGCGGTACGAGAAGTCGAACCACATAATGTCAAGCTGGCCGTAGTTGGTTACCAGCTCACGCACCTGTTCGTGCATATAATCGAGGTAGTTGTCGAAGTTATGCGGTTTGTCTTTAAACGCCGGATTGTCGCGCATGGGATGCTGCCGGTCGCCGTAGGCAGGGTAGTCGGGGTGGTACCAATCGACCAATGAGTAGTACAATCCTACCCGCAGGCCCTCGGCCCGGAAGGCTTCCAGGAACTCGCGCACCAAATCGCGCCTGGCGGGAGTTTGGGTAGCGTTGTAGTCGGTAGTTTCAGTGTCGAACAGGCAAAAGCCGTCGTGGTGCTTGGCGGTGAGCACCGCGTACTTCATACCCGCCGCCTTAGCCAGCTTGGCCCACGCCCGCGGGTCGTAGCGCTTCGGATCAAACTCATCGAAGTAGGGTTGATACGCCTCGACCGTCATTCGCTCCTGACTGCGCACCCACTCGCCCCGGGCGGGGATTGCGTAGAGCCCCCAGTGGATGAACATGCCGAAACGCGCGTCGCGAAACCATTCGGTCCGATCCTGGCGGTCTTGGTAGGCGGCCGACGGCTGGGCGTAGACTGCGTTAGCTGCTAGTAGTGCGGACGTGAGTATGATGTGCTTCATGAATGAAAATGTAAACAAGTAATCGTTAAACCACTCCCGCCACCAGGTACATCATCTGCCCCCCGGCCGAGATGTACTTTTGTTCTTTAAGCGCTCGAAGCATTGATACCTTGTAGCGAGATACCCGCTGCCAGTAGGTATCGAAGGCAGCCTTCTTGCCGCCCCCGGCCCGGTAGTAACGCAGGTTTTCGTCGTAGCCCAGTCCGCCCTCGTCGTTTTCTAACCAATCGACCAACTGGGCGGCCCGCACTCGTTTTTCACGGGTGTCGTAGGGGGGAATAAGGGATAGCGCTTTGTCCGATTGCCACACCTGTACGTCGGTGAGCCCCGCCTGCGCAAAAAGATCGGGTAGCACATCGCCCAATGAGTTGAATCCCTGCCCCAGGCTCTTTTTTCCCTGTTCGCAGCGCAAGCGCACTTCTACCATCTCCAGCACACTATCCACGTCGTAGTCGGTTTCGGCGTACCGATCAAACATCAGGTGAGACACCAGATTGTTGGGTTCTAGGGCTACCACGTAACCGCCCGAAGCAGTAACGCGCTTCATCTCCCGGATGGCTTGCAGGGGGTCTTCGGTATGGATGAGCAACGTTTGACAAAACGTAAGGTCGAACTGTTCGTTGGCGAAGGGAAGCTCGTCGGCATCGCCCGCTACGAACGAGAACGCAGCCTCCTTGGCCTTTTTACGGTGGCGGGCGCGCTGACGAGCGGTCTTCAGGTGCGTTTCCTCTCGGTCTAATCCGGTGATCGCTGCTTGGGGATGCAGGTAAGAAGCCAGGCGAAAGGTCATCTCGCCGGTGCCGCAACCGATATCAGCCGCCGACCGGCAGGTGCGCAGGGACAAGCGTTCGGCCATCAGGGCCAGGAAGTCTTCGTTCCACCAGTAGGAGCGGGCCTCGCCAAAATGATCGGCTGAGTGGGCGGATGGTTGGTTCTTTTTGTACTGCATGCCAGAAATCCCGAACGGGGGCAAAGCGCCGCTATCGGTCGGGCAAAGTACAACAAAAAGCGGTAGGGGCCAATGCCGGAGACGGGTTGGCTACGCGTGCGCGTCGATGAGTACCAGCAGCAGAAACAATACGAAGCTGGCTCCGTAGAAGGCGATCAACGTGCTGTTGTCGTGGCAACGGGCTTCACCGGTGCAGGTACAGATAAACTCATTGAGCAAGTGGCGCATGATAGAGGGGTTCTTGCAGAATCGTCTCAAACACTTTGCCAACATCGGTCGGTAGTTAGCTCGGGGTGGGGTTGTCGGTAGCCCGGGCGGCGCGCTCCCACACGACCGACTGCGATCCCCTTAGGTAACGAACGATTCCTGCAAACACCGCGTAGTTCATCACGCAGAAGTAGTACGGAATAAAGAACACCTTTATCTTAACCTTCTGAGAGGCCAACAGCCACCCGACAATCGCCAGGGTATAGAACACAGTTTGAGCCAGAAAGAAGAGCCGGAAAAGAGGCAGAGGTTCCCACACCAGCACCGCGTTGCTCACCAGCAAACCCAGCAGCGCAAACGGAGCGATGGTCCAGCGCAGCACCCGGTGCGACACGTACTGAAAGGTGAGCACGCCGTGTCGGAAGGGGTTGAGCAGTCCGCGCAGGCGCACGATGGCCTGTATACCGCCGGCGGCAATGCGCACCTTACGCTTTAGCTCCTCCTTTACCGAAGCCGAAGGTCCTTCTACTGCGTAGGCATTGGGTTCGTAGGCCACCCGGTAGCCCGCCCGCGCGATAGACAAGGTAAGGTAAAAGTCCTCGATGATCGTGTCGGCAGGCACCTCATGAAACAAATCGGTGCGCACGGCAAACAACTCGCCCGCTGCCCCCACCACCGAGTAGAGTTGGGCGTCCCAGCGCTTCAGCGCCGACTCGTACTGCCAGTAGAACCCCTCGCCCGCCCCGCTGGCCGCATCCTGGTCGGGACTGCTCACCCGCTTCTCGCCCGCTACCGCTCCCACGGTTTCGTCGGCAAAGTGCCGCACCAAGCGCTCGACGGCGCCTTCGTTGAGCAAGGTGTTGGCGTCGGTAAACACGACCACCGGAGTGGTTACCTGGGGCATCACGCGGTTCACTGCCGCAATCTTACCCTGCCGTTCGGGCTGAAAAAAGTGCTCGACGCCCTCGATGTGTTCAACGATCTGCGGGGTAGCGTCGTCTGAACCGTCGGTAACGATCCAGATGCGCAGTCGCCCGTCGGGATAGTACAGTTCGAGCGAGTTCTTAATTTTCTGAGCGATGAAGTCCGCTTCGTTATAGGCCGCAATAATCAGTGTCACCTCAGGGAGGCTAGATTCGGAGTGGTAGCAGACGGTACGAGGCTTTTTGAGGCGGGTTATTGCGTAAAGGAGTAGCCCGTAACCAAGGTAGGTGTACAGCACTAGTAACAGGCATATCCAGAAAAATTGGACCATTTTTGGTGGTTTTTTGACCTCGGCGAATAACCGTACCTTTTTGGCAAAATAACAACGTAGTTTATAGCACAAAGGCTAATCCGTATGACACTTAACAGTTTATTAAGCACGTTTAAAACCTATATTGTCGACAACAAATCCTATTTTTGTAACTAAACTATGAAAAAATATTCTTATTATTACATACGCAGTTTTGTGTAGGCTTCGGGCAAATGTCTTATATTTGTGGTTCTTGACAAATTATAAGGTAGATATACGATGCAGTTGCTCACCCTAACGTACGTATGGTTTGTTGCGCACTAAACTCTTTATCTGTGAGATTCTTTTCGATTATTTCTGGTTGGCACGGGCCTACTCTGCTTTTAGTATTGCTATTGCTGGTAGCGGCAACCGGGCAGGCGCAACAAGAAGCGGATATTTCTAATAGCACCATTGCCGAAAATCAGGCGGTTGGCACCCCGGTAGGAACTTTTTCTCCCGCTACTGCCTTGTTCAGCCTAGAGTCGGCCAACGTTCCGTTCGCTATTATTAATCGGCAACTAGTCACTACTGATTCGCTTAACTTTGAGGAGATAGCCTCCTATAACTTAGCGGTAGCCGTAGCATTTTTAAGTTCATCGGGGGCCAACGATAGCATCGTTACCGAGGCGTTCGCGATTGGTGTGCTGGACGTAAACGACCCCCCGGTAGTTGTTAGTCAAACTCCCCTTGCCACCCCTGAGAACGAGCCGCTCACCCTGGCGTTGGGAAATCTGACGGTTTCGGACGAAGATGCGGATGACACCTACCCCGTTGGCTTTACCCTGCGCGTGGTACCGGGGCAAAATTATTCTGCCACCGGACTTACGATCACCCCCGCCGCCAATTTTAGTGGCGCCCTAACCGTGCCGGTGGTGGTAAACGATGGCGAAGACGATAGTGCTCCCTTTCCGTTAACGGTAACCGTGCAGGCACTGCCCCGCTTCTCGGTAGCGGCAGCGTACGAAGTGAATGAGGACTTTGCGGAGCCGGAACAGGTAAGCGTGGTTCCTGAAGATCCGGAGCAGGAGGTTACCTACGAGATAACGCCCGGCCCCGAGGAAGTTGATTTTGCGACCCTTACCGCAGATAACAGCAACGGCATCTACTTATTTGAGGCGCAACCCGACAAAAATGGCGAGGAAGCGTTTACGATCACGGCGACCAGCGATGAGCAAAATACCTTTGCCCAGGAGTTTACCTTTCGGGTGAACGCCGTAAACGACGCGCCGCAGTTTGCTGGAGTGGCAGGTAACGACCAAACCGTAGAAGCGCAGGCGCCCCCCGTCACGGTGCCCAACTTCGCCACTGGTATTGCGCCGGGTCCGCCCACCGCCACTGATGAAGATAATCAGACCGTTAGCTTTGCGGTGACCACCAGCGATGATGACCTGTTTATCCAACCTCCTACCATCACCCCCAACGGCACCCTGACCTACCAACCGGCGGACGACAAAATCGGCACTGCGCAAGTAAGTGTGGTGCTGCGCGACAACGGCCGCGATGAAGGAAATAACGTAAGCGAAAGCGCTCCCCAAACGTTCGCAGTAGAGGTAGCAGCCCCCCTTAGTCCTTCGGACTTTAGCCTCAACAATTTGGAGGTTCTTGAAAACCAGCCTATCACTGAGGTAATTGGGCAGTTTACCGGGTCGGGTAATTATCGTTTTGACGGCGGGCCTGATGATCAACGCTTCCGCATTGATGACAACAACCTGTTTGCTCGGGAATCCTTTAACTTCGAGAACCCCGCCGATCAAGAACTAGAAATTAGGGTAGAGCGACGGTTTGGCTTCCTCAATCTACAACGCGAGTCAGAGAATTTTACCATTCGGGTACTCAACGTAGAAGAACCACCCACGGGCATCACGCTTTCGGCCAACGCTGTCTCCGAGGGGGCCGCAGTAGGCACTCGCGTAGGGTTTCTGGCTGCCCAGGGTGGTGCGCCCGAGGTGCCGGTCACCTATCAATTTGTCGGCGGGCCCGGGGGCGAAAATAACGGGCAGTTCACTATTGTCAATGACGAACTACGCATCAATGTGGCGCCCGACTTTGAAACGACTCCCCAGTACTCCGTTCGAATTCAGGCCACCGGCGACGGAGTGTCGCCCGCCCAAAACTTCACTGTGGTGGTAATAAACAACCCAGAACCCCCCACCGACATCGTATTAGATAACACGGCTATTGACGAGGGCGTGCTTCCCGGGCGACTGGTAGGCACCCTTTCGGCTACGGGAGGTAGTCCAGTGCCGATTACCTACGCGCTGAGTGGCCCGGGGGCCGGGGCCTTCACCCTCAACGCTAACCAACTGCTCACGCAGGGGCCGCTCGACTTTGAAACGCAGCCAACCTACAACATCACCATTACCGCCACCGGTGACGGTTCGTTCACCAAGGAGTTTACGATCACGGTGAACAACGTACCGGAGCCTCCCACCGATATTGTTCTTAGTAACAGTGCCGTAAACGAAGGGGCTCCCGTCGGCACCGTGGTAGGCACCCTGGGTGCTTCGGGCGGCGAAGTGGCTACTACCTTTGAGCTGGTAGACAGTGAGCCTAACGACAACGGCAGCTTTAGCATCGAAGGGAACCAATTGATCACGGCGGCGGTGTTCGACTTTGAAACCAAGGAAAGCTACGCAGTACGGGTGCGCGCTACCGGCGATGGCTCGTTTGACAAAACCCTGACGGTCACCGTGGTTGACCAGCCCGATCCGCCCACCGATATCACGCTGTCGTCGACCACCGTTAATGAAAATCAACCCGATGGCACGGTAGTAGGCACGTTGAGCGCCACGGGCGGTGCAGGTCCTTACACCTTTACGCTACCGGGCGGGCGGGGTAACAACGGTGCGTTCACGATTGTAGACAACCAGCTTTTTGCCAGCCAACCGTTTAACTTTGAGCAAACCCCCATCCGAACGGTAGTGATCGTAGCCAGCAACGCTGATGGGCCTTTTGAGAAAATCATCGAGCTCACCATCGGCAACCTACCCGAACCGCCGACTGAGATCACGCTTGCGCCCCGCGACATTCGGGAGAACGAACCGATTGGCACCACGGTGGGCAGGCTCACTGCATCCGGCGGTAGCGGAGGTGACGCAACCTTTGCCTTGGCAGAAGGACCAGGGGGAAGTGATAACGACCGGTTTACCATTGAAGGTGATGAGCTTAAAAGTGCGGTTTCTTTCAACCACGAATTCAAGGAAACTTATCAGGTGCGCGTCCGGGCAACCGCCGAGGGATCATTTATTGCGGTCCTTACCATTTCAGTGATCGATGTAAATGAAGCACCAGTGCTGAGTGGTATAGAGCGCACGTTTTTGAACTACGCAGAGGGGGAAGCGGCCAAGCCAATTACCGAAAGTCTGGCGGTGAACGACCCCGAGGATAACGTCCTGACTCGAGCTGAGGTGTTTTTTTCTGATGACACCTACGTGAACGATGAGGATGAGCTAAGTGTGAACGCGGAAGGAATACAGGCAAGCTGGAACGCGGAAGCGGGGCGGTTAACCATCACTGGTTCGCTCAATGCCGACCAGATGCAACAGGTGCTGCGCGCGGTACGCTACACTAACTTGAAAGAGATCAATCCCACCGTTAGCACCCGTCGGGTTACGTTTGTCGTGAACGATGGTACCAATCCTAGCAACACCCAAGACCGCTTTATTCGTATCTCTGACGCTAACATTCCTCCGGTACTTGCCGATATCTCGTTAAACACTCCCAGGGGGGTTCCTATCAGTCCGCCCCAGGAGCTTTTTGCAGCGGCTTATGGTGGCGATGAGGATGGTACGGGCTTCTCGGGCACCATCTTCGTGCTGAGCCTCCCTACCCAGGGTACGCTCTCGACGGGCACCCGTCCGCTCACCGACGATGATTTAGGCCGACAGGGGTTTGAGGTGAACCTTACCACCACTACGCTCACGTATACCCCTTCAGAAAACTACGTTGGAACCGACCGCTTTCGCTGGGTAGCCCGTGACAACGAGGGGCAATCAGGTATTGCGGCGGAGGTAATCATCGAAGTACTGCCTCAAAATGCCCCCCCCGTAGTGAGCGACGTTGAGGTAGCGGCGGTAAGCGGGGTGCCTTACTCTTTTGCAGCGGCCACTTTCCAGACCTCCTACAACGACCCAGACAACCGTCCACAGGAGGGGATCGCTACGCTACAGATCACCGCCCTGCCGCGCAGCGGTTTCTTACTCGTTGGTACCGACACGCTGACGGATGCTGATATTGAGGACAATCTGGTACTTGATCAGGCGGCTATCTCTTCCCTATCGTACGTTAGCAGTCCGGATTTTACGGGAGAAGATTCGCTCGGGTGGAACGCTTCAGATGGTGCCGACTTTGCAGAATTTCCGGCACAGGTTATTATTACCGTATCTCAGTCTGACCTGCGCGCTGAGTTGGGCGAGACTGTAGAAACTTGCCCTACCGACTCTGTGCGACTGACCGTCGACGTGCAGGGCGGCACGCCCCCCTATCGCTATATTTGGTCAGCGAACGGGGAAACCCTAACCACCAATGATGAGCTGCCGGTGTTGCCTACCGAAACTACTACCTACCGCGTGGCGGTTACCGATGCTAATGGTACCATCGTTGCGGACTCCGTACGGGTGGAGTTGGTTGATTGTCCCAACCAAACGCTGGACATTCCTAGCGCCTTTACCCCAAACGGTGACGGTGACAATGACCTGTGGGAGGTAGGAAATCTGTTCACCTACGATCGTAGCGTCGTCGAGATTTACGACCGCTACGGCCATCGTCTTTTTCGTAGCGAAGGAGACCCACAGTCTTGGGACGGCCAGTACCAGGGAGAGGAACTGCCGGTTGGAACGTATTACTACTCGATTGTTCTTAACAATGGGTTAGCCAGTTACAAGGGTTCGGTAACCATTTTGCGCTAATGATTCAGCCGATCGCACGCTTTGTACTGTTGCTTCTGGTCGTTACCCAAACGGTTTGGGCACAATCTCCCCCCGTAATCAGCGGCTTAGAAAATGGTTCGCTCACTTATCGCGAAGGTGATCAGGCACGGGTTTTTGCCAGCAGTGTTCGGCTAAATAGTGACGTTCCTATTGTTCGGGCGGTGGTGCAGATTACCGGCTACGTGGACGGTGAGGATCAATTGGAGTTTCCTGATACCGAAACCATTCGTGGAGTGGTGAACGAAGCCAATGGCACCTTTCTGCTCCTCAGTTATCCGGCCGGTAGCAGCCGGGCGGCGGCTGACTTTGAAGACGCACTGCGCCGAGTTACGTACTACAACACCAACGATATTAGTCCTGATACAGGCCCGCGCACGGCTTCGTTGCAAGTAGTTGACGCCCAGGATCAGGCTAGTAACTCAGCAACTCGAAGTATTACGGTGCTCGCTGAAAACGACGCCCCCGTCGTGCTACTACCCAACGACGATCCGCTCTCCTATCCGGCGGGCACGGGCGTAAACATCCCGGTGTTCGAACTAGCTGAAATAGTCGACGGTGACAACGATCTGCTCACCCGCGCTGAAGTTACCATCAACACCGGATTTCAAAACAGCGAAGACCGCCTGCGGCTGACGGAGGTTCCGGCTGGTTTGGCAGTAACCGGAAACGGAGGACAGACGATTACCATAAGTGGCCCCGCCCCCCTGGCTACCTTTGAGCGTGCGTTGCGCAGTATAGCGTTCAGCAATGAACCTCCACCGCTTCTGTTGCCCACAGAAGGCATCCGCCGGGTAACAACCACGGCTTTTGAAAGTACTACCGAAAGCGTATCGGTCTCCCGGTTCGTTGTGGTAGGTTCTCCGCCCGATACTCCCCCTAGTATCCGAGCGGTTACCAAAGAAGTGACCGCAGGCAACTTTCTTTTGTTTACCAGTGCCGAATTTGCCGCGCAGTATAATGATCCGGAAGACGAGCCTTTCGCGGGCATCTTCATCCGGTCTAAACCCGAACGGGGCACCCTGCTACTGGGGGAGGAAGAAGTGACCAACAACCGAATTCTAGAAGCCGGGCCCAACGGACTTCGGGTGGCACCCAGCGAGTTTACTGCCCTGCGCTATCAGGCGCCAGATGATTACCAAGGTGAAGTGCAATTTCTCTGGAATGCTATCGACGGCACTATTTTCGCCGCTAATAGCAAGCCGGTGCGTATCTCGGTAAATCCGCCCGAGCTTCAGCTAACCCTAACCGCTCCCGGACCCGTTCGCGTCGCAAACGATCAGTCGCTACAGGTGCCGCCGCTGGCCTTCTCGGCCACGCAGCAGTTACCCATCACCGTAACGCTGTCGGTTGGTAACGGGACGCTGTCATTACCCACCGATATTCTTCCGCTGCTAACTTTCGCTTCGGGCAACGGTACCAATGATGGTTCGCTGGTGTTCACCGGGGGAACCGATGCGATTGCTTATGCCCTAAGTGGAGTCCGCTACACCCCCAGCAAGGACTACCGCGGTACCGAAACCCTATTGGCCGGAGCATCAGCCGACGATGGTAGCAGTGCCCAAACAAGTGTGACTATCACAGTGGTGTCTAATATCCCCCCAATGGTGAGCGACCTCGTGGTGAATACCGTAGAAAATCAGCCCTACATTTTCCGGCTGGCCGACTTCACCGACCAGTACGAAGACCCTGACGATGCCCCCTCGTTCGGACCCGCCCAAATTTATCTGACAGAGGCCCCTCAAGACGGTACGTTTATTTACCGGGGCGACAGTTTGCAATCCGCTGATTATTTTTCGGAAGGTTTCGCTATTCCCGTGGCGGAGGTGGTTGCCGGGGCATTGGTTTACGCGCCAGATTCAGGATTCTCGGGAAGCGATCAAGCGCGTTGGAATGCCTCTGACGGGGCTGGGCAGGCCGAGTCGGACGCTTCCTTGCAGATTGAGGTGTTTCCTGCCCTCACCATTGCTGTGTTGGACGACACTCGTACAGTATGTTTAGGTGAAACCGACACCCTACGGGTGAATATCACTGCCGGGTCAACCAAAGGGCTCAGCTACGTCTGGAGTTGTTCGGCCGACTGTGGCCTGGAAGAGCCTACTAACCGGGATAGTGTGGTTGTTCGCCCTACGCAGACGACCGTTTACGCAGTTACGGTAACCAACCCAGTCACCGCCGAATCCGTTAGAGATACGGTTACCGTAGTTATCGAGGAGTGCGTAGCGCCTACGCTGTCTATTCCGAATACCTTTACTCCCAATGGTGATGAAGTCAACGATACGTGGGCGATTGATGGCCAGGGGGGAAGTTTATCCGTGGTGGTAGAAGTTGTTGACCGGTACGGCCATTCGGTATACCGCAACGAAGCGTACCAGGGCGACTGGGACGGTACGTACGAGGGGCAGATGCTGCCCGAAGGAACCTACTACTACTTGGTAACCGGTGCCGAAGGGAACGTACATAAGGGTCCGCTTACAATTCTACGGTGATCCTCACGGGGTGATCCTCACGGGGTGATCCTCACGGGGTGATCCTCACCGGGTGACCCCACTTGTTATTAGCAACTATGAAAAGAATATATCTACTAAGTTTACTACTCACCGCAACCAGCGTATGCTACGGACAGCAACCGTTTCGCTTTAGTCAGTACTTCCAGAACCTTATTGCGGTGAACCCCGCGGTGGCGGGGATTGAGGATTTTACCGATCTCAAGGTAGGCTATCGGCAGCAGTGGACCGGAGTGAACGGTTCGCCCCAGACGTTCTACCTGAGTGCGCACGCACCGCTGGCCGCCAAGCCCCGGGAGTTTACCTACCAGAACAACGCGCTGCGCATCAGCGACCCCAGTGCGTTCGGGCAGTTAGAAACCCAGTCGGCACTAGGCCGAGGAACCCGCGTGCGCCACGGCATCGGTGGTTACGTGATCAACGACCAGCAGAGTGTCTTTCAGCAGACGCAGGCCTTCTTGACTTATGCAGCGCATCTGCCCATAGGAGCCCGCACCCGGCTTTCGTTGGGGGCTTCGGCCGGGATCAATAACCGCCGCATCGACGCCAGCGGCATTACCCTGCCCAGCCAGAACGACGACGATGTGATCAACCGCATTCTAAGCCAGTCAGACGGGGCCACCAGTTTTGATTTAAACCTGGGACTATTCCTGTACGCCGAAAATTACTACTTAGGCTACTCCGTCGACCGCATTCTGCGCAATCCGGTAGCTACAGGGGTAGCCGACTCTGAGGATGCGCGGCAGAACCTGTATCACTATGGTCTGCTGGGCGGACGGTTTCGGCTGAGCAACTCGTTTATGCTGCTGCCGGGGGCGTTTGTAGGAGTAAGCGAGGTGCTCCCGGTTACCTACGACCTTAACCTGCGCCTGCGCTACCAGGAAACCGTGTGGGTAGGCGCTTCGTACCGTAACTCGGGCACCATAGCGGCTATGCTCGGGCTCAATATCAGCAACCAGTTTAACATTAATTACGCCTACGACTACGGATTGGGCGCCGTAAGCGACTTCCGCTCAGGAACGCACGAAATTGTTTTAGGCTTCACGCTGTTCAACCAGCAGGATAGCGCCCCTTACCTATGGTAACTATGAAATATCTACGCATACAGCTCACCGTTTTTATGATCAGCTACCTGGCCGCTTGGCCGGGGCAGGCGCAGGACTTTTACTTTCAACCACCGGTAGCGCTATCCGACACGATCAACTCGCGGGCCGAAGAAAGTTACCCGCTCTACTCGGCGCGTGATAGCACCCTGTACTTCGTACGTACGCTGTACAGCGCCAATGTAGGAGGCGCGCAGTCTGGGCAGGATATCTGGTACACCAAGCGACTGCCCAGCGGCACCTGGGGCCTGCCTGCCAACGACTTATCTAAACTTAACAACCGAAACAACAATGCCGTGGTGGGAGTCAGCAAAACCGGCAACACCCTGTACCTGCTCAACTCATACGAGGCAGACAACGGCAGCCGACCGGGCTTGGCCTTTTCGTTTAATCAAACCTCTGGTTGGCTAGACCCAAGCGACGTGAAGATTCCGAAGCTATCGGATAAGATCGGAAACTTTTACGGCATCTTCGTATCCTCGTCTGAAGACGTGGCCATCCTATCCATGCAGCACGCCGACGCGGTGGGGCAAGAAGACCTGTACGTTACGTTTAAAGACTCTTTTTCGGGAGACTGGAGCGACCCGATGCATCTGGGCGACACCGTAAATACCGAAGGCTACGAGATGTCGCCCTTCCTGAGCGAAGACCAGCGTCACCTTTTTTTTGCGAGTAACGGGCATCCGGGCTACGGCAACGCCGATATATTTGTATCGACCCGCCTGGATAGCACCTGGACCCGCTGGTCGGAACCACGCAACCTGGGGGACAATATTAACTCGGCGGGTTTTGATGCGTACCTGACGGTTGCCGCTAACGACGAGGTGTATTTCGTCAGCGATCGCTACGGCCGGTCGGCCGACATTTATACCTCGAAACTGGTGAGCAAGGAAGATCGCGACCGGCAGTTGGCCAGCCGCATTGAGGGGGGGCGTCGCCCGGCGCTGGATAGTTCTTCCGCGGCATCCTCCTCAAACCTAGATGCCGAAACGCAGGCACTGCTGGCCGAGACACAGGCGTTACTGGATGAGTTTAAGGGGGTGAACCAGCAAGCGCCTACCTCTTCTCCCGCTGCCGAGCCTACTGACCCAGCCGAAGAAACCCGGTATCTGTTCTTTGGCCTGAACTCCGACGAACTTCAGTCTTCGTCGATCCCCTACCTGCGCGACGTGGCGGGTTTGCTTACCAAAGATGCTACCCGCAACGTGGTGCTGGTGGGCCACGCCGACGACACCGGGGGAAAAGACTATAACCTGAAGCTTTCTATTGAGCGGGCGCAAGCCGCCAAGCGCTACCTGATTAGCCAGGGCGTGGAAGAAGGGCAGATTGTATCCTACGGGCGAGGGTCTACCCAGCCCCTGAGCGACGAAGGTCCGGAAGCGCGCCGGAAGAACCGGCGCGTAGAGATTAAGATGGACTAGGCACCGCCACCTCTTCCCGGTCGCGCAGCAGGCGCCGGAGTATTTTACCTACGTTAGACTTCGGCAGTTCGGTGGTAAATTCTACGATCTTGGGCACCTTGTAGGCCGTCATGTTTTCTCGGCAGTAGGCAATCAGTTCTTGTTCCGTAAGGCTTTCGTCTTTTTTCACTACGAACACCTTCACCACCTCGGTAGACCGCTCGTTGGGCACTCCGATGGCCCCTACTTCCAGCACCTTGGCGTGGCCGGACACTACTTCCTCGATCTCGTTGGGATACACGTTGAAACCCGACACGTTGATCATCTCTTTCTTGCGATCCACAATTTTGATGAAGCCGTCTTCGCCCATCACACCCACATCGCCGGTTTTGAACCAGCCATCGTCGGTAAACACCTGCTTGGTTTCGTCGGGGCGGTTCCAGTACCCGCGCATCACCTGCGGACCCTTGGCGTAAATCTCGCCCGGTTCTCCGAAGGGCACCTCATTGCCGTCATCGTCGGCGATAATAATCTGGGTATTGGGTACCGGCAAGCCGATGCTACCAATTCGCTCGGAGCCGTCGACCTGGTTGGTGGTGAGCACCGGTGAGGTTTCAGTGAGCCCGTAGCCTTCGGTTACCGACACGCCGGTGGCCGCTTGCCACCGTTCGGCGACTACCTTCTGCACAGCCATGCCCCCCGCGCTGGTTACTTTAAGGTGTTTGAAGTCGATGGTTCCGAAGTCGGGGTGGTTAAGTAGCGCGTTGTAGAGCGTATTGACGCCCGTGATTACCGTAAAGGGCTGCTTTTTGAGCTCCTTAATGAAGGCCTTCATATCGCGCGGATTGGTGATCAGCACGTTTTTCGCGCCCAGCTCCAGCATCGACAGGCAATTGACCGTAAGGGCGTAGATGTGGTAGAGGGGCAGTGCTGTAATCATCACCTCCTCACGGGGTTTGAGTTTTAAACCGGTGCACGAGGTGATCTGCAGCATGTTGGCCACCAGGTTGGTGTGGGTAAGCACCGCCCCCTTGGCGACGCCGGTGGTACCCCCGGTGTACTGCAAAAAGGCAATGTCTTCCGGCTGAATGGTAGGCGCCTTAAACGTATGCCGCTGGCCCTCCTTAAACACGTCCTTAAATTTAGTAGCCTGGGGCAGCTGGTAGGCGGGCACCATCTTCTTCACGTGCTTTACTACCAGGTTCACGATGGTTCCCTTTAGGCCACCCAGCAGGTCACCTATCTCGGTAACAATGATGTGCTTTAGCGGAAGGTCAGCGGCTATCTTCTCCAGATTGTGGGCGAAGTTGGCGAGGATCACAATAACGTCGGCTCCCGAATCCGATAGTTGATGCTTCATCTCGCGCGCGGTGTAGAGGGGGTTCACGTTTACTACCACCATGCCGGCGCGAAGGGCTCCGAGCATTGTAATCGGGTATTGCAAAAGGTTCGGCATCTGGAGGGCCACGCGGCTTCCGGGTTTGAGGTGGCAAACCTCAAGAAGGTACGCGGCAAAGTGCTGCGACTGTTCGTCTAACTGACGATACGTGATGGTAGCCCCCATGCACTCGAAGGCTACTGAGTCGGTGTACTTTTCAATGCAGCGGTCGAGCAGGTCTACGATCGACGAATACTTGTTAGGATCAATGGTATGGGGAACCCCGTCGGGGTAGCTTTTAAGCCAGGGATAGGCAGAATCGGTCATGATAGTTCAGTTTTTTATAGATTAGGCAAAAAGGATCATCAATTGCGTTAGCAAACTACTAAATTTCTAACAAAAATTGTCATATTGCCGAAAATTCTTGCGACAGGGCAGAGAGCATCCAATAATGCTTGTAGAGGGGTGCGGGTGAGGGAGCGTTGGACACTGGTGGAAAACAAAAAAGGCCATGAAAATCATAGCCTTTTTTGATAAACAACATTAACCCAAAACTTATGTACGGTACGTAAACCGTGCGCTGTAGGGGAAGGAGTCGAACCTTCAAGGAGTGGTTAGCTCTTTACAGAGTTTGTTCCATTGTCTCCACCCTCGAGACGGGAGGGCATGGCTGCCAATTTCATCACCCTACAGTGTAAAAACAGTAGACTACTTCTACTTGTTGAATCATCACAAAACTAATATTTTCCCCATTAACTTAAAAAATATTTAATAAGTTTGGTAAAAATTTATATCTATTGTAATTTTCAGCCGTATTGTTTACATCAAACCCAATTTTCTGAACCAGAATGAGTAAAAATTTAGAAATTGACAACATCGATCTAAAAATCCTGGCACTTCTGTCGGACGACGCCAAAATTCCCTATACCGAAATTGCCAAAAAGGTATACGTTTCGGGCGGCACCGTGCACGTGCGAATGCGCAAGATGGAAGAGATGGGCATCGTGCGCGGAACGACCCTTAACATGGATTATTCTAAATTAGGGTACGACATTACCGCTTTTTTAGGAATCTACTTAGAGAAGAGCTCTCTTTACGACCAGGTGGTCGATGAGCTTAAAAAAGTGCCCGAGGTGGTTAAGATTCACTATACCACCGGTAACTACAGCATCTTCATCAAAATCCACTGCCGCGATACCAAGAATCTTCGCGAGGTGCTGCACGATAAAATCCAGAAGATCGATGGCATCGTCCGAACCGAAACAATTATATCGCTCGAGGAAAGTCTGAACCGTCATATTCAGCTTAACGAATAGGCAAATTTCGGAAACTACTCGCTATTTAAATGTGTTCTAAATAAACACGACGCGCGAGGTACGCCTGCGTGAGAAATGTCCGAGATTACCGAACGAATTGTGCCTCGCTACGTTGCTACAAAAAAGAACGCGTACTATGAGTAATGACAACCAAATTCTGGAGGAGTTTACCCAGTCCGACTACAAATACGGCTTTGAATCTAATATTGAGTCTGACTCAGCCCCCAAGGGACTTAATGAGGATACGATTCGGTTTATCTCTGCTAAGAAGAACGAACCAGAATGGTTGCTGACGTGGCGCCTGAAGTCCTATCACCATTGGCTGACCCTCAAGGAGCCCAACTGGCACAACGTGAAGTTCCCTCCCATCGACTACCAAGATATCATCTACTACGCGGCTCCCAAGCAAAAGGCCAAACCCAGTAGCCTGGACGAAGTGGACCCCGAGTTGCTGGATACCTTTAAGCGATTGGGCATCTCGCTGCAGGAGCAGAAGCGCCTGACCGGTGTCGCCGTAGACGCCGTAATGGATAGCGTATCGGTGGCAACCACCTTCAAGGATAAACTGGGCGACCTGGGCATTATCTTTTGCTCGTTTAGTGAGGCCGTGCACGAGCATCCCGAACTGATTAAGAAGTACCTGGGCTCGGTGGTGCCCCCCGGCGACAACTACTTTGCGGCGCTCAACTCAGCGGTATTTAGTGATGGCTCGTTCTGCTATATCCCCAAGGGCGTGCGTTGCCCGATGGAGTTGTCTACCTACTTCCGCATCAACGCCGCTAACACCGGGCAGTTCGAGCGTACACTCATCGTGGCCGAAGCCGGGTCGTACGTAAGCTACCTGGAAGGCTGCACGGCCCCCATGCGCGACGAGAACCAGCTGCACGCAGCGGTGGTAGAACTTTACGCTGCCGATGACGCCGAGATCAAGTACTCAACAGTACAAAACTGGTATCCGGGCGACAAAAACGGCAAGGGCGGTATTTATAACTTTGTAACCAAGCGAGGCATCTGCGCGGGCGACCGCTCCAAGATCTCCTGGACGCAGGTTGAAACCGGCTCGGCCATCACCTGGAAATATCCTAGCTGTATCCTGAAGGGCGATCATTCGATTGGTGAGTTCTACTCAGTGGCGGTAACGAACAACCTACAGCAGGCCGACACGGGCACCAAGATGATCCACCTGGGCAAGCACACCCGTAGTCGTATTGTGTCGAAGGGCGTATCGGCCGGGCGCAGCCAGAACAGTTACCGTGGCTTGGTGCGGGTAGTAAAACGGGCCGAAGGGGCGCGCAACTTCTCGCAGTGCGACTCGCTGCTGATGGGCAACCAGTGCGGCGCGCACACTTTTCCCTACATTGAGTCGGACAACGCTTCCGCGCAGATTGAGCACGAAGCCACTACTTCTAAGATCGGCGAAGATCAGATTTTCTACTGCCTGCAGCGCGGCATTAGCGAAGAAGACGCTGTAGCGCTCATCGTAAACGGCTACTGCAAGGAAGTGCTCAACCAACTTCCGATGGAGTTTGCCGTAGAAGCCCAGAAGCTCCTGGCCCTTACTCTTGAGGGCAGCGTAGGCTAGATTAATTGGGAATTAGGAACTAAAGAATTCCTAATTCTTTTAGTTCTTAATTTCTAATTCTTGATACATGCTTTCCGTTAAAAATCTACACGCCCAAATAGAAGACAAACCCATTCTCAATGGTATCAACCTTGAGATAAACGCGGGCGAGGTGCACGCCATTATGGGCCCCAATGGCTCCGGCAAGAGCACCCTCGCTTCGGTGCTGGCGGGCCGCGAAGAGTTTGAGGTTACCGAAGGCTCGGTACAGTACCAAGGAATGGACTTACTGGGGCTAGAGCCCGAGGAGCGCGCCCGCGAGGGAGTTTTTCTGGCGTTCCAGTACCCAGTAGAGATTCCGGGCGTGAGTACCACCAACTTTTTGAAGACCGCCGTCAACCAGATACGTCTGCACAAAGGCATGGACCCACTCGACGCCGTTTCTTTTCTTAAGTTGATGAAGGAGAAAATGAAGCTGGTTGATATTGATCAGTCGCTGCTGAGTCGCTCGCTCAACGAAGGCTTTTCGGGCGGCGAAAAAAAGCGCAACGAAGTATTTCAGATGGCGATGCTTGACCCTCGGTTGGCTATCCTGGATGAAACTGATTCGGGATTGGACATCGACGCGCTGCGCATCGTGGCCAACGGGGTAAATCAACTGCGGCGCAGCGATAATGCCACCATTGTGGTAACGCACTACCAACGTTTGCTCGAGTACATCGTGCCCGACGTGGTGCACGTGCTCTACAACGGACGCATTGTGAAGTCGGGTGACAAAAACCTGGCTCTGGCTCTCGAAGAAAAGGGCTACGATTGGATTAAGGAAGAAGCGGCCCTGGCCGAAACCAAGTAACAAGCATGTCACTACAAGAAACTTTTGCCCAGCAGTTTGCCGCCTACGAGCAACGCCTGAACGGCGCACGTGACGAAGAGACACACCAGCAACGGCGGGCCGCCATGGAGGTGCTGGAGCGCGACGGATTGCCCGGCAAGCGAGACGAAGAGTATAAGTACACTCCCATTACCCGAGCGCTGGAAAAGCAGTTTGGTGAGGCCGCGGCGGAGGCTGCTCCCGCCGGTAATCTGGCCGACCAATTTGCCGCCTGGCGGGTTGATGAGCAAGCTAATATCCTGGTATTTGTTAACGGGCAGTACTCAGACGAACTTTCGGTGGTGGTAAGTCCCCCCGAAGAACTGATCATCAAGCCTTTGTCCGAAGCCTTTCAGCAGCATCCGGCGCTCATGAATCGCTACTTCGCCCGACAAACCGCCACCACTACCGATGCGTTTGCCGCGCTCAACACCGCACTGGTGCAACAGGGGTCGCTTATCCACGTACCCGCCGGACAGGTGGTAACGCACCCCACCTACTTCTACTACCTGAGCGATACCTCCTCCGCCGCTGCTTTTAGCCAGACCCGCAATCTGTTCGTGTTGGAAGCGCGCAGCCAAGCTACGTTTACCGAGATGTACTTCCATACGGGTGAGCATCCGGCGTACCACAATGCTGCTACCGAACTGTGGCTACACGAGCGGGCGGTAGCCTACTACCATAAGGTACAAAGCGAAAGTCCGCAGGCGTACCATACGGGCCACACCCACGTGTACCAGTCGGCCGACAGTTTGTTTCAGGCGGTGACCGTCACGCTCGACGGGGCCATAGTGCGTAACAATCTGAACGTGACTCTGGACGCTGAGGGTTGCGAAACGCATATGTACGGATTGTATATGATGCGGGGCAAAACGCACGTAGACAACCATACCTCGGTCGACCACCGGCAGCCTAACTCATTCAGTAACGAGCTGTATAAGGGTATTATGGACGATGCCTCGCACGGAGTGTTTAACGGCAAGATTTACGTGCAGCAGATCGCGCAGAAGACCAACGCATTTCAGTCGAACCGCAACATTTTGCTTACCGATAACGCTTCGGTAGATACCAAGCCCCAGCTGGAAATCTGGGCCGATGATGTGAAGTGCTCGCACGGAGCCACCACCGGACAGATGGACGCTGAGCAGCTGTTCTACCTTCGCGCCCGCGGACTGGATAAAGTGCAAGCGCGCGCCCTGTTGCTGCAGGCCTTTGCCGGAGAGGTAGTGCAAAACGTAAAGTCAGACGCGCTGCGGGACTATCTGCGTAGCGTGATTGATCAGCGATTACTAAAAGAAACCACCTCATGAGCCTAGCCACCGCCGAAGCACCAGCACTGGTCGTAGAACGCGTTCGTGAAGACTTCCCGATTCTTCATCAGGAGGTAAATGGTCGGCCCTTGGTGTACCTAGACAATGCCGCTACGACCCAGAAGCCTACCCGGGTGATTAATGCGCTACGGGCGTACTACGAGCAGGATAATGCTAACATTCACCGGGGTATTCATACGTTGGCCGAGCGGGCTACCGCTGCCTACGAAGCCACCCGACAGTCGGCACAACGGTTCATCAATGCTGCCGAACCCGAGGAAGTCATCTTTACGCGGGGTACCACCGACGGGTTGAACCTCATCGCGGCTTCCTACGGGCGGACGTTTATTCAGGAAGGTGACGAGATCATTATCTCTACCATGGAGCACCACTCTAACATTGTGCCCTGGCAACTGCTGTGCGAAGAGCGGGGCGCGGTGCTCAAGGTGATTCCGATCAACGACCGGGGTGAGATTCTGCTGGACGCTTACGAAGATTTGCTTTCGCCCTGTACGAAGCTGGTAAGCCTGGTGCACGTATCAAACGCCCTGGGCACGATCAATCCTGTGAAGGAGGTGATCAATCTGGCCCATCAGCACGGCGCGGTGGTCGTTATTGACGGGGCGCAGTCCACCCCCTATCTGGACATCGACGTGCAATCATTAGATTGCGATTTCTTCGTCTTTTCGGGGCATAAGATGTTCGGCCCTACCGGGGTGGGCATCTTGTACGGCAAGCGGGCGCTGCTCGAAGCCATGCCCCCCTACCAGGGCGGCGGAGAAATGATCCGCAGTGTCTCGTTCGAAAAGACGACGTTTAACGACTTGCCCTATAAGTTTGAGGCGGGCACGCCCAATATCGCCGATGTGGTGGCGCTTAACGAAGCCTTTGCCTACGTTAACGATCTGGGTAAACCGGCCATGCGCGCGCACGAGCAGCAGTTGCTAGAGCACGCGCAGGATGCGCTCGCCACCGTACCGGGATTGCGCCTGGTTGGCACCGCCCGCGATAAGATGAACGTAGTGTCGTTCGTGGTAGACGGTATTTTTCACTTTGACCTGGGTCAGTTATTAGATGCCGGGGGTATTGCCGTACGCACCGGGCACCATTGCACTGAGCCTCTGATGCAACGCCTGGGACTAGAGGGGACGGTACGGGCGTCGTTTGCGGTGTACAACACCCACGAGGAAGTTGATGCGCTGGTTGGCAGTCTCGACCGTATTATTCGCCGACTCAAACGCTAGCCATGGCTCAGACAATCAATGAGATTCAGGACGAGATTATCGACGAGTTTACCCTGCTGGAGGGCGACTCTGAGATGACCAATTTCTACATCATGGAGTTAGGAGAAAAGCTTCCTCCGCTAGAAGATTCGCTCAAAACTGATCATCACACCGTGAAGGGTTGCCAGTCAAAGGTATGGCTGGTGCCCGAAAAACAAGGCGACCGTCTGAAGTTTTCGGCCGACAGCAATTCGGCGATCACCAAAGGCTTGGTGAGTCTGTTGGTGCGGGTGTTCGGGGAGCAAAAGGCAGAAGACATTCTGAATGCTGATCTGTACTTCATCGACAAGATCGGGATGAACCGCTTCATCGGCACCCAACGTTCTAACGGCTTCGCCGCTATGATTAAGCAGATGAAATTGTTTGCTTCACTGAGCAATCGGTGATAACGAAAAGGGTAAGATTGCGTATCAGATAGTAGATTAAAATCTGGCCGTACTACGAAAAGTGAAGATAGAATAGTAGAACTACCAATAGAAAGTTTTCCCGTTGGGAAAGTCACACCGGCCTAAACGATTAATTATGGAAGAAACAACAACGACTACCGACCTGCGCGAGCTTGTGCTCAACGCCATTAAGGCGGTATACGACCCCGAGATTCCGGTAGACATTTACGAGCTGGGTCTGATCTACGAGATCAATATCTACCCTGTGAATAACGTCTTCATTCTGATGACCCTCACTTCACCGGCTTGCCCCTCGGCCGAAGCAATTCCGAGTGAGGTGGAGGAAAAGATTAAGGCCATCGAGGGCATCAACGACGTGAAGGTAGAGGTCACCTTTGATCCTCCTTACACGCAGGACATGATGTCGGAAGCGGCTAAACTAGAGTTAGGATTTATGTAAACCGAGTTGGATGGTGGATAGTAGCTATTGGCGTATCGCTAGTATTACTCATCCGTTGTCCCACATCCAATTAAACCAATAAATATGTATCCCGAAGAATTAGTAGTACCGATGCGTTCCGATTTAACGGAAGCAGGATTTGAAGAGTTAAAGACCGCCGACGCGGTAGACCAGCACCTCAAAGACCACCAGGGCACCACCCTGATGGTGATTAACTCGGTGTGCGGATGCGCAGCGGGCGGAGCACGCCCCGGCGTGAAGATGGCGCTGGCCGAAAGTAGCAAGAAGCCTGATCACCTCACCACGGTGTTTGCGGGGGTTGATACCGAAGCGGTAGCCAAAGCCCGAGAATATACCTTGCCCTACCCGCCGTCGTCTCCGGCCATTGCGCTGTTTAAGAACGGCGAGTTGGTGCACTTTGTAGAGCGCCATCACATTGAGGGCCGCCCCGCCGAGATGATCGCCGATCACTTGGAAAACGTATTTGAAGAATTATGCTAGACTGATTCTGGCGCAAAATATGCGTTCAGACTGGGGAAGTGATGCTGAATTTGATAAATTTGCGCTTTGCTTCCCGCTGGGGCCTATAGCTCAGCTGGTTAGAGCACCTGACTCATAATCAGGTGGTCCCTGGTTCGAGTCCAGGTGGGCCCACGTTGATAATCAGGCAGTTACGAGCTAGTTCTTGTAGCTGCTTCTTTTTGATAGTAGCGCCTACTATCTATTCATTCCTAAGTAAGTGTCTTCTCCGAAGGTAAACACCGGCGAGGGGGTACGGGCCGAGTCCAAAATGGCCCGCATCTCGGTAACTATCTCCGGGTGCTGCTCGGCTACGTTGTTTTGCTCTCCCAAATCGGTAGCCAAATCGTAGAGTTCTAGACGACCATCGGGCTGCGCCAGCACGTCGTACTGCACGGCTTTCCAGTTACCCTTGCGCACCGCCAGTCGGCCTCCTCTCTCATGGAATTCCCAGTAAAGATAGTCGTGCTGTTGCTGATCCCCGTCACCCGTAAGCGTGGGCAGAAACGAAATTCCGTCGTGGTCTTTCGCGACCGGTTGCTCGGTTAACTGTGCCAACGTGGGGTACACATCCCAAAAGGCTGATACGTGGTCGGTCTCGCTATTCGCCGCAATGCGATCAGGCCAGCGGGCAATCATCGGCACCCGAATGCCGCCTTCGTACAGGTCGCGCTTGTAGCCGCGCAGCGGACCGTTGCTATCAAAATAGTCGGGATCAGCTCCAGCCTCCTGGTGCGGACCGTTGTCGGAGGTGAAAATAATGAGGGTGTTCTCATCCAGTCCCAATTCCTTAACCTTATCCATAATCTCACCCACCTGCTCGTCGAGCACGGCAATCATCGCGGCGAAGGTGGCGTGCGCTTCGGGCTGCGAGGCGTAGCCCCCCGTGCGGTAGTTCGCTCCCTCATCGACGCCCTCATACGACACTTCCGGATCAAACGTACCGCGGAACCGCTCGGTATACTCCTCAGGTGCCACCAGTTCGGCGTGCGGAATAACGTGGGGTACGAACAGAAAGAAGGGTTCATCCTGATGCTCCTCGATAAACGCCAGCGTCTGCTCCTGAATAAGCGACGGAGCGTAGGCTCCCTTCTCGGTTCCGGCGTTGGCTTCCAGCACCAGCGAGTCTTGGTTGCTCCACAGGTGGCGGGGGTAGTAGGTGTGGGCGAAGCGTTGGCAGTTGTAGCCAAAGAAAGTGTCGAAGCCCTGCGCGTTCGGATCGCCCGCTGAGCCGGGGTAGCCGAGCCCCCACTTGCCGAAGGCCCCGGTAGCGTAGCCCGCCTGCTGAAGCACCTCGGCCAGCGTCCGCACGCTGTCGGCCAGGGGGTACTGCCCCTCGGGTTGCACCTCCTTGTTGCCCCGCACGGGAGTGTGTCCCGTATGCAAACCCGTCATCAGCGCCGAGCGCGAGGGGGCACACACCGTGCTGCCCGCGTAGTGCTGCGTAAAGCGCATTCCCTCAGCGGCCAGCCGATCAATGTTGGGAGTGTTAAATTTGGTTTGCCCGTAGCAGCTCAGGTCACCGTAGCCCAGGTCGTCGGCTAGGATGTAGATGATGTTCGGCGGCGGGAGTGGAGTAGTCTCCTCGGGCTCTTTTGGCGAAGTACAGGCGGTCACTAGGCACCAGCCCATCAGGACGACTAAAGATTTGTTTAGCATCAGGTAGATTGTAGTAGTTTTCACTGAAGTTGAATATAGAAACTTATCAGAAAAGATGGGTCGTTAGTCGAGATATACACGGCCTTTTCATGAAAAAGCGGGAGCAACGGTTAGCGTATGTGGCGTGGCGGCGTTTAGCCGACATGACCATATACGCGTTGTGGGGTGCAGGATTTATTTAGTTATCCAATATTTCCAAACCTTGATTACTTCAATTGTTTTTTCTGAAGCGTTAATTTCTTTTAATTTCCCTAAAGGAATTTCGAGTATGGAATCACCAAATTCAACATCTACCTTGAGATCAAAATTAGAATCATCAGTTGATAAGTCTATTACTTTTACTTTTTTTTAAATTTTTCCTCCTTCTCGTTTTTTCACCTCAATAGATGCTTCAAATGGATATTCCAGCTCATCTTGTACAAAATAATACCAACTCATATTTTGTTCATATTCATCTTTGCAATCAACCAATATTTCTCCATATAGTATTTCTTAAAATTTTTCTTCTCTCATTTTTCAGACTATTTGATTCTAATATTTTTCGATTTTATTTCCTCTTGCACTTTTCTAAATTGTTTTGAATTTGCTGATTTTCTGATCTTACTATAAATTTTGCTACTCAATGATTCATAGCTGTCTCTCCTCAATAATGGCACTACTTTTTCTGCAAATTTATTTTCATCTTCTGTTTGCGATAATGAAATTATATAAAAATTGTCGTAATCCAATTTTGTCGAAATCATCCACGTTCCGTATTCATCTGCAAAAACAACTTCTCCATCCTTCATTTCTTCTATTGATTCGTATAGCTTCTCAAAACATTTATTTGCTATCCCATATTCTTTTTTTTCTACAAGTTTGGAAGTCTCATCAAGATAATAACTCAATTCTGAAAACCATTCATCCGTCTCATTCGGTATGTGCATGAAGTTATTTGAGTTAATATCAAAAGGGGCGTAATATTCTCCAGTAATTGATTTTTTATGAAATTCAAGAATTTTTGGATACAACTCTTTAGGCTTTAAATTTTTGTTAATTACTGAATTTTGCAATTCGAGAAATACATCCCGCCTTTGTCTATCATCCATTTCATAAAAGCTGGATTTCAAATGTTCTATTAACTCTGATTTTTTTAATTTTTTGAAAATCTCAAAAATCGTTTTCTCATTTACGTTCATTTTTATTTTGTTTGTCTTACACCCAACGGTTAGTATATGAAGCGTAGCATCCTGCAAGGTGCTATGATATTATATACATTGTTAGCTGTAGTCTTTCTTTTCAAAAATTTGGTTTTCGAGGAAATCATTTATCACTGTCAATTCGGTTTTGGGCCTATCTATGTTACATTCTTCATAAGTAACAAGATCGGGATAATGAACTTTTCTTCTTACCAATTCTATAATATCTTCAATTATCGTTTCATTTTTATTACTAATGTTTAAGGGTCGCTTAAAATTTTTAAAAAGTAAGCCCGATAAATAGGAACCATAAAAAGAACTAAATGAAAAATAATACTTATTGAAGTTAGTTACCGAAATTTTGCTTTTAGTCAAATCTTCATTTTGGCACCAAACAGTCCTATGCATTATTCTAGGATTAAAATGAACGAAACTACATGATGATCTATAGATGAAGTCATATAATTCTTTCAATCCTATTCTATCAGCCATTTGGGCTGTTGGAGGCATCTTTGTGCCATTTATTCCATTTCTATTTAAGACTTCCGATATCTCTTCCCCTTGAAAGTGATCAGTTAATTTTTCATTGAGAACTGGTTGAGCTGGCCTGTATTTGTTAAAAAAAACTCTTTGTTCTTTCAATTCTTTAAATACTGAATCTTTTATGAGGGATTTTATCAATTCACTTTTATCTCCTTCTGAAATCAACTCATCAATGAATTTTAAAACGATTGTTTCCTCACAAATGCCTCTTAATGTAGACAAATACAAAAATGAATTCTCACTAAATAACTCCTTATGTACAATCTGGTTTAATTGAATACTTTTACAAAAAGCTATTTTTACTGTTAATTCAAATTCATCAACCTTATCCAAATTGACAGCTTGGATTTCTTCTAGGTCTATTTGATTGTATAGTTTTTGAATTTTCTCAAAGTACATTTTCGTGGTTTTGCTTTTTGATTACAGCTAACAATTGGATAACCGAGATATGTCGGTTATATCTATTATAGCGTTTGTATGATTACATTAACAATAAGCCTAAAACTGCCCGCATAATTGTTTTATTTGTATCTTCCGTAGCACTTTTCAAATAGATTGCCATCGAATGCAGATTATACGTTAGGCAGTTGGTTAAACGTTTACAAACGACTACAAACGTTTAACTATAGGATTGCGGAGGGCTTATTGCTGCTTCCGCCGCGCCTGCGGTCTGATAAAATTAATCAAAAGCTACGACATTATCCTTAACAAGTTTTATGAAAAGGCCGTGGTCGAAATATAAGCTCTCTCGGACTTTTTCAACGTCCTAGTTTTTGAGTAATTGCAGGAAATTACTCGCATGTCCGCTACCACCTCCCCCCCTACCCTACGGCACGCTCGCTTGGCCGTGGCCGCCCTGTTCTTTATCAACGGCACCGGTTTTGCCACCTGGATTCCGCACATCCCCTTCGCGCAGCGTAAGTTCGATCTGGACGAAGCTGCGCTAGGACTTACCCTGCTGGCCATTGCGGCCGGAGCGATTACCACCATGCCGCTGGCGGGCGGACTTATCGGACGCTGGGGTAGTCGGCGCTTGTGCGCCATCGCCGGGGTAGCCTTCTGCCTGGTGCTACCGTCGCTGCTGGTCATGCCTTCCTATCCGTTGTTCGTGTTCAGTTTATTTTTACTGGGAGCTTGCGGTGGGGCCATGGATGTAGCCATGAACGCCCACGGAGTGTACGTTGAAGATGCCTACAAAAAACCCATCATGTCATCGTTTCACGGATTGTTTAGCTTGGGCGGACTGGTGGGGGCGGGTATTGCCGCTGGTTTACTAGCGCTGGGGTGGACACCCGTGCGCCACATGATCGCCATGTCCGTCGTGCTTTTGGTACTAACGCTGGTGGCCCTGCGCTACCTGCTGCCCCCCGAACCCAGGGCCTTCGCCATGGGAGAGTCGGAGGCACCCCTGTTTGCCTTGCCCCGCGAGCGGGCGACCATCATTCTGGCGGCCCTGGCCTTTACCGTGTTTATGGCCGAAGGCTCGATGGCCGACTGGACGGCGGTGTACCTGCTCAATCTGCCGGGTACCGACGCGGCCCTGGCGGCGGTGGGCTTCGCCGTGTTCTCGCTCACCATGGCCGCGGGCCGACTCACCGGCGACTGGGTGGTGCGCGCTCTGGGGCGGGTGTCGGTGGTGCGCTGGGGCAGTGCGCTGGCGATGGCGGGAATGCTGCTGGCGGCCTTTAGCCCCAACCCCTACGGAGCCATCGGCGGCTTTGCGCTGGTAGGCTTGGGCCTGTCGAACGTGGTGCCGATCATCTTTAGCGCGGCAGGTTACCTGTCTTCCGGCTCGCCCGGGCAGGGTATCGCCGCCGTCTCCACCGTAGGCTACTTCGGCTTCCTGGTGGGTCCGCCCATCATCGGGTTCTTAGCCGAGTGGATCACCCTGTCAGGAGCGTTTCAGGTGCTGGCGGCGGGACTGTTGCTGATGGCGGTGCAGGCCAATCGGGTGCAACAAAAAAGCCGTTAGTTTGCTTCTGCATTGTTAACAAAAGGTAACACAAGCTTAATCTATAAAACGTATTGCCCCAGAGTGATTTGGTATCTTTGGTAGGATTCCACTTTGCCGATTCGTTTTGTCTCTACCCAGTTCACTTCTCGCATTAGCGCCAGATAGACTTACGCACTACACGAAGGGCGACTATATCTACTTACCCGACGACTCCAGCCTGAACATATACGTCCTGGTAGATGGATTGGTGAAAGTAGGGGGATATTCTTCGATGGGCAAAGAGGTGATGTCTGATTGCGTATTTGCCTACGAGTTTTTTGGTAACCTGAAGTATCTGCAAGCCGACTGCTTCAATGAGTACGCGAAAGCCTTGACGAACGTGGAGGTACTGGCCATTAACCTTACCTATTTTAAAAAACTGGTGGTTGAAGATTCTTCGGTAGCCCATTGGTTTCACACGACCGCCACCCTTCGGTGGTATCGCGCTGAATCGCGGCTATTTCGCATTGCTTCGGAGAAACCCCGCGACCGGGTTCGCCACTTGCTTCCGTTGCTCAATAGGCAAGTTGGCCAACCGGCCGGGCCACCGGTTTCGCTCCTTGGTGTTCTTAGCTACCAAGACATTGCGGACCTGAGTGGGCTGAGTCGCCAATCGGCCGCTCGCTTCTCAAAAGAACTAGTGGCGCAGAACCTGCTATCAGTGCCAGATTAAGCCAAGATGAACTTATTGTTAAGAACACTTAACTGTTAAGTTTTAACATTTCCTCCTTCTCATCACCAACTAGATTTGCGGCGAACCAAAACCACATCCCGATGAGAAAGACCTACCCTTTTTTGATTTTTTTGGGCATCGCCCTACTTACTAACCACCTGATTTTTGCGCAGTCGACCGATGCCTCTATTACTGGTATCATCTCTGACCTTGATGGTGAACCCTTGCCTGGAGCCACCGTGATGATAAAAAACCAAGCCACCGGCTTTGAAACCGGCACCGTTACCAACCTCAACGGAAAGAATACCATCCGTCAGTTACCGCTGGGAGGCCCCTACTCCGTAACGGCTTCTTTCGTTGGCTACGGTGACATTCGGAAGACCGGCTTCACGATTAACCAGGGCGATCAGTTGGTCCTTAACTATACCCTGAGCGAAGCCACCAGCGAGTTGGAAGAAGTGGTGATTACCGACCAAGACCTGCGCTCGCGGATTCAGCGCGAAGGAAACGCTGTGGCGATCAATGCGGCTCGCATCAAGCAGTTGCCCACCGAAGGCAGAAACTTCACCGATCTTACCAGCCTTTCCCCCTTGCAGGGTGGAGGCAGCATCAACCTGGCCGGACAACGGCGCACCTCTACCAACGTGACGCTCGACGGAGTAAATGCCCGTAACCAGCTAACGGCCGGAGAGATCGGCCGGGGGCCCTACACCGTCTCCATCGAGGCGATCCGGGAGTTTGAAGTGGCCACCAACGTGTACGACGTAACGCAGGGGCGGCAGGCCGGAGGCTCCCTAAACGCCGTGACTAAATCAGGCACCAACCAGTTGGAAGGCAGCGCTTTCGTATACCACCGCAACGACGCGCTGGCTAGTCAACTCGATATTGAAGGGGACGCTCGTAACCAGGACTTCTACAACTATCAGTGGGGTTTTAGTCTGGGGGGCCCTATCATCAAGGATAAACTGCACTTCTTTGTGGCCTACGACCGGCAGGATGCGGGTGAACCAATGTTTATAGGAGACATCGACGACGCTGCTGACGAGGCCCGGCTGGATATTCGTCGCGATACCCTTCAGCGGTTTGTCGACATTGCCCGCCAGCAGTACGGGGTATCCGATGCTCCCCAGGTGGGTGAGTTCTCGCGCGAAACCGTGGCCAACACCTTGTTCGCCCGCATCGATTGGCAGCTAAACCGCAAACACCGGCTCACGCTTAGAAACAACTTCACCGACTGGAACAACCCCTTGAGCGTATCGGACAACGCCAACATTGAGTTGGCCGAATCGTACGGTGACTTTAGCTCCAGCGAAAACAGCCTACTGCTATCGTTGCGCTCGAACCTGAGGCCCAACCTAACCAACGAGTTGAAAGTACAGTACCAACGGGCCGAACGCGCGTTTGCTCCCAACGCGCAGTTGCCCTTCAGTAACATTCCGCGGGCAATCGTTAACGTAACGTCGCCCTTCCCGACCGACACCGACCCGGATGCTACCCGGACCATCGAAGTGCAACTCGGCGGCCAACGCTTCACCCCGGAAACCAACCTGGAGCATCAGCTTCACCTGGTAAACACGGCCTACCTACAGGGGGAAAAGTTCAACCTCACGCTGGGCACTGACAATATGATTACCTACCTGGAAACGCTGCTCTCGAACGAACAGAACGGCCGATTCTTCTTCTCGAGTCTGCAAGACTTCGCGGACGAGAATCCGTCTCGCTACGCGCGGGAGGTACCCCTCCAGGGGCTTCCTCTGGTAGAGCAAACGGTCCTGGATATGTCGCTGTTTGGTCAGGTAGAATTTGATCCGTTCCCGAACGTTAACGCCATGCTCGGGCTACGCTACGACGTAACGGCCTTCCTAAACGCAGCCGACTACAATCCGACCGTAGACCAGGAGCTAGGTATTCGCACCGACAACACCATCGTCGACTGGAACAACGTTCAGCCTCGTTTCCAGCTTAGCTGGGACATGCAGGGCCGCGGGGTGGACTTTGTCAAGTTTGGCGGCGGCATCTTCTCCGCGCAACCTCACTACTACGCCCAGGTGAATAACATCCAAAACAGTGGCACCTTACTGGGAGCTGTGGATGTGACGGGCGACCAGGTGCCCGCTCCTGATTTTGAGGAGTACCGACGCAACCCCGGCAGTGCCCCCGGCATTCCCGAAGGTGCCGAAGTAGTGTCAACCATTAATGCGGTGAGCAGTGACTTTGAGGTGCCCTCTACCTTCAAAGCGAACTTGAGCTACACCCGCTTAATCGGCGACCGGCTGAGCGTAACCCTGAACGGACTGGTTAGCCGAACCTGGAACAACTACGTGTACCAGGAAAGCAACCTGGTAAGCGAGCCGTTTTTTACCATCGAAGAAGAAGCTAACCGCGGGGTGTACGTGCCCGCCGGTACCATCGACGAGGCGGGCCGCAATAACTGGTTAGACTCGCGCGCTTCCGACCAAGTAGGGCGCGTGCTAGAACTCAATTCCGACGGCGAGGTGAATCAGGTGGCGGTGATCGTGAGCGCCGACTACCGCATTGGCAAGGATGGTAGTTTACAGGCCAGCTACACCCGGAATCGCTCGCGCGACAATTCGTCGTACAACTGCTGCGTAGCGAATACTTCTACCTTTTTGCCGGTGAAAGATGATCCACGGGCGTTAAACTGGGGCTTTGCCGATAGTCACTTCGATAGCAAGCTCGTAATTAACTTTCTGAGCCCTACATTCTACGGCTTCAATGTGGGAGCTACGGTGGTGGGTACCGGAGGGACCCGATATTCGTTCTTAGTATCCGGGCGCGGTAGCAGTCTCAACGGTGATTTCAATCTGCGCAACGATCTGGCGTTCGTCTACGATCCCAACGATCCGAATACGCCCGAAGGCATTCGGGACGGAATTTTGGGCATCTTGGAAGACCCCAATACCTCGCCGAGTACCAAAGACTACTTGAGGGATAACTTTGGGCGCATCGCTGATCGAAATGCGGGAGTGAACCCCTTCTTTGCCACAATGGACCTGCGGGTGATCAAACGAATTTCGTTGGGAGGAACGCACGCGTTGGAGCTTACCGCTGATATGTTTAACCTTACTAACTTTTTATCGCGAGAATGGGGAAGAAACAGCAACCTAGGGCGAAGCCGCAATCTGCTACAGATCAATGGTTTTGACCAAGCCAGCCAAAGCTACCAGTACCGGGTGCAAAGCGGAGTCGGCACGATTCCTATAGATGGCATCCCTTGGCGGTTGCAGCTGGGGGCAAGGTATAGCTTCTAATTCACCATTCTGAGCATTAACCACCCCAAGCATCGCTACTGAACCTAGGTAGCGATGCTTGCTTATTCAAACGCACTACCCTTTATGAAGCATCTCTTTCTGACCGTTGTTTGCGTCGCCCATTGCCTACTTACCCTTGGGCAGGCAGCACCCTCCGAACACGTTGTGTTGATATCTATCGACGGCTTTCGCCCGGAGTTCTACCAAGAAGAACGCTGGCCCGCTCCTAATCTTCAGCAAATGGCTGATAAGGGAGTGCGTGCGTCGGGAGTCCGAAGCGTTTTTCCGTCGGTTACCTATCCCTCCCACACGACCATCATCACCGGAGCTAAACCGATTGATCACGGCATCTATTACAACTCACCCTTTGAACCGCAGGGGCAAACGGGTCGCTGGTACTGGGAGGCAGACTCGATTGAAGTCCTTACCCTGTGGGACGCCGTCCGAAAAGCGGGTCTTACGAGTGCCAGCTTCATTTGGCCAGTCTCGGTAGGCGCTCCGATAGACTACAACATTCCTGAGGTTTGGTCCCTGGAGGAAGGCTACGGAAGAATTCAGCCACTACGAGATCACCAATCGCCCGACGGCCTGCTGGAGGAGATGGAACGGGAGGTGCTGGGTCAGGTGAACGAGCGTACGTACAACGGTGATTACCTTAATCGGGAGGATCGTACCGGCGAGATGGCCGCTTACGTGCTGGAGAAATACCAGCCTAATTTTATGACCCTGCACCTCATCGCGGCCGATCACTTTCAGCACGAAGAAGGGCGAGGGGGGGAAAAGGTACACTTAGCCGTAGGGGCCATTGACCGGGCCATCGGCAAGATTCGGGAAGCAGCAGAGCGAGCGGGATTGGTGGATAAAACTACGTTTATCATCACGGGTGATCATGGGTTTGTGGACATTCATACCACGGTGGCCCCCAACGTATGGTTGGTTGAGGCCGGGCTTACGGAAGACCGCCCCGATCGGGGCAACTGGAGGGCCACGTTTCATACCTCCGGGGCCTCCGCTTTCTTACACCTTAAAGACCCCACCGATAGCCAGGCTGCTGAGCAGGTGCGAAAAATTTTAGCTGAGCTTCCCGCTAAATACCGGAAGTTGTTTAGGGTGGTAGAGCGAGACGAGTTGGATACGATTGGGGCCGATCCGCACGCTGTCCTGGCGCTGGCTCCCGTCCCGGGTATCAATATGTCTTCCTCTACCTCGGGCGAAGCCCTTAAACCGGCGCGTGGTGGCACGCACGGATTCTATCCAGATTTTAAAGAAATAGAAACCGGTCTGGTGATGGAAGGAGCCGGAATCGCTGAGGGAAAGCACCTACCAACGATTGGTCTGGAAGACATCGCCCCTATTGTGGCCCACCTCCTGCAACTAGATTTTGATCCAAAGCACGGAGTACTTTACCCAGGAATTATGAAGTGAGGCCCGTTCGGTGAATGCCCTGCTTACGATCAGCTAGAAACCGAGTAGCATACCGCATATGAACTGCCGAATGCTACTTGGCCAGCGAGGATCCTGGCAACCGCGGCGAGCAGCTTAGTGGTCTGACACCAGCGAGGGGTAGCGTAAACGCTACTCCGCCACGCCCTTCAGGTGCTCGTCCAAAAACTCCCTGATCTGCCCATAGCCCTCAATTTCGTTTTCCTTCTTGCGGAAGCCGTGGCCCTCATCATCAAACACAACGTACTCTACCGGCACCCCGTTGGCCTTCACTCCCTCCACAATTTCGTCCGACTCTACCTGGAGCACCCGAACATCGTTGGCTCCTTGCAACACCATCAGGGGCTTGGTGACGTTGCTGGCGTGGAAGACCGGTGAGATGTTGTAGAGTCGTACCGAGTCTTCGGTGGTGGGGTCGCCCATCTCGTCGTACAGTGCTTTTCGAAAACTTTCCCAGTAGGGCGGAATGGACTTTAGCGTGCGCAGCCAGTTGGTGACTCCAAAAATGTTTACGCCCACGTCGAAGGCTTCCGGCTCGAAGGCGAGCGCTGCCATTACCATGTAGCCCCCGTAGGAGCCCCCGATGATGCCAATTCGTTCCGGGTCTATCACGCCGGTAGAGGCCAGATACTCTTTTCCGGCAATGCAGTCCTTCAGGTCTTTGTCGCCGTGGTTTCTGTCGTCTAGGTGATTGAATTCTTTTCCGTAGCCGCTGCTACCCCGGTTGTTTACGGCTAAAATGGCGTAGCCGTGGTTCACCAGGTATTGAACCAGCGCGAAGTAGTTTAGGCGCGACTGCCCGCCGGGGCCGCCGTGCACCCATACCAGGGCGGGCACCGGGTTATCCGCACTAGCCTGCTTCGGCTGGTAATAGACCGCCGGAATCTCCAGTCCGTCGAACGATTCGTAGCGCACCACCTGCCCCTCTACCAGGTCATCCGGGTTGATATCGGGATTAAGGGTATTGGTAAGCTTCTTAAGTTCGCCGGTTTCGAAGTTATAAACGTACAGGTTGCTGGGCGAAGCTGACGTGCTCACCGAAAGGCGGGCCAGGTTTTCGCTTTTCGAGATGTTGACTGAGGTAATGCTGCCGCCGTCGATTTCGGGCAGCGTCACTTCCTGGCCGGTGGCCTGGTCAAAAATCTTTACCACCGTCTTAGCGTCCTGGTTAATACCCATCACCCGGTACTTCTCGTTCCGCGAATCATAAGCGTACCATACGTCCCAGTCGGCTTCGTATACTTTCTCTACCGCCCCGCTTTCCAGATCTCGCTTGGCCAAGTAAACAAAGTCGGCGTTCTCGTCGGTGAGGTAGTACAACGCTTGGTTATCGTTGCTAAAGAACTGCGGACTGTACGTCGCGTCTCCCTCGTGTTCGCTAATGTTGGCCTTCTGGCCGGTTTCCCGATCCAGCAGGTACATCTTGCCGTCGGCGCTGGTAAGGGCTTCGGTAAGCGCCACGTAGCGCTTGTTGGGCGAAAGAGCTTCGGCATTATGCCCCATTTCATTTTGGTACAGCACCTCGGCGGTGGGATTTTCTTCGTCTACCGCGCCGATGGGCAGTTCGTATAGATCGAAAAAGCGCGCGTCGCGGCGGTTTGATGAGTAAAACATACTTTGTTCGTCGCGGCTCCAACCCCAGAACTGGTTGCTCACGCTATCGCCTGGGGTCAGCTCCTTGGCCTCACCGTCGGCCGACATCATCTGGATGGTGTAGTTCTCATCTCCCCCTTCATCAAAGGAGAACACAAAGCGGTCATCGTTGGGGAAGTACGACTCGGCGAAGTACGACTCTTGGGTAGAGTTGGTGAGGGTCTTCTTTTCCCCGCTGGCAATATCGATTTCGTACAGGTTGTAGATGCCCGACTCGTTGCTGCTGATGAGCAGCTTGTCTTCGTTGGGAGAGAAGCTCCCGCCGCCCAGGCTTACGTTTTCGTAAAACTGCTCAATAGAGTACTGTGGAGGGGCTTGTACGGTTGGTTCGGACGAGGCACATCCGAGTAAAAGCAGAGTTGATAGGGCGAAAAGAAGGGATTTCATAGTATTTGGTTTAGGTTGGGTTTGGCAAATTTAGTGAGAAGAGAACATCCGTACATACGCATTGCGTATATCTGCAATATAACGACTGGTAGGCTATTGGACAATGGTCTTGCATTTAGCGGTTACCGCACCCCTTCCAACCACGTCTTGAAACCTTTTACTTGTCCTCTGCTCACGACCTCGAGATTTGAGGCGGAGTTACAGTTGGGGATTAAATCGTCTCTGAACAGCCAGCTTGGGCAAAGCTTCTTTGACTAGAATTAGGTAGAAGCGGCGGCAAATTCGTTGACGATGAGTTTAAACTTGCCCCTTCGCGACCGAAGAATCTTATCCTCGGAAACGTAGTGCAGAGAAAAAGGAGCTTCACCGATACTTTCTCGGAGCTGGTTCACCAGCTGAGACTCGTCCGACCGCGAATAGGCATCCGTAGTGACCAGGTTAACCCGAATGGTGGCGGGGTCTTTCTGCACCACCTGGCTATACTGCAGGTGCCGAACGCCGTCGAAGGCGTTGCAGATCAGCCCGACCCGCGTGCCGTTGGGAAGGATGAGCACGTCATCACTCCTTCCCTGAATCTGGTCAACTTTTTCTTGCCAGTCCGTCGGGCGGGGTAGCACCACATCGTCTACCCGGTAGCGGATAAGAGGAAAGCTAGCGTTGATCAAACCGGTCGTGATAATGCAATCGTCGCGAAACTCGTTAACGGAATATAGCGGAAGCTGATCGTAGCGTCCGTCGGCCCGCTCGGCCAAAGCGGTCGTCCGCTCGGCATTTCCGTACCAATCCACAATGCGGCCATCAAAGACTTGGTTAATCTTTTGGCGTTGGTAACTGTAGAGGGTTTCGGAAGAGGTAAAGATGAGAGGCACCCGCAGTGGCTCCTTCTTCCCCACCAAGAAGTTGGCCAACGATTCTACCGAACTGGGGTAAGCAAAAATGGCGTTTGGGGCAAAACTACGGATCCGATCAAAATACCAGCTTGCATTTTTTCGGTTCAGACGAAAGCTAGAGAGGTACAGTGTTTTGGTGAAAGGATCGTATCGCTCGCGTTCTTGAGCGCTAAGATTGCCCCGAATTACCACGGTTTTCATACCAGGATGATGCCCAAACCGGATGCGGTGCGCCCACTGGTAGGCCCCTTCTTCGATCACCGAGCGGTAGTCGCGGTAAACCGTTATCGACTGCCCCGAGGTGCCGCTCGATTTTGCTTTGATGCGGTTTAGCCGAGAGCCAATAAAGATTTCAGAGTAATTCTCAACAATGTCTTGCCGGGTAACAACTGGACAAAGAGATAGGTCTTGAACGGACCTGATTTGGTTAACGTCGACCCCGTGCCTATCGTAAAGCGATCGGTAAAAGGAAGATTTCCGGTAGGCTTGGTGAATAAATCGAAGTAGTCGCTCCTCTCGCCACGCCTCTATCTGGCGACGGTCAGCTTTTTCCAGTTCCTGAACCTCACTCAGTCTTTTGTGGAACAAAGAGCTATACCGTAATTTTTTCTCTATAAGTTGTGTAAAAAATCTTCTCATTGAGCGCGCTAATACTACCAAAAAGTGAGGGCTTAGTAGATTAACGCAAAGTAATTGCTTAATCCTATTCTATAATAATTTGACAACATTTATTTTAAAATAAGTAGTTCCCCCTGTACACTAACAATAGAGCGAAGTCCGTCATCCAACCACAAAGCAACTCAGAAGGCTCGGATTGTGGGTTTTTGTATGATTAACGCCGCCAGTTAACTAGCTATAAAGCGTAGCTAAGCATCAGTAAAATAGCCCGACGGTGGTGTGACTCATCAAAGAATTTACAATCAGCGTTGGGGGGGCAGCCCCCGGGGCCAGCGAAAGCGTAACTGGTAGGATATCCGGTAAAGAGATTTGCTTCAATGAAGAATCGCTGTTTGATACTTATTCCAATACCCGCGAAGAACAACCAGTCGTAGCGTAGCGAACGGTTACTGAAAGAATTTAACCGTAGTGGCTTGGTCTCCTCCCGCGTTTCGCCAGTTAGAATCGTGTGATCGTAAGTGTTGCGGTACCCGCCCAACGCCCAGTTGGGAGCCACACCCATCTTTACGAAGGGGCGCACATTGGTTTCAGTAATATCCCACGATAGTGAGATTGGGGTTCTCAAAAAATGAAATCGCAGGGTAGATTCGTTCGTGAAACCAGCAGTTTCGCCAGTGATTGGTAGCTTCGTTCGGTAATTATTTATCAGCTTGCTACCCCCGCTCATGTACATAGCGCTAATCATGATCCCTATTCGGGGAGTCACGGAGTACTTACCAAACACTCCCGCTGCATAGCTTGGCACAAAACGATTTCCTACTTCTCGGCCCGGTAGCAGAAAGGGACGAAGATGATCGCTTGGGCCCTCGTACCACCCCGCCAACCCATCTCCTAGGGTGGGGCCAAAACTGAATTTTTTCCCCTCCTGCCCCCAGCACAGGGTAGCTGTGAAACATAAAATTACGATCAGGGGCCGTTTCATAAGTCACGCTTGTCGGTGTCTGCTTGTGACCCCTGATCGCCAGAAAAGGTTGGAATCAGGATTGAAAAATTTTCACCGTACCGTCGCCTTCCGAGCTGACAATAAGTAAGCTTTTACCATTAGGACTATCATCCGCCGCAACGAACACCAACCCTTCCGGAGCGTCACCGCTCTCTAGTAGCCGTAAGAACTGAGGGGTAAACGGATTGGTCACGTCATACACAGCAACGGCATCTACTCGCTCCAGACCGATAAAGGCAATGGTTTGGTGGCCAATCGTTCCTAGAACCACGCCTTCCGGCTCAACGCCTTTGGCATCGCTGCGACCGTCGGCGTAGCGGCCGGCGGCAATCACCACTTTCTCTAGCTCATTACCGCTGTCGTACACCCGCTCACCACTCAGGCCGTCCCAGATGCTGAACGAGCGCGCTCCGTAAGAATATAACTCCTCATAGGCTTCGTCGTCATCCGTATTCCCCAGGGTGGTTGTAATTTCTAAGCGCCCTAACTGCTCCTCCAGCTGAAGCTTTTCGGCATCCGGAAAAGCATGAGCGTCCAGCATAATGTCTTCGATGCGTTCTTCTTCCGAGAAGCCGTCGTAGTCGCGCGCATCGCCCTCATTGGCGGTAACTACGTACGACAGGCCATTCACCTTGTAAGCCGCAATAGCGTCGGGTTGGTACATTCCGAAAACCGGCCATGGGTTAAGTTGGATGCGGTCGTCCCGGTCACTGACATCGATTGCGTTTTCGGCTAGGCGGTAATCTTTAAAGCCCAAGGGCAAAATGTCGTCTATGGTTTTAGTTTCCAAGTCCACGCGAGCCAAACCATTGTTTTCCTGTAGCGATACCCAGGCGTAGCGCGAGTCTTCGGAGATAGCAATGTATTCTGGTTCCATATCCTGAGCTAAGGTAGCACCCGGCCCAAACACCCGAAGCCCTTCTTTGGCCAGATGCGCCTGCTGCCCCTCAAAAGCACTAAAGTCTAGGGTGGTTACGGCATAGTCTTGGTCCCGGTCGATGATCGATACGGTGCCTAGCGGGTCGATATCGTATTCATCGGAGGGCTCCCCTTCGTCGGCGGTGAGTACGTAGCGGCCATCAGGACTAAAGGTGACCATATCGGGCAGGGCACCCACGGTAACCTGTTGTACTTCTTGAAGGCTCTCGGTAGCGAAAAACACGACAGAGCCCGGCGCTTGGGCAGGATCAGCCTCTACCGCTACGGCCAGCAGCCCATCGTAAACCGCCACGCTGTTGCCCCCGCCGCCGTAGGGAGTAATATCAATAGCCTCTAGCCACGTTGGGTTAGCCGGGTCGTGCAGGTCTACCACGTCAACGCGCGAGTCGGCGTCATTGCTAACCACGAAGAGCCGTTCGGTGCCTGGGTCGTAGGCTGCTATTTCGGCGGCGCCCTCATCACCAAGGGTAATCTCACCAACTTCTCGGAAGTTAGCGGGGTCTTCAGGAAGAGTGATGCTCTCCTGGTTTCTCAGAATCTCTTCGAGGAGTTCTTGACAACTGCTGCTGGTTAGTAGTAAAACAGCGGCGAATAAGGGAAATAGCGCACTTTTTCTCATGACTTTGGTTGGGTAGGTAAACAAGTAAAAAGCCCCAATATAGTAGGGTCTACTATACTGGGGCTAGAGGAAAGTAATTGTTAACACAACGTTAACAATAACCGGGATTTTGGTAACATTACCTTAATACCGAGGCGCTAAATCACTTCTTTACCGGGACCATGTCCAACCAAACGAAGAACACGAAGAGAACGAATCCTAACATAGGAGCACGTATTTAGTGAAAATAATCTATCCTACTAATAACGTGAATACTGTCTTATAGTTCAAGTTTTTGTTCAGATAATTAAATAAAATTGAGGAGAAACTCAGCCCGCCGGTTCATACGGTGTACATCTTCGGTGCACCCGTTTTTTTCGCAGGTTTGCAAGGGTCGGTCTTCTCCGTAGAAGTTCAGGTAGATACGTTTTTCGTCGATACCCTGCTTCACTAGATAGGATAATACCGCCTGGGCTCGCTTCTGCGATAAGATACGGTTGTACATCTTTGATCCTCTAACGTCGGTGTGGGTGCTCGCTTCCAGTTTTAAGCTGGCCTGGCGTTCCATCATCGCCACGATCTTGTCGAGCTCAGCGGCAGCGGCAGCACTGATCACGAATTTGTCGAACGCGAAGTAAACGTTCTCGATCACCACCCGGTCGCTACCGGGGGCCGACCAACCGTCCTGCGTAAGAACATGGCCGTTTTTGAGTGGCGTCTTCCGATCCTCATTCCGAAGATACCATTCGCCGTCTTCGTTGAGCAATTGGTAGATGCCGTCGTTAAGTTCAACCCACCGCTGATTGTTCTCGCTGCTAGCGGGGTGGCTATTGATCATCACAAATGTAGCGTCCTTTAGGTCCTCTTCACTTACCAGTCCTTCGCCCGTACTTACCGGGTCCTTGGTTACCCCCTGGTCGGCTTCGGCCAGTAGGCCGTCGTAGGTTTGGGGTTGATACACCGCAATCTTACGGTCAAGCACCTCAGCCGATTCATCCTCAGGAATACTTAACCGGGTGCCCTTCGATTCATTTTTAGCTTCGGCTTGCCCAACCACTTGGTAAGTAACTCCGCGCTCTACCTTCATGCGGATGGTACCCTGATCGTCTGAGAAAGCAGTAGTAATCTTATTGGTCGCTTCGTTCTTAACCAAAACCAGTGTGTTGGCTAGTGGCGCTTTCGTTAAACTGTCGTACAGCTGCGCCTCGATGGTTACAACCCCCTCAGCCTGCTGCAGCAGAAACTCAACCCGATGCTCAACTCCCGGTTCGAGTTCGTCGGTCATTACAATGGCTACGTCATCGTAGTGCAGCAGTGGTTCTGCGCTAATCAAGTAGCTCCGGCTGGGGTCGGCGTCGAACAAGACGGTACCCTTGTGGTTGGTACGCAGCAGGGCGCGTTGCAGACCGTCTTCAATAAGGCGAACGGTGGCCCACTCGACCGGCTGTTCGGTATCAGCATCCAGAGCCACTATCCGAAGGGGAGTAGTAACCGAGTGCAGGTTGATAGGAATGCTGATTTGATTTTTTCCCTTGGCGTTAAGGGCACTTGCCTCAATGATTGGATACTGCCAGTCAGCCCCCTCTATTTCGCCACTAAACTGGTACGAAGAGACATCATCTACCTTAGCGCGAACCTCTCCTGACTCGTTGGTTACCTGACTAATCGTATCGCCGGTAGCGATATTTACCAGATGTACGAGCGTATTGGCGAGCGGTTCGTTGGTTAGCTTGTTGTAAAGCCGGGCGATAAGGTCAATGGTGCCGGTTTCGCGCTGAAGCGGGATTAGAAGTTGATAGCCCTCGGGGGCGGTAATGAGAGCCGCGGAGTCTAAAATAGCCGCGTTGCCCTGGTAACCTTCTCGCTCAACGTCAACCAGGTGAGAAAAGTAAGGGTTCACATCGGCGCGCACCAGTCCCGCGCTATCCGTGATATCCACTGCCTCGAGCATTCCGTTTCCAATCAAAATCACTTCAGCATCTGCGATCGGTTCTTGGGTTCGTTTGTCTACTACCAAGATTTCGAGGGTCTCCAGGTTGATGTCTACCCGGTACAGATCATCGTTGCCCGCTTGCCCTCCTCGGTTAGAAGCAAAGAAACCCTGTCTCCCCGCGTCGTCCAGCACCAGGCTAAAGTCATCGTAGGGGCTGTTGACCGGATAGCCAATGTTATCAACCACACTCCCCCCCACCTCGCACTTGTACAGGTCGAGCCCGCCTAGTCCTCGGTGCCCATCGGAAGCAAAGTACAGGGTTTGGCCCTGATGAAGGTAGGGGAACATCTCATTGCCTTCGGTGTTGATGGGGCCTCCTACGTTCTCTGGTTCGGTCCATACTCCGTTCTCGTGTCGACTTACGTACAGGTCGGTACCACCAAGTCCGCCGGGCATATCAGAAATAAAGTAGAGCGTTTTGCCATCTTCCGAAACGGCCGGATGCCCTATCGAGTACTCAGGATTGTTTATGGGTAAAGGCTCCGGTTGTGACCATCCGATTCCCGTTTTATGGGCGGTGAAGAGACCAAGCGTACGGGTAGCTTTCCTTTTTTTCTTGTTGATGTTGCGCGTAAAGATAGCCTGGCGACTGCTGTCGTAGAACACGGCGGGGCCTTCGTGGTAGGCCGAGTTTAAACCAGTGCCGAACAGCCGGGGGCGGCTGGCACTGCCGCCAGTGTCAATTTTTGTGACGAACATTTCTAGGTACGGCGTTTCGTTCCATCGAAATACCTGCTTAATCGGAAGTTTGGTGTCGCGGGCCGAGATAAATACCAGTTCCTCTTGGTACCAGGTTGGGGCAAAATCGGTGGCGGGCGAGTTAATGCGCAGGGGGTTCACGCTGTACAGTAGGCTATCACGGTAGAATGAAGATCGCTGGCTGATGCTGCGCAGCTTGTGCCGGGCTTGTTCGTTGGTGGTATCACTTTGGTAGTACTGTGCATACCACATTTCGGCTTGTCGCACGCGCCCGGTACTCATCAAAGCCTGGGCGTAGTGGAACTGGTGCTCGGGGGTAACCACCAGTTCGTTGTAGATTACCTGGCTATACCACTGAGCCGCTTGTTCGGGGTTGTTGAGCTTGCGGTAGCACTCGGCGATCTGAAGCTTTAAACGCACATCATCAGGATGTTTTTTTAGCGCCCGCTGGTACAATTCTATGGCTTCTTGGTAATATTCACTCTGGTAGAGGTGATCCGCCCGCTTCGTAGGACTTCCTAAGTAGGTGGTAATCGTCTTCACCTGTGCCTGGGTAGATAAGGCAAGAGCGATAAATAAAAGAATAGTGATACCTTTTTTCATGCTTGTGGTCCTAGAAATAGCGTGGCGAAACCGATTTTTTATGGCCGATGGTGAAGCGGTAGTTCAGCGATAGTTCGTGCGACCCCCCGTCTACGCTCTGAATCTCACGGGTAGTAGCAAAATCGTACGAATAGCCTAGTTGCAAGCGGTCGGTCAACTGCAGTTGCAGCAGGCCGTCTACCGAGTCGAACGACCGCCACGATAGTCCCACCCAAAGCACCTCCATGATCAACAGATTAGCGTTTAGGTCCACCTGCACGGGGGCTCCTTCTACCGCTTTCACGAGCATATTTGGCTTCAACTTAAGGTCGTCGTTCAGGTCGAACACGTAGCCGGTGTTTAAAAAGTAGTGGCGTACCAATCCTTGACCTTCTTTGACGGTCGTCTCATTCGAATCGTACACCCGCTCGAGCAGCTGAGGTACGGATAGCCCGGCGTAAAAACGATCGTTGTAGTAGTACAGGCCGGCCCCGAAGTTAGGCTGCCAGGCACTTATCACTCCTCGGTTAAGCGTAGGGTCACCAGCAATTTCTAATTTGTTGTAGTCAGCGCGGTAGTTGCTGATGCCCGCTTGTACGCCCATCGCTAGTTTTCCGTGCTCCATCTCAATGCGGTACGAGTAGGCTGCGGTGGCATTGTACTGGTCGGTGATACCAATTCTGTCTCGCAGTAGCAGCACCCCGAGGCCTACCCGCTCGTTTTTGATGGGTGAGTGCACCGATAGCGTTTGGGTGCTGGGCGCACCGTCTATACCCAGCCACTGCTGCCGCCCGATAAGGGTCGCACTAATCACGTCGTGGCTTCCGGCGTAGGCAGGATTTAGTGCCATGCCGTTGAACATGTACTGGGTGAACATTACCCCCTGTTGGGCGTAGCACAGTGGGCTCAGGATAAATATCCCCAAAGCAACACCTAAAAAACGAATCATCTGCATAGCTATCGTTTAAGTAGTACGTACCCGCTCATTGGCTTTTTTCCCTCTCCCAGGTCGATGACGTAGAAGTAGGTTCCATCCGGAAGCGGTTGATTTCCTATCACTATTCCCTCACTGGCTGTTCCCTGCCAGTAGGTAGTCTGGTTGTTGTAGCCCCGGGCGCGGTATATCGCGTTTCCCCAGCGATTAAAGACGGTGACCGTATTGTTGGGGTAGGCGCGGATGCCGGGAATGATCCAGACGTCGTTGATCTGATCTTGATTAGGAGAGAATGCCTTAGGGACATTTAGCAGCCCTGCCTGCACCTGGATGTTAACCACCGCCTCGTCGCAAAGCGGGGGGGCTTGGGCATCGCAGATGCGGTAGCTAAACTGATCTACTCCCACGTAGTGAGGATCAGGTTGGTAGGTAAATCGGCCGCTCGGTTCAAGGGTCACTTCACCATTGGCGGGGGCAGAAAGCAAGACGGCGTCTCCCATCGGATCCCCCTCGAGGTCAGTGTCGTTGGTGGCTACGTTACCAATAATGGTATCGTTTTCTACCACCGTGAAGGCGTCATCGGCAGCTACGGGGGCATCGTTGATGGGTAGCACCTGAAAGGTTACCCGCGCCGTATCGCAACGTGAGGGTTCACCGTCGTCGCACAGCGTGTACACAAATTGGTCGTTACCGAAGAAATTACTATCGGGAGTATAGACAAACGTACCACTGGGGTTGACGATGGCGGTACCGTGCGCCGCCTGATGGTCGGAGTCAAGACTGAACAGCAGGGCGTCCTGTTCCTGATCCGTATCGTTGCTGGCCAAATTGCCGCCAAGGGGTTGGTCTTCGTTGGTTACAAACGCATCGGGCTGCGCCACTGGTGCAGTATTGACAGTAACCGTGGGGGTGGGTTCATCGGCCGTTACGGTAACCGTTACCGTCGCTTCAGCAGATGCTAGTCCTTTGATATCCTGGATGGTGTACCGAAAACTATCGGTTCCGGAAAAGTCGGTAGCTGGGGTGTAGGTAACTGCTCCGGTAGCTGGGTCGGTGGTTATTGTGCCGTTCGGAGGAGGTGCCACCACGTTAACCGATGCGGGGTCGATGCCGTTGCGGTCGGTGTCGTTCTGAGGTACGCTGATCTCAACTGATGTGTTTTCTTGCGTAGTAGCCGTATCGCTGCTTGCTACGGGCACATCATTTCTTTCGGTGAGCGTAAAAACGCCGAAGGCCGACAGGCGGGTGTTAGTGGTGATGCTGCCGCTACCGGCTGTACCGCTGGCGGTGCTGGGCACGGCCAGCCACTGCGTACCATCCCAGCGCACGATGGTAAGGTCGGTGAGGTCTACCGGACAACTGGTGTCGTCCCAGGTGAGGGTAACGAATGCCTCGGCCGTTCCGTTGGTGCGCGCTACTTCCCAGTATTCGCACGTACTTACGTTCAGTAACGGGGAACTAATGCTGGTAACAGAGTAACCGTCGCTAGTAGGGTTGGCCCGGTGGTACTCGGCAGTGAAGTCGGAGGGGGCACTCAGGTTGTCTAAAGTGAGGGGACGGTAATTTGTGCCGTCTCCTACGGGAAAGGTGAAGTTGGCGCTGCCCTGCTTGGTGACAGGTCCTACTACGTGGCTGGCGTCTGAGGCACCAATAGCCTGCGCAGCGGGGCGGAAGACCAGTGGCTGGTTGTTTTGCGCTACGACGACTCCCTGCGTGAAGGTCGCTTCGTTGGCTACGCTACTTCCCGCTTCGACAAGCAGCTGCCCAGTTTTATCTATCTCAACGTTCAAGAATCGTTCGTAGGTACGCGCTCGCTGGTCGTTGCCGCCATCAAAGGTTACCGTCTCGATAGTTGACCCTGAAACGTACGCGGGGGCCGCTTTGCGCCACCAATCGCCCGCTAGATTGATATTAGTGTTGTTGGGCGATGCGTCGAAGAGCACTTGCCCGGCCGGGTTATCCTCAATGGTTAGGTCACCATTGATATCCAGCGCGCTGCCACTCGGTGTTTTGGTGCTGGTAGTATTGGTAGTACCGGCGTTGGCCAAAGTAAGGTGCCAGTAGGCATCCTGGGGAGTGATGATAGTTTGGTTACCAGAACCATCGTAGTGGATAGTATTATTGAGCGCCCCGGCGTAGAGTTTAATCAACGAAGACACACCGCCGCCAAAGTACCAATTGGCGTTCTCGTAGTTATATAATTCTAGCTTATCATCAGCTCCAGCTAGAATATCCCTATTAATGTCAACGACGCCATAATTGTAAACGGTTAGCGGTTTTCCGTAGTTGTAGATGTCGTTATCCACCGTAAAGGTCTGCCTGTTCGTTATTTCCCCTCCTCCGGTAGAGATGGCATTCGTCGCTAAGAATAAGGTTTTTAACATTCCTTCATTAACCACTTCACTAGCTCCACGAAGCTGCAGGGTTCCATTTATTATCTCGATAATGCCGGTAGTGCTATTGGTAAGCAAATTGTTATTAGCATCGAGAATAAGATTTAAGCTAACCTCTAAGTTTCCTTGGTTGGTAAATGTATTATCCGGCTGATCAATGGTCAGAACACGGGTAGTCAGGTTACCATCGTTGACAAACGTAATGCCTATCTCGTCGATGAATAGCGTGTTATCCACTACCATATCGCCTATGTTCGTAAACATAGCGCCGCTGCTGTTTATCACTACATTATCGTCAACCGTTAAATCAACATTGTTAATAAATGTAGTATTGGCGCCGCTCATTTCTATATCAATACCAACACTTAAATTACCATTGTTAGTAAAAGCGGCATTAGCTTGGCTTACTCTCAAATCCTCGGCTATCTGAACGCTTTGATTATTCGTAAACGAAGCGCCCGGATACTCCATCTTCAAGTCGTCGCCAATGATCAAGGTCCCGACCAGATCATTGGCGATATTGGCTTGATGCGTTGTATTAAGATCAAGCGTTGTTTCGATGTTGCCGGTACCCTGGATTGCAAAATCACCAGCGGCATTTATCTGAATCTCAGAGATTAGAAAAGACGTGGGTTGATCCACATTGACTACTACGTTTACCCCAGGATAACCTAAAGCTGCGGGCGTTTGGTTGGGACTGTGCGTCAGGCGGTAGTTCCATTGATTGAACGACAAGTAGGCGTTGTCACTTGCCCCCTTGGTAATTACACCTCCAAGTTCGACGTCTAATCGGGCATTTCCCCACAACCTAAGATTCTTGCCGCCAGGAGATATCCAGCGAACCGTGCCCCCGCTGTTTACGGTTAGGCTACGGGTGTTACCGTGCTGGTTGATGCTCACCGTGCGTCCGTCGGTGTAGGTGTCGCTTAGTAGATCAGGAATGCAACCGCAGGCAGCTCCAGCAGCTGTATACGACCAAGTGCTTCCATCATTCCAATTGCCATCGATTATGGAGTACCGTCCGCTGGGTTCGGTAAAAACGCGTACGTTGTCAACCGCGTACTCTTCAGCGGCATCATCGGTTCTGAACTTCACAATTATGCGGACACTGCTTCCATTCAAATCGCCAATCATGGCGGTAGTAGGACCTACGCTGCCGAACCAGCGTCCGTTGAGCAATGGAATCTCCTGGGGGTCACTGTCTAGCTGGTAGTATACCTGGAGGTAATCGTCGTCCTCTAGCCCTCCGGTGCTCGATAAGTCTACGGCAATCTTCACGTTTGAATGCGCACTGATATCGATGGATTGAGATGTCCAAACGGCCACATCATTCTTAGAAGCTAGTATCTTCGCGGTTGCTGATATTGCTTCTACTCCTGTGTTATTGGAACTACTACTAGTGATTGACCAGGCTGTGGGGCCGGTATCGGTGACATCACCACCGGCTGAAGACTCAAAATCCTCTTCCCAAATAGTGGTGATGGTTTGCGTCTGTTCGCTGCGCGCTAACCGGGGCGGGGCGTGTTCTTCGAAGGCATACTTCGATGCCGCTTCTACCCGCTGGCCAATTAGCAGACCGACTAGCGTAAAAACGTAATACCACTGACGAAGTACCGAGGGAATGTAACCCATGAACAATATGGCTTGAGCGTAAATTTGGCACCCCTTCTAAAGAACGAGGGGTGCCAGGCGCGACAAAAAAGCTAAGAAGGAAGGTATTTTGAAACGTTGATTGCCCCCAAAAAGCAGGTATGTAAGAAAAGGAAGGGGATCAGCGCTCGGAGGAAAAAAGCTGAAAAGAAGTAAGCTGCCACCTCCGGTAAAAAGTAAAAAGCACGCCCTACTGAAGAAGGCGTGCTAAAACGAAAGTGGGTCCTATAGGACTCGAACCTATGACCCCTTGGGTGTAAACCAAGTGCTCTGAACCAACTGAGCTAAGAACCCGATTTAATTCTTAGCGCCGCACTAAAACTAATGGGGGCGCCTCGAAACAAAAACGTGCTGCAAAGGTAATATTCTTTAGACATTTGCCAAATACCAGAAAAGTAAATCTTCAATTTTTGACTAACAACCCCCAACGTACTTTTCTCCTCAATTAAACCTAACGCTTCTTGAAGGATAGGTATCATATTCGCCCGGTTTGGGGCGTTGACTACTGTATATGATCAAGAAACTACTAACGTTTGCGGCGTGGCTACTCGTTATTGCCGTAGGCGGAGTGCTTAGTGTAGGGTACTACTACCAAGACCATATTCTGCAGCGGTTTGTGCAAGAAGCAAACCGCTACCTTAGCGTTCCGGTACAAGCGCAACACCTATCTTTAACGTTTTTATCTAGCTTCCCCCGGGTATCGGTAGCCCTCGAGGAGGTGCAAATTGCCGGGCACCCCGACGCCCCGCCCCTGGCCGACGTAGCGCGCATTAAGCTTTCGTTCGATCTTTGGGCACTGCTACAGGGCGACTACGTTATTGATCGCATCGCCTTATCCGACGGAGAGATATACCTGCACGTAGACGCGGAAGGGCGTCGTAACTACACAATCTTCCGCCCGAAAAGCAAACAAGACGAGCCCAGCACGTCCCGTTCACCGCTGGCGTTTCGCTTACAAACCATTGTCCTAGATCAGATACAGATTAGCTACGCCGATGATCCGATACAACACCACACCGAACTGGTTACCCAGTCGGCTGAGGCCGTTCTGGAGGCCCAGGGTGCTCAGTACGACGTTCAGCTGCGGGGGGAGGTACTGAGCCGGGGCATCCGGGTGGGCGAGGCCACCTACTTCGCGCAAAAGGAGATGCAGATAGACAGTCGCCTGTCCTATAACGACCAGCAGCGGCACTGGCAGATCATGCCTTCGTTGCTGCATATTGCCGACGGAGAGTTCTCAGTGAGTGGCCACCTGGACCAAGCGCAGGGCACTTCGCTTAATCTGGCGGTGGGCGGACAGAACACCGATGTACAAACCTTGCTGTCGTTGCTTCCCAGTTCAATTACAAAACCACTGCTTGCTTACCGGAGCACCGGAGAGGTTTACTTTAAGGGAACGGTGATCGGGCAATTGCCCCGCCCCCGCGTCGACGTGCGCTTCGGGTGCCAGAACGCCTCCCTGTACCACCCCGAGTACCAGAAGCAACTCCGGCAGTTGCGCCTCACGGGGCACTTTACCAACGGAGCGCAGCAGAACCTAGCCACCTCCGAGCTATCGCTGCAAGACGTGGCGGCTACCCTAGACGGCAAACCCATCGGCGGCCGTTTGCTGGTGCGCAACTTCCGAGATTACTACCTGGAAGCCCGGGTGCAAACCGACATTGATGCGCAGTCGGTGCTCAGCTTCTACCCATTCGCCGACGTGCGTACCGCCCGCGGAAACATTGCGGCAGACGTTACCCTGGCCGGGCGCCTGCAAGATATGCGCAGCACCCAACTGGCCCGGCGGCAGCGCACCCGCAGCTCCGGCTCGCTCACGCTGCACAACTTCCACGTGCAACTGGCCAAGTATCCCCTTCCCTTCCGGGGGTTAAACGGCAACTTCACGTTTCAGGACAACGACGTGGCCATCAGCGACTTCTCGGGCTACGTCGGTCACAGCCACTTTGCCCTAAACGGCTTCTTTCGCAACGCCATCGCCTACGCGTTAAGTCCTACGCAGCCGCTCAAGGTAGATGCCGACCTGCACTCCTCACTGGTCGATCTTGACGAACTCCTGTCTGGCACGATGGACGAACCGGGGGGCGGAGAGGCCACCGAGGCGAAGCCCTACCGATTTCACCTGGACCCCCGCCTGGCGGTAAACTTCAACTGCCGGGTAGACCGTCTGAAGTTCCGCCGGTTTCGGGGCACGCAACTGCGTAGCCGGTTGAGCGTGGACCAGCAGGTGGCGCACATCCGTAGCTTATCGGTGCAGGCAGCCGGAGGCAAGGCGTCGGCCAGCGGAACCGTACACGCGCAACAAGCGCAGGCGGTTCAGGTCCGGGCCACTAGTCGCTTCGAGGGTATCCATGCCGACAGCCTGTTTTACATCTTTGAAGACTTTCAGCAGGACTTCCTGACGGCGCGCCACCTGAAGGGCAGCCTTTTTTCTAAGGTTGACTGGGTGATGAACTTCGACCGGGCGCTGCGCCTGCATTACCCCTCGTTGCTGGTTACCGCCGACACCCGTATCGTTGACGGGGAACTGAACAATTTTGCGCCTATTCAAGAAATAAGCCGCTTCGTAGACGACGAACACCTGTCGCAGCTGCGGTTCGGCCCCCTGAGCAACCGCATCCGCATCGCCAACGAGCGGGTCTACATTCCGCCGATGGAAGTGCATAATAACGTATCGTCTATCACCGTAGAGGGTACGCATACCTTTAGTAACGTGCTGGACTATCGCTTTGCGATGCCCCTGCGCGACGTGCACCTGCGCAGTAGGCGGGCCCGTGAGCGTGCGCAGCAACGGAAGAAAAGCTTCGGCGAGATCGCTCCCGACGATGCCAAGCCAATGCAGCTCTTCCTTACCGCCCGGGGGCCGGTGGCTGATTACAAAGTTGCCTACGATTTTGAGAAGGCAAAACTGGCGCTAAAGGAGAACCTTAAGGAGGAGAAGCAGGAGCGACGCGCTATTTTTAAGAATAAGGGGCGCAAGGCCGCGTACCAGGTAGAACTGGAGGAAGAATACTTTGAGTTTGATCAGTAATCTTTTCTACCGCAGCGCCGCGCGGTTGGTCGGCATATCCTTTTCCCGTTAGATGCCGTTGAAGCTAGTTACTGTTTACTCGTGATGCCCCTATGAAGCGATTTTTCTGGTTGATTAATTTTCTAATCTTACTTAACGGGGTTGCTTACTCGCAGGAGTCGGAAGAGGAAGAGGGCGTAATGGGCTTGGCCGACCGTGTAGTAGATTTTTTCTCCGGTGAGATCCCCCTTCGGGGAAACGAACACCCTATTCAGTGGGTGGTGGCCCCGGTGGTGGCCTACGCCCCCGAAACCAGTTGGCAATTTGGAGTAGGAGGCAAGGTGCTGTTTGAGTCGCGGCGCGCCCTGGAGTCGACGCGCACGTCGTTTGTCTCGTTTGCGGTTCGGTACACCCTGAACAACCAACTGTTCGCTTCCCCCGAATACACCATCTTTTCGTACAACGAAAACTATATCCAGCGCGGTGAGGTGGCTTACATTCAGTTTCCTCGGCTTTACTACGGCATTGGCAACAACACCCCGGTAGAAAACGAAGAGCTTTTTTCCTCAACCCTGTTCAGCATCGAGCACCTTACCTACCGCAACGTATGGGACAAGCTCTATGCCGGGCTAGGCTTCCGCTACGCGCTTACCTACAACCTAGAAACACTCGCCGACGGCTTACTGGAGGCTGATAATCCGGTAGGCGTCCGCGACAACCAGGCGGTGGGCTGGGACGTAGGACTGATGTTCGACAACCGCGACAACGTGCTAAGTACTACCTCGGGTTTTTTGGCTGAGTTTCGCCAGCGCTTTCACCAGAAGGCATTGGGCAGCGACTTTAACTACCGGGTGGGCGTGCTCGACGTGCGAAACTACCTTAAGCCCTTTAAGAACCGCCGCGACATCATCGCCTCGCAGGTGTACGGCTACTTTGCCTTCGGCGACATTCCTTTTACTGAGTTAGCACCGCTGGGCGGAGACATGATTATGCGCGGTTACTACGAGGGGCGCTACCTCGACAACCTGCTGGTGGCCATGCAGACGGAGTACCGGATCCACATTTGGAAGGAGTTGGGAGCAGTTGGTTTTGTGGCAGTGGGCGACGTGGTCGAAGATTTTCAGGGGTTCAACATTCCAAACCTAAAGCCTTCGGGTGGGGTAGGTTTGCGTTACACGCTGATTCCCGAAGAAAACCTCAACATCCGGATAGACGCCGCTTTTGGAAGGGGCACCAACAACTTTTATATCAATATTTCGGAAGCGTTTTAGCTATGAACACCCAAGACCGCAAACGCCGCATCGTCGAAAGTGCCCTGCAGCTCTTTAGCGAAAATGGCTACGACAAAACTTCTATTCGCGATATTGCCAAGCACGCTTCTATGTCGCTGGGGCTCCTGTACAACTACTTCGCCAGCAAAGAACAGCTGCTGGAAACAATTGTGCAAGAAGGCATCGACGATCTAAAGCGCTCGCTAGACCTTACCCGGCAGTCGCACGACGACCTGCTCACGCTGCTGCGCACCATCTTCTCGGTAATCGCCCGTAAGCAGAACCACTGGCGGCTGCTGCACATTGTGCGCACCCAGCGCCACCTTACCACCCTGCTGTCTGAGCAGTTTGAGGCATTCAATAACTACCTTATCTCGGAGCTATCGCTGCAACTGCGGCAGATGGGTTACCAAAACTCGGTTGCCGAAGCGCTGCTGCTCTACGCTACCATCGACGGACTAGCGACGCACTACTTATCCAACGAAAAGTATCCCCTCGACAAGGTATTAGAGCAGTTAGAAAAGAGGTACGCGGTGCTGTCGTAAGACATATTTAGGGAAGCACCTTCTGGTTTGAGGGGTGCCGCTGCCCCTTCCGAAGCAGTGCGGCTAATTCTTCTCCTTTGTCGGGCATCGTTTCGTACAGATTGGTCGTTTCGTTCAGGTCGTTCGCTAAATTGTACAGCTCGTTCGGGGGGTTCGTCGGCGCTTCGTCTACTCCCCGTCCGTAAACCCGACTTAGCACGCCTTCACCACTCCCAGCAATTAACTTCCACTGGTTCTGCCGCACCACATCTTCGCCAATAATTAGTTCTTGCCGAATAAAAGTTTCTAGCGAATCGCCCCGGAAGGCCGGAAGCAGGTTGTAGCTATCTAGCGTATTAGCTTCGGGCAGCGAGTCGCCGACCACCGCCGCCATGGTAGCCAGCACGTCGGTGAACCCCAGCAGGTCGTTGCGCACCGTACCCGCCGGAATCCGACCGGGCCAGCGGGCTACAAACGGCACCCGGTGCCCGCCTTCCCAGTCGTCGACCTTCATACCCCGCAGGTAGGCCGTCGAGCGGTGATTATATTTCTCCACGTCTTCCTCGAACCACACCGGCCCGTTGTCACTAGCGAAGATCACCAGCGTATTGTCGCGCTGCCCCGTGGCTTCCAGCACTTCCAGCAGTTGGCCCAGCACATCGTCTACCTGCATCACGAAGTCACCGTACGCGCCCACCGTACTCTCACCCGCAAAATCTTCGGTAGGCACCCAGGGAGTATGCGGGGCGGTAAGGGCTACGTAAAGGAAAAGCGGCTGGTCCGTATTCGCCTGGTCGTTGACGAACCCGACGGCCCGCTGCGCGAAGGTAGGAAGCACCTCAGCGAACTCGAAGCCGGGCGCAATGTTGCCCGCCCGCCAGAACGCTCCCGAGATGGGGGTAGTGGCATCGTCACTCTGGTGGGCGGCCACCGTGTCGGTGGGTGGGGTTAGCGGCCGGTCGCCCTCGATGTAAAAGTAAGGAGGAATATCCAACGAAGCGTACATTCCAAAGAATGAGTCGAAGCCCCGGTCTACCGGTCCCCCCGATAGCCGCTGCTCACCATCAAACGTACTCCAGTTGTCCACTCCGTCAAAACCCAAATGCCATTTGCCCACGCAGGCGGTGCGGTACCCGTTGCGCTGTAGCAGAGACGCCAGGGTAAGTTGCGACGAATCGATCAGGGCCCGCTTCTGCCAGTCGAGCGAAGTACGGATGGGATACTGCCCGGTAAGCAAACCGTAACGCGAAGGCACACACCACGGACCCGAAGCGTGCGCGTCGGTGAAGCGAACCCCCTGCGCTGCCAGGCGATCAAGGTGGGGCGTGGCCGTTTGGGCCTTTGGGTTATAGCAGCCCGCATCACCGTAGCCCATATCGTCCGCTAGGATAAATACGATATTTGGAAGGTTCTGATCAGCGCGCTGATCAGCGGCAGGTTCACTCACTGAGCAAGCGGCAAACAGCAGCGTAGTTAGCGCTAGCGGAGGCAATAGTTTCATAAGAGGATGGGTGGTACGTGGGTAAGGTAGAAAATTCCGACATCGGGCCAAAACAGCGGCGAGCGGGGGTAAGAACTTGTACGTACTTACTCGATCTTCAACCGCGGGTTCGGACTCGTTCGCAAGTTACTAAAGTCTTGCGCCTGATACTGGTAGTGCGCAGCGATTGCAATCATTGCCGCGTTGTCAGTACAGTACTCGAATTGGGGAACGTAGGTCGTCCAGCCCCGTTGTTTGGCCATCTCTTCCAGGGCGCTTCGCAGTCCGGTGTTCGCTGACACTCCCCCGGCGATAGCTACCTGCCGGATTCCCGTCTGCTCAACGGCCAGGATTACTTTGTGCAGTAGCATGTCGATGAGCGCCCGCTGCACGCTTGCGCAAATGTCCGCTAAGTTATCTTCCACAAAGTTGGGATCGCGCTGCTTGCGCTGATTCAGAAAGTTAAGAAAGCTGGTTTTTATGCCGCTAAACGAAAAGTCGAGCGCGGGCATCTGCGTTTCAGCGAAGGTAAATGCTTCGGGGTTACCCCGTTGGGCCCAGCGGTCGATATGCGGCCCACCCGGGTAGGGCAAGCCTAATAGCTTCGCTGATTTGTCGAAGGCTTCACCCACCGCATCGTCTTGCGTTTGTCCCAGCACGTGCATACTCAGGTAGTCATCTATCCGCAGCAGTTGCGTGTGCCCCCCGCTTACGGTAAGGCACAAAAAGGGAAACGTGGGGTAAGGCGGGTCGATAAAGTGCGCCAGCACGTGCGCCCGCATGTGGTTCACGCTGATTAACGGAACCGATAGCGCCCAGGCGAGTGACTTGGCGAACGAACTTCCTACCAAAAGCGCTCCCAATAGGCCCGGCCCCCGGGTGTAGGCCACCGCGCTGAGCATAGTTTTTGTTATATTTGCCTCACGCAGTGCCTGATCAACCACCGGAACCAGGTGCTGCTGGTGCGCCCGTGAGGCCAACTCGGGTACCACGCCCCCGTAGTGCTCGTGAACCGACTGGGTAGCAACAATGTTGCTCAGCATCCGGCCGTTCTTAATGACCGCCGCTGAGGTCTCGTCACACGACGACTCGATGGCTAAAATGACGACAGACGCAGTAGGCATGATGCGGGTACTCATTCGCAAAAGAATTGAAGAAAGAACGTAGCAAAGCGCAAGGTATCAACAAGAAGATTGTCAAGACAGTTTTGTGGCTGGTCGTGACGCTTTTTGTGCTCCTGCTGTCGTTGGTGACGGTGGTGCAGATTCCCTACGTGCAAACCCGCGTGCTGCAGCGTATCAGCCACATAATCTCCAATAAAACCGGATTTCCTACCTCCATCGAGCGGGTCAACATCAAGTGGTTCGACGTTGCGGTGTTTGATAGTATCGCCATCTACGACCAAGAGCAGTGTCCGATGATTCTGGTAGACCGACTGGTGGTAGACTTCGACATACGCACCGGCTGGGACAACGGCAACATCTACATCGACGAGGCTGAGCTTAACAACGGAGCGGTGTATCTGATCAAGGATACCGCCACTAGCACCCTTAACGTGACGGCATTTATCAATCAGGTGCGGGAGCTCACCCGCAAGAAGAACAAGTCGCCGAGTAAACGCTACGCGCAGTTCAACATCGAGCAGGTGTCTCTGAACAACGTTCGGTTTAGTTACTACGACCAGGGTAGCGACATCCTTACCGATCGCTTCGACTACAACCACTTCAGCCTCGACAGTATTTACGCCGACGCTCGAAACCTACGGGTGGTGGCCGACACCTTGGAGGTGGACATTCAGCAGATGAGCGGTTACCAAGCAGTGCACGATCTGAAAGTGCACAACTTCCGGGGCAAGTACTGGTTTAGTGACCGGACGATGGCCTTCGAGAACTTCGAGATGCACGCGGGCGAATCGGTGCTGCGCGATTCGGTGGTTCTCCACTACGACAGTAAGAACAGCCTGGGCTACTTTAACGATAGCGTGACCATCAAAGCCCGTATTCGGGATACCAAGCTAGACACGCGCGACCTGGCGCTGTTTGCCCCTACGCTGCGCCCCTACCGGGATGTGTTTACCGCCACCGGCGACTTTTCGGGCGAGGTAAGCGACTTCTCGGTACGCAACCTGGAGCTGTACTTCGGCCGCAGTAGTCGCCTTACCGGGGTAGTTAGTTTCGCGGGCTTGCCCGCGGTAAAAGAAACGTTCGTCGACCTAGAACTGAAGAACTCGGTGGTGCAGCCCCAGGACGTCCGACAGTACGTGAACAACGAGTCGGCCTACCAAAATGCGCTTAAGTTTGGTCGAGTCACCTTTAATACCCAGTTTTTGGGGTTTCCGAACGATTTTGTCGCGAACGGCTTCTTCCAAACCAAACTGGGTGACGTTAAGTCGGATATCAACCTTAAGCTGGAAGACCTACCGGTTTACTCGGGTAATTTGGCGCTCACTGACTTCGACCTCGGTACGCTCACCCAGCGGCCCGACCTGCTTCACAAAACTAGCTTCAAAGGATTTGTGGCCGGTAGCGGGGTTACTCTTGAGGACGCTCATTTTGACCTAAAGGCTAGTTTCGACTACTTAGACCTTAATAAATATCGTTACCAAAACATTAATACCGATGCCAGACTGGCCAAATCGTTTTTCGAAGGACAGTTGGGAATAGCGGACCCCAACCTACGATTTAACGGTAGTGGCACAGTAGATTTGCGCGACGGAAGGGAGGCCATTAAGATTCAGGCTCGGTTAGATACTGCCCTTTTGCACGCGCTCAACCTAACCCAAGATAGAGTCTTCATCAGCACCAGTCTGGATGCCAATACCCAGGGGTTTAAGGTAGATGACCTGGTAGGCGACGCTCGGTTCGAGGATTTGTCGGTATCGTACGACGAACGGCAGTTGGCCATTGACACACTGTGGTTTAAATCCCGCTTGGGCGAGAATCAGCACCGCTCCTTTGCCCTGGGCACTGAGCGGATCAACGCTAGTTTAGAAGGTGACTTTCAGTTTACTACCCTGCTCGATGAAGTGCCCGAGCTGATCAGTGAGTACCAACTCATCTTTAAAAACGATAAGGAGCAGCTCGCCCGCTACTACGCCAACGAACAAGCGGAGCAGGAAGAATCTGACCAGCAGCAGCGCTACGAGATTGATTACGACATAGCACTTAAGGACGTTAATCCCTTGCTCAACCTGTTCGTGCCGCAGATTGCTCTGTCTCCCAACGTGCACGCTAGCGGCCGTTTCACCGGCGGCTATACCAGCATTTTTAGTCTGCAATCGCACATCGATACCCTGCGCTACCAAGATCATTTATTCTACGACAACGACATCGATATCACCACCTCTAAGATCGTCGACAGCACCGATGTGCTGGCGTCGGCTTACTTCCACTCGGAGCGCCAAGACTTCGCCAGTGAAGGGTTGAACGCGCAGATGCGTGATCTGACGCTTGACGCCGTATGGGCCGACGATCATATCGATTTCCAGCAACGCATCAAGCAGCGGGGCACGAGCAACTACGCAAACCTGAGCGGCGAGCTCACCTTTTTAGAAGATAGCACCTTTATCCACCTGAACCCGTCTGAACTGTCGGTGCTAAACGACCGCTGGTACTTTTCTGACAACAATCGGGTGCTGCTTTCAAACGGCGAAGTGCAGTTCTCCGATTTTCAACTCTATCAACCCTCTTCCGGCGAGAAAAGGCAGTCGGTCGCGCTGGTGGGAGCTTTATCTCCCGATACGGAGCAGCTGTTTACACTGCGCGTCGACCACTTTCAGGTGAACAACCTAAGCCCAATTCTTAAGAAAGACTACCAGGGCGAGGTAAACGGCTACGCGGATATTCGAAATGCTTTTGTTGGTAGCGTCGACACGGCCAACCACCTGGCCCTAAATAGTGAACTGTCGGTGACGCAGTTCGCCATCGAGGGGTTCGAGGTAGGCGACATTGTGAGCTTGGTAAACTGGGACGGGGGCGAGGGGCTTATGGACGTTAACCTGATGGTAGATCGAGATCGCCAACGGATTGTCACGCTCGGCGGCACCTACAATCCGATAGACTCCGGGCAACTACAATTGCTCGCTACCTTCCAGAAGGCTAACATTGATATTGTTGAACCCTTTGTGGAAGATTATTTTTCGGAGATCAGGGGGCTTGTGAGCGGCGAGTTTAGCATTATGGGTACCCTAAATGCCCCCGTGCTGCGGGGAGAAGGAGTAATTGCCGATGGCCACCTCAAGATAAACTACCTGAACACGCAGTACCAAGTAGACGGCGGAATCTTTTTCGACGACAGCGCCATTGGCATTAGGACACTAACGCTGTTAGACGACCGCAACCAGCGGGCTGTGTTTAGTGGGGAAATAGCCCACCAGCAGTTTTCACAGTTTGCCCTTAACCTTGAGGGCACCCTGAGCAACGTTACCGTGCTGAACACCTCGCTAAAAGACAACGACCTATTTTACGGAAATGCCTACGCTACCGGCACCGTTTCGCTGCGGGGCGCTCTTAATAACCTAACCATTGCTGCCCGCGCTAAAACTGATAAAGGAACCCGTTTTTATATTCCCATCGGGGGAGTGGGCGGAGTAGAACAGTCGGAATTTATCCGGTTTGTGGACTACACGGATACGACCCTGACCATTAACGACAAAGTAGGAAAGGCCGATTTGACTGGCCTCACGTTAGATTTGGATATTGAGGTAACTCCCGATGCTTACGGAGAAATTATCTTTGATGCCAAAACGGGCGATATCATCCGCGGGCGGGGCGCTGGGCAGCTGCAGATGCTGATCAGCTCGGCCGGTGAGTTCAGCATGTTCGGCGACCTTACGCTACAGCAGGGAGGCTACAACTTCACGCTCTACAACGTAATCAATAAGGAGTTTGCCATCCAGCCCGGCAGCAACATCTCATGGCAGGGCGACCCCTACGGTGCCCGGCTCAACATTCAGGCAACTTACGACCAACTGGCCTCGCTGGCTCCCCTGGTGCTCGATGAGCAGGCCCGCGAAAGCGACGAGGTGCGCCGGAACTACAAGGCCCAGGTGCTCCTCGACATCACCGGCGATCTAATGGCTCCGCAGATAGACTTTGATATTGACATTAATGAGTACCCCAGAAACAACACCAACCTACTTACCGCGGTAGAAACCCTGGAGAACAGCGCCACCCTGGACCCCGAAGAACTGAAGCGGCAGGTGTTTAGCCTGATTGTGCTGCGACGCTTTTCTGAGCGAGGTTCCTTCGACGGTAGCAGCGCGGTGAGCGGCAGTGTGAGCGAACTGCTCTCTAACCAGTTTAGCTACTGGCTGAGTCAGGTAGACGAAAACCTGGAGATAGATGTTAACCTGGGTACCTTCGATGACGACCGCTTCAATACATTTCAGGTTCGTTTATCTTACTCGCTGTTCGACGGGCGGTTGCGGGTAACGCGCGACGGAGGCTTCACCGACGTGAACAACCAAGCCAGTACCGCCAGTGTCATTGGCGACGTTACGGTTGAGTACCTACTTACTCCCGACGGTAAGTACCGTATTAAGATGTATAACCGCAGCAACGCCAACACCCTTACCCAGGCCATCGGGCAGGTTAACAATAACCTCACCAGTCAGGGTATTAGCTTGCAGTACGTAGAGAGTTTTGATAAGGTGAGCGAACTGCTCAACGAAACCCGAAATAGAGCCCTTCGCTGGCGTAAGAAATCGCCCGAAGAGCCCAGCGATAAACCGGTGACAAGCGCAGGGGAGGATGAGTCCAAACAAGCAGACAACACGTATCAGTCCCAGAATGGCAATTCCCCGAACGGTAGTTCCCCGAATGGCAATTCTCCGAACGGTAGTTCCCCGAATGGCAGTTTACCAAACAGTAATTCCCCGGCGGGGCTGCCCCCTTCCGAATTGCTTCTGCCCACTGCGCCGGACGAATAACTACTCCGCCCCCTGGTAGGCTAGAATTCCCCCCGCTAGGTTATGAAGGTTATCGAACCCCTGTTGTTCCAGGTACTGGATTGCCTGGGCGCTGCGCTTCCCACTGCGGCAGTGCACCACCACGGGCTTGTCGCGGTCGATCTTATCTACCTGGTCCTTCACCTCGCCGAGGGGAATAAGGGTAGCCCCGAGGTTAGCTTCTTCGTACTCGTGCGGTTCACGAACGTCGATGAGTTGAAACGACTCGCCCCGTTCTTGCATGGCCTTTAGCTCTTCTACGGTAATCTCTTTCATGGTTGTGCGGTAATGGTTTAACTTGCGGGTACTTTTTGCGTTATCACCCAAAATTAATCATTCTTACTCGGATGCAAATTAAAGTTCAGCGAATTGATCAGGACTTCCGTATGGAAGCGGCCAATGAAGCCGGGCACACGGTGGTGCTCGACGCTGCCTCGGCGGTGGGCGGACACGAGGCCGGAATGCGCCCCATGCAGTTGCTGCTGGCGGGCATCGGCAGTTGCTCAGCCATTGATATCATCAGCATCTTGCGCAAGCAGCGGCAACCCCTGGAAGATATAAAAGTTACGGTAGACGGCGAGCGTGAAGTAGATAAAGTGCCCTCGCTGTTCACCAAAATTCACCTGCACTACGACTTGTTCGGCAACTTAAACGAGCAAAAGGTGAAGCGGGCGGTAGAACTATCGGTAGAGCAGTACTGCTCGGTAGCGAAGATGGTAGAGAAGGTGGCTGAGATTAGCTACAGCTACACAATTGCTCGTTAACACGGGCGCTCAAGCTTTTGAGGCAACTGTTTTTCTCCCGATGTGTAATTGCAAACTTAACCAATTATGAGGTCTATTTCATTTCTGATGCTCCTGATAATCATAATGACAGGGTGCGAAACCAGTGAGCCCAATAATTCTGATTACGATTTTGATTATGATATTGTGGTGACAGACAAACCCATCAATCTCCAGGGACTAAACTCATCGTTTAATGATTATAATTCAAATCTACCTTATCCAGGCGATCGGATGGATATCATTTATTCCTCAGATCGGAGTGGGGCCAGCAGGAATTTTGACTTTGTCGAAGGACTTTTGGAGTTCTCCTATCACGAAAAAGACGACAAGCTAAACGTAACTATTCCCACCAACGACGTCTCCCGAATTTTTCCTGACTCATTTTTTCAGAAAGTTAACACCGACGGTAATGAATACGGACCTTATTCCTATCACATAGAGGATGACATTCTGTTCATGTACTCTTCGGAAGAAGAAGGCTACGACAAGATCAAATTTGTTGATATCACGCGCTGGAACTATGCTGACCGGCAAATAGCAGATCCGATAACGGTAGCCAACATCAATGATGCTGGCGACAACCTATATCCCACGCAAAGCAGCGATCCCCGTGAATTGATTTTTTGTAGCAATCGAGAAGATACGGTGTTTAACATTTTGTCTGCCACCTACCGTTCTAAGGTTTCCGCTCAAGTCCTGACGGCGGGTGAGGTGGAACAGATCGAAAAAATAACTGTGCTGTCGAGCTCCTACGACGACAAGTGTCCTTTTGTCAAAGACGATCTCATGGTGTTTTCCTCTAACCGTCCCGGCGGCTACGGAGGATTCGATCTGTGGTACGCTCGCTTTGTGAATGGTGTATGGACTACCCCGGTGAACTTTGGAGAAAGTATAAACTCCGCATTCAATGAGTATCGACCGGTGCAATTTGAGACTCTTGGTTTTGATCTGATGATATTTTCCTCTGATCGCCCCGAAGGAAGAGGGGGGTTCGATTTGTACATTGTGCGTCCGGAAAACTGAACAGTCCTCAGTGCCAGATTTGCGTCTTATGAACCCTTGGGCATACGACGATTTCTAGCTACCTTTCGCGTTGTCTAATTACGCCCCCTTTGGAAGATAAACGCCACTTCGAGACCAACGCCGTTCGCACCCAAACCGAACGCAGCCAGCACCGTGAGCACAGCACGCCCATCTTTGCCACCTCCAGCTTCGTATTCGATGACGCGGAGCAGGCCCGCGCTTTGTTCGCCGACGAGGCACCCGGTAATATCTATACCCGCTTCTCTAACCCCAACAACAACGAGTTCATCGAGAAGCTTTGTCTGCTCGAGGGCACCGAAGACGGAGTGGCTACCGCCTCAGGCATGGCCGCCATGTTCCTGAGCATCGCTTCTTTTGTGCAAAGTGGCGACCACGTATTAGCCTCCCGTTCGCTTTTTGGCTCCACGCACCAAATTCTTACCAAACTGCTGCCCCGCTGGGGGATCACCCACTCGTACGTAGACATTACCGCCCCCGTTGAGGAGTGGAAAGGCTGTATCCAGGAAAATACCCGGATGATCTTCGTAGAAACCCCCTCTAATCCGGGACTAGACCTGATCGACCTGGAGATAATTGGCAACTTAGCCGCTCAGCACGGTCTTATTTATAACGTAGACAACTGCTTCGCTACCCCTTACGTGCAGAACCCAATCAACTACGGGGCGGACCTGATCACTCATTCGGCCACTAAGTTCATCGATGGACAGGGCCGCACCATTGGCGGCGCGGTACTAGGTCGGCAGGACTTAATTAAAGAGGTACGCTTTTTGGCGCGTCATACTGGCCCGGCCCTATCGCCCTTCAACGGTTGGATTTTGTCTAAGAGCTTAGAAACGCTGGCGGTGCGTATGGAACGACACTGCCAAAACGCCCTGGCCCTGGCTGAATTTCTGGAGCAGCAACCCGAAGTAAATTGGGTCAAGTATCCGTTCCTTCCCTCCCATCCGCAGCACAAGCTTGCCAAAAAGCAAATGCGCAGCGGCGGCGGACTACTTACCTTCGAGCTACAAGGAGGGCTAGAACGAGCAAAGCGGTTCCTGGATGCCCTACAAATGCTGTCATTAACCGCCAACTTGGGCGATACCCGTACCACCGTTACCCACCCCGCCTCCACCACCCACTCCAAACTCAGTCCCGAAGAGCAAACCGCCGTAGGCATCACTCCAGGACTTATCCGCATTTCGCTCGGACTGGAACACGTATCTGATATACAGACCGACATTCAACAAGCTGTTGCACATTCGGAATAAAGTTATAACTATTCTTATTAAGTTGTAATTATTACAAGCGTGCTTTGCATTAGCCAATGCGCTTTGTAACCGCTATAGTACGCAGTACATTCAGTATCAAATTACCTTAAGAATACTGATATGCGTAAACTTACAATTTATCTAGTCCTTCAATTTATCTGGCTGGTAGCCCCTGCCCAGGAGCAGTGGTTCTCTAACGACGATATAAGCGGCTTAAACCCTCCTACTGGGTTTGCCGCTCGTAACCATGCCGTGAGCTTCGTCATCGGTGATACTGCTTATATTGGCACGGGTGATGAGGGGATTACTACGCGGACTGACTTCTGGAAGTACGTTCCCGCTACTAAAACTTGGACGCAAATTGCTGATTTTCCAGGGAATAAGAGAAAGCAAGCCGTGGCTTTCACGCTGAATGGCAAAGGATACGTGGGTACTGGCCGAAGCGGCACCACCTTGTTCGATGATTTCTATAGCTATGATCCGGTGACTAATTCTTGGGATACAATAGCTGCTTTCGGTGGCGGAGAACGCCGAAACGCGGTAGCTTTCGTGGTGAACGGAAAAGCTTATGTAGGCACTGGATATAATACTTCTAATGCCTTTAGTACTACCAATGTAAATGTGACAGACGATCTGTGGGAGTATGATCCAGTAACTGATCAGTGGACAGAGAGAAATAGTATCCTCAGTGCCAGAGGTGATGCTATGGCTTTTTCTATGAATGGTAAAGGATACATAGCAGGTGGCTACGGAAACGATACTAGAAATATCTACGAATATGACCCTAGTAATGATTCTTATACCAAAGGTTTCACCAATGATTTTATGTATGACCGGAAAGACGGAGTGGCTTTTGTTTTGGACAACAAAGCGTACATTGGGTTAGGAATCAAACAACCGACGCGCCAGACAACTGACTTTTTTGTTTTTAGTTCTGTCTTCCTAGAAGTAACATCTCAGGCGACCGATGACGATGTAGATGAATTTGGCGATGCCACTGAGAACAATCGTATTGGAGCGATTTCTTTTGTAATACGAGGAAAAGCCTTTGTAGGATTAGGCGGTTACGTGACCACCGGAACTGCTTCCAAGAAAGACCTCTGGAGCTACCAAACACCAACGCCTGACGCTCCGGAAAACCTTACACTAACCACCCCCACCCAAACCAGCGCCACACTACGGTGGACCAGCCATGCTAACAACGAAACCGGTTACAGGATTGAGCGGTCTGAGAATAATACGAGCAGCTTTAGCTTAGCTAACGGTGGTTACACTAATGTTGATACCACAGAATATCAGCAAACCGCGTTACCGGTTGACAAAGAGTTCTTCTACCGCGTACGAACCGTCAATGCTACCCACCAATCAGCATACAGTGACACCGTGCTGGCGAATACCTATACGCCCCCGAGTGGGTTAACGGCTACCGTGGCTAGTGCTACCGAGATCACCCTAAACTGGCAGGACAACAGCAACGGCGAACTGGGCTTTATTATCCAGCGCACCACAAACGGATCGTTCAGCCAACTAGCAACCGTTTCGGCTGACGTAACAACTTATTTGGACGCGACCGCCGAGTTAGGACTCGATTATACCTATCGCGTGCTCGCGCGGGCAACTAAGAGCAATTCCGCCCCTAGCAACACGGTTACCGCCGGTTCACTTACCAACCCCACCGAGCTGGCTGCCGAAGCTGCTGATGGCGCCGTACAACTCACGTGGACATACTCCGGAAACAACGCGGGTCGCTTTATTATTGAGCGGCGCATCACCGGTGGTAGCGCATTTGCCGAAGTAGCCAATATAACCGCCACCGCCTCTCCCAACTACCAAGACGAAGCGGTCGAAGAAGCTTCTCCGTATGAGTACCGAGTAAAGGCCGAAAACCTTCCGCGCACCTCAACATACTCCGCCAACGCATCGGTGAGCACGCTGCTTCTCAACCCGACGTTGGTGGTAGCCACCGTGAAGGATAGTACCGTAGTGATTAGCTGGACCGACGTATCGAAGCAGGAAACACACTACGTTGTTCAGCGTTCGCTAGGCGATGGATCAGGTACGGTAGTGCTAGACACGCTGGTAGCCGACGCAAGTAGCTTCGTGGATAATACCTCGCTAGACACCGGTGACTACCGCTACGCCGTACAGGCCATCGGTGCTACGGTAAACTCTAATTTAGTAGTTAGCAATACGATAACAATTGCCGCCCCGCCGAAGCAGACGGAAACGCCCGGTGAAGAAGAGCCGAACGATCCGGAAGAACCCGCCCCTGGCGATGAGGTAGTTACTGATACTGATGAGATGATTGATCGGGACGAAATAGAGGTGTATCCCAATCCGAGCACCGGCCAGGTAAAGGTATACGTAGGTAGCGAGCAAACTGCTTACTTAGCCGTCTTCAATAGCCAGGGAAGATTGGTTAAAGAAGTACAGCAGGCAGAGCAGTCTTCGTCTGCCACGGTTCAATTGGATTTGCAACACCTGCCGGTAGGCGTGTATACCCTGCGGGTGTATACTTCTCAGGGGTTATTTGTAAAGAAGATTGCCCGACGGTAGCAACCCTTCACCCTCACGCAAAAGGCGGCCCCCGGGTCGCCTTTTTTATTTATGCAGCCCGCACTCACTTTTAGTCTGCCCAGCCCAGCGTCCCGCCCGGCCCCGCCCCTTAAAGGTGCAGTGCTTACAACCGATCGACTCGTAGCCCAGTGGTTTTAGCGGATGCTCGGGCAAGTCGTACCGTTGTAGATATTCCAACGCTTCCTCTTCGGTTACGTCGATGATCGGGTAGAACTTAAGCACCTCATCGCGCCACTGAAATACATCGAGGTTGCGCCGGGTATCGTTCTGCCACGCCATCAGTCCCGACACCCATACGTCGGCCTGGTTCTTCACGGTGAGCATAGGCTCCACTTTGTTCACCGAACAGCACAGGTCGGGGTCGGTTTCCCACAGTTTGTTCTCACGGGTAAACTTATTTTTCCATTCTTCAGGATGCAGTTCAACAACTTTGAGATCGAAAAGACGCGCCAGTTCGGCCTGGTACGCCAAGGTTTCTTCAAAGTGGTAGGTGGTATTTAAAAAATGAACGGGCTGCTGAATATTATTTCGGTAGTACAGGTGCAACAAGAAGACCGCCGTGGTGCCGAACGACGAGGTAAGTAGCACCTTGGTATCGCGCAGCGACTGGTTGCAGTAAAACGCCCGCAAACGTTCGGGAGGAGCCATCTCTTTAAAAATGGTATTCAGGCGCGTTATGTCCTGCGGGTTGCCCACGTTGAAGCGCTCGTTCCGCCAGTCGGTAATGGCTAGTTTATTGGGAATACAGTTGTCCATGGGGGTGGTTAATTAGGCGTGGGCGTACTGCGTAGCGTTTAGAAGTTCTTGGGGTAGCTTCAAGCCAATCCGCTCATTAACAACTTCTCCGATAACGATGATTGCCGGAGCGCTAAGTTGCCGCTCAACCGCGGTAGCGACCAGATTACGCACTTGGCCTACCGCTAGCTGCTCCTGCGGCAGCGAGCCGTGCTGGATAATGGCCACCGGAGTAGCACTCTTTCCCTGCTGAACAAATACCGACTGAATCTCCGCCAGCTTGTTCATTCCCATCAAAATAATCACCGTAGCGGTAGACTGCGCCGCCAACGCCACGTCGTTAGACAGCTGGCCGGTTCGGGTGGTGCCGGTAATTACCCAGAAGCTTTCGCTCACCCCGCGCTTGGTCAGCGGAATGCGCTGGAGAGCAGGCACGGCATAGGCACTACTGATTCCTGGGATAACTTCGCTGGGCACTCCGGCCGCCTCAGCGTAGGCTTGCTCCTCGTGCCCCCGCCCGAACACGTAGGGGTCGCCCCCCTTCAGGCGCACCGCGTGGCCGTAGCGATACGCGCAGGTCACAATCATTCGGTTGATCTGCTCCTGGGGCACCTTATGCTGCCCCGCTCTTTTTCCGACGTAAATCCGCGGCGCGGCACCGGGCACGTACGCCAAAAGTTCGTCGTTAGCCAGAGCATCGTAGAGCACCACGTTGGCCTGTTGCAGGGCTTTCATCCCTTTGATAGTGAGCAGGTCAGGGTCGCCAGGACCAGCGCCTACCAGCGTGAGCCGGGGGCAGAGGGGAGTAGTGGTTGGTATCATTGGGGCAAGGCGGTTAGCTGTTGGTCGCGCGCCTGATGGACGCGGTCTAGAAACTCAGACGCTTGGGCTACGTACTGCCGGGCAAACGCTTCGGTGGGCTCGTTCTTATTAATTTGCAGCACCTGCTGGGCGAATCCATTCTCAATGGGAAAGATTCCGGTGGTAACAAAGTGCTCATCGAAGGCTCGGATGATATCCATCTGGGTATTCGACTTTTTATCTTCGGACAACAGCAGCGCCTTGGCGGCGCCTACCTGCACGTTGTAAGCGTGGTAGATGGCATCGGCGTACGCTGCTTTGGCTAGGTTTTCTTGTGCCCACCCTAACTTCTCTTCGGTTTCGTGCAGCAGGGTGGCAATCAGGTCAATGATTACCCCGGCGCACTCCCCTACCCCCGCTTCTACCTTAAAGTCTTCCTGGGTGTGCCCCCAGTCGAAGTACTCGCTCGGCACAATTGTCTCCAGATTGGTAAGCGGCTTGAGCAGATGATAAAAATAGTGTTTGTCTTGCTCGTTTTGCCGCTCCACATAGTCGGCGTAGTACTCGCCCTCCCGGCGGTTCTCGTCGTAGTTGTCTAGCAGTACGCGCAGCGCCTGGGGCCCGCGTTTGCTCGGAATCTTAAGCACTTTGTTGGCGATGCGCCCCGCGCCGTTACCATCGACGCCTCCGCCCAGCAGCACCTGCAAAGCCGGAATCACCCGCTTCTGCGCATCTTTCATCGAGCTGCCGTGGAAGCCGATGCTGGCCAAGCCGTGCTGGCCGCAGGAGTTGGGGCAACCGCTGATCTTAATTTTCAGGTCGTTGTTTTTGATCAGGTCAGGATACTCCCGGGTAATCACCTCCTCCAGCGCCTGGGCGATGCCGGTGCTGTTAGAGATTCCCAGGTTACAGGTATCGGTGCCGGGGCAGGCGGTGATGTCGGCCACGCTGTCGAAGCCAGGATTAGCCAGTTGCAGTTCATCCAGCGCGACAAACAGCTGCGGTAGGGCCGCCGGTCGCACGTACTTCAGCAACAAGCCCTGATTCACGGTAATACGGATGTCGTTGGCGGCGTGCCGTTGCACTACCGCCGCCAGTTTCCGGGCGACAGACGAATGCAGATCACCCAGCGGCAACTTAATGAATACGCCGAAAAAGCCGGGTTGCTTTTGCTCAAACACATTGGTGCCTCGCCACTGCCCGTACTTCTCAGCGTCCGACACCGCTAGCTCGGCGAAGCCGTCGGGACCAGGCGCCGGGCTACTTACCGTAGCTTGATCTACCCGGTAACTTTTTTGCGGAAGCGCGTTCCATTCCTGCTGCACCAGTTCCAACAGAGCCTCCAGTCCGATGGATTGCAACAGAAATTTCATCCGCGCTTTGCCACGCTTGTTGCGTTCTCCGTGCCGATCAAACACCCGTAATACCGCCTCAGTAAACGGAATCAACTGATCTTCGGGCAAGAATTCGTAAGCGACCTTTGCTAAATGCGGTTGTGCGCCCAGGCCGCCGCCGATCATCACGCGGAACCCTCGCTGCTCCTCACCGTTTACAGTGCGCACCAGCGGAATGGCTCCGATATCGTGGATAAAGGTAAAGGCGGAATCTTGCTCGCTGGCCGAAAAGGCAATTTTGAACTTCCGGCCCATCTCCTGGCACACCGGGTTTCGCAAGAAGTACCGAAACATTTCGTAGGCGTAGGGCGACACGTCGAAGGGTTCGTTCGGGTCTATGCCGGCCCGGGCCGAGGCGGTAATGTTACGCACGGTGTTGCCGCAGGCTTCACGTAGGGTAAGGTCGTCACGCTCCAGTTCGGCCCAAAGCTGGGGGGTGCGGTCTAAGCTCACGTAGTGCAGTTGAATGTCCTGGCGGGTGGTAAGGTGCAGGTTTCCGGTAGCGTAGGTATCCGATACTTCGGCAATGCGCACGAGTTGTTGGGTGGTTAGCTTGCCGAACGGAATCTTGATCCGAACCATTTGCACGCCGGGTTGTCGTTGTCCATAAACGCCCCGCGCCAGGCGCAAGCTACGAAAGCGGTCTTCATCTACCTTTCCCTCTCGAAAAAGGTGAATTTTCTGTTCCAGATCGATGATGTCTTGCTCAACGACCGGGTTCTCTAGTTCGGTGCGGAAACTTTGCATAAGGATGTTGATAGTAGTTCATAAAAAAAGCCCTCCTAAAATTAGGAGGGCTTCTACGTATTTTAACAAGGTGCGCAGACTACTTACGTTTCGTAAACAGACTGCCCAAGACCTACGTTGCCCTCCGAAAAGAATAAACTACCACAACACCAGAACCAGCAAGCGCATCGCTGGGCAGCGTTAAGTTTTTCATTCGTTTTAGAAAGGCAACCGATCATAGTAATTTCGTGCTACTGTTGCCCCAAAGGTAAGTGAGTGAATGAACTTATCAAAAGGCAAATAGAACTATTTATGGTTCAAAGGTATTAGCAACTGAATGTCAGCACTTAATTAGGCCAGTTGCGCGTCTAGCTTCTGCGCCAATGTGCCCTTATTAACGGCGCCTACCTGCTTGTCGACGATCTCTCCGCCCTTGAAGACCAGCAGGGTAGGAATGCTACGGATACCGAACTTACCGGCTACTTCCGGATTGCTGTCTACGTCTACTTTTCCTACCACGGCTTTGCCGTCGTAATCGTTGGCGAGTTCATCAATTACCGGGGCGATCATCTTACAGGGACCGCACCATTCGGCCCAGAAATCCACCAGCACGGGGTGTTCGGATTTGATAACTTCTTCAAAATTAGCGTCGGTTATTTCTACGGTTTTACTCATGATTTTATTTGTTGAATAGTGATTACTAAATGTTCTTCTCAGTAATACGAGAAAGTCACTGGTAAGTTTGATTGTTGTTACTACATCAGTATGCACGCTAGCCCATCACCTGGGCTGGGTTGCCAAATACGGTAGTTCCGGCCGCTACGGGCTCAATAACCACCGAACCGGCTCCAACGCGCGCTCCCTTCCCTACCTTAAGGGGCCCCGCAATGGTTGCGCCAGCCCCAATAAACGCATTGTCTTCTACCTCAGCTCCCGCGTGCACTACGCTTCCGGCTCCCAGGTGTACGAACTTTCCGAGCTTCACCTCATAGTCGACTACCGCGTTGGCGTGCAAAATGCACCCCTGGTCTACGCGACTGTAGCTGCCAATGATCACTCCGGCATTAGCAAAGATGCCGTACGACAGATGAGCAGTTTCAGAAACAATTGCCTGCTGATGCAGCGCATTGGTAGGCATCACCGACTGTTGCTTAAGCAATTTAAAGTAGCTCTGGCGCACCTTTCGGTCGTTGATGGCCACAAAGGCATTGCACTTTTTACCCAGCATGGCCAGGTAGGTAGCGTCGTCGGTAGCCCCCAGCACACTCACCTGGTTGATTTCGGTGCCGTGCAATTTTTCGTTGTCGTCCAGAAAGCAGTAGACCACTATCTGGTTCGACTGGAAAATATCTAGGGCCGCTTTTCCCAGGCCCCCGGCGCCCAGAATGATTACGGGTTGGTTGTGTATAGTCATCTTTTGAATAGTAGTAATTCAGCCTGCGGCTACTGCGGCAGGTCGTCTATGAGTTCAGCTGCCCGCGCTGCGTAGTCGCCCTGCCCCTGGCGCAGCCGATCGAGGATCTCTTTCGCTGCTGTTACGTCTCCTTCTCGCAGGTAGCTTAGCCCGGTGTACCAGGTAGCCGGTTCGGCCAGTAGGGTGTCTGACTGAGCAGTTTCGGTCAGATCGGAGCGGGCCTGCTGGGTGTTACCTAGTTGCAAGTTGGCAACTCCCCGATAAAATACCAGCGCCGCGCGTTCATCGTCAGTGATGGTTGCGAGCGACAGCACCTCATCGAGCGCAACGGCAGCTTGCGAGAAGTTGCCCGCCCCGTAGCTACGCATGGCGTCGGCCACCTCACCCGAAGCATCGTCCGACGGTGTTTCGCCGGGCGGCGCCTCGCCGGGCAACGAATCTCTGGGCGACGCTTCGCCGGGCGACGAATCGCTGCGGTTGGTTTGGGTTAGGGTATTGGGGTACGCCTCAAAGTACGTGAGGAAAAGTTGCTCCGGGTCGGCGGGACGCTGCCAGTAGTACGCTACTCCGGCCAGGCCCGCTACGAGCAACACCGCCGCCGCAATCTTTAGAAACAGTGGTAGGTTAAACGACTTTTTGTGCTGATCGCTGAGTGCCAGTTGCTCCTTGAGCTGCTGCATAAAGTGATACTCCATGCCTAGCAGCATATCCCGATGCAGGTGCACCTGCTGGGCCAGTTCGGCGTGCACGCGCATCCGCTCCTCGAACTCGTCGCGTTCATGAGCTATCATTTCGCCGTTTACGTAGCGATCAATCTGGTTCCAACGGTTTTCGGCGGGCTGCTGACTGCTCATAACGGACTACATAAAGTCTTCATTGTACCGCTCGCGTACCAAGCTTTTAAGGGTAGTAAGGCAACGAAGTTTCTGCGTCTTTACCACGTTCTCGTTCTTGTAGTTCATTGCCTGAGCGATAGCTTCCATGGAGAACCCCTTAAAGTAGTAGTATCGTAAGATACTGCGGCAGGGTTCCCCAATGTTGTCCATCAGTCGAGCTACCAGGCGCTGCCGGTCGTTCTCCGCAAAGTGATCAACGGGCTCCGCCTGCAGGTTCTCTACCGCCCTAAGGTCGTCGTGGTCGAGGGCCACCGGGGTCTGTAGCTTCTTGCGTAGTACATTCTTGCCAATCGCAAACAGGTAGGTCTTGAGCGAACTGGTAAGGTTCTCCAGTTTCCCCTTCACCACGTTGCGATACAAACAGATGATAGCATCCTGAAACACATCAGCCGCGGTAGACTCATCTACCTTGTAGCTGTGCTGCGCCCACTGAATAAACGAGGGGCGATAGCGCTGGTAGACCTCTACCAAGCTCTTCTCATTACCTTCCTTTATCTGCGCAATCAGTTGCTGATCTTCGGTATACGTTTCTTCCATGATTGCTGCTGGTAACCGCAATAGGTTAGTTCAACTTCGAGGCCGACTGAATAAAGAATACGGCGGGGACGTAAAGATGAAGTTTACTAATTATTCTTCAATGAGTAAAAAAAAAATCGTTTGCGGAAGTAGTTTCCGGTTATTCTCCAGCGATAGCCTAGAAGATTTCACTCTCGTCTACTTCTAAGTTCTCCTCTTCCAGGCGCAGCGAATCAATTTCCTCGCCCGGCTCAGGCTGGTATCGGCCGCAGTCCATCTCGATTGAAATCCCCCGGGCCGGACGGCGAAACGCCCCTTTTTTGTAGTCTAAGCGTTCGTCGTCGTAAACCGCCTTCATGTACTCTTCCCAGATCGGCATCGCCATACGGGCCCCTTGCCCCAGCGCCATGGTGCGAAAGTGAATACTGCGGTTGTCGCCCCCCACCCACGCTCCTGACACCAGGTCTTTGGTAACCCCTACGAACCAGCCATCCGAATAATTTTGGGTGGTGCCGGTTTTGGCGCCCACCTCGTTGTTGTCTCGCAACTCAGGCATGATGCCCCGCCCGGTGCCTCCGTCTTCTTCGGTGGCCCCCCGCAGCATGTAAAGCATCAGGTACGCCGTTTCTTCGCTCAGGGCCTCCCGGGTGTTCACCGGGTGGTCGTAGATCATGTTGCCGTCTTTGTCCTCAATGCGGGTAATAAACACCGGTTCGGTCCAGGTGCCCTGGTTGGCAAAGGTGCTGTAGGCTCCTACCATCTCGTAGATCGATACATCGCCACCGCCGCCCAGCGCCAGGGCCGGTACCGGCTGAATATCACTGGTGATGCCCATGCGGCGGGCGTAATCAACCACCGTTTGGGGCCCCAGACGCTTCATCACGAAGGCTGTCACCGAATTTTTCGATTGCGCCATTGCCTGCCGGATGGTCATCCGCTCGCCTGAGTAGCGCCCGTTGGCGTTCTTCGGAGTGTAGGTAGCTTCTTCCCCGCCGTTCATCACCGTGAAGGTAACCGGCGCATCCACCACTTCGTAGCACGGCGAATAACCGTTGTCGATAGCGGCCGCGTAAACGAAGGGTTTAAAAGTAGAACCTGGCTGCCGCTTTCCTTGCTTCACGTGGTCGTACTTAAAGAACTGGTGGTTGATGCCCCCTACCCACGCCTTAATGTGTCCGTTGTGGGGGTCCATCGAAACGAACCCGGCGTGCAAAAACCGCTGCATGTACTTAATAGAATCGACGGGGCTTAGCACAGTATCAATTGCATTTCTCTCGTTCTTCCAGGTGAAAAGCTGCATGGGGACGGGCGTGTTCATGTGGATGTTCACCGAATCGTGGTCTTTTCCGTACTTCTTTTCCAGCGAGCGAAAGCGGGCCGTTCGCTGGGCCAGGCGGGGGATATAATTCTTAATCTCCTTGCCCTCTTCGTCCTGCCAGGGGTTTTCTTTACCCCAGTGCTTGTTAAACTTGGACTGCTGATCAGCCATGTGCTCCTTCACCGCCACTTCGGCGTGGTTCTGCATGCGGCTGTCCAGCGTGGTGTAAATTTTCAGCCCGTCTTCGTACAGATCGTAGCCGTGCTCTTTGGTCCAGTCAAGCAGCCAGCGGGCCACCACCGAACGGAAGTAAGTGGCCGGACCGTCGTTGTGGTCGTCTACCTTAAAGTCGAGTACGATGGGCTGCTGGGTGAGTGAGTCGTACTGGTCCTCAGCGATGAAGCCGTAGCGCAGCATCTGGTTCATCACCACGTTGCGCCGCCGCTGGGAGTTCTCGGGGTTTCGGGCCGGGTTGTAGTAGGTAGCTGCCTTTAGCATCCCAACCAGCGTAGCGGCTTCTTCTACCGCAATGTCGTAGGTGGGTTTGTTGAAAAAGGTTTTGGCGGCTACTTTGATGCCGTAGGAGTTACTGCTGAACGAAGCGGTGTTCAGGTACATGGCCAGAATCTCTTTCTTGGTGTAGTAGCGCTCTAGCTTCACCGCCACGATCCACTCCTTGGTTTTGATGATAAGCATGCGTAAGACCGGAATCTTCATCAGCGGTCCCTCGTTCTGCCCGCGGGTTTTGTACAGGTTCTTCGCGGTTTGCTGGGTCAGCGTGCTTCCGCCGCCCTCAATGTCGCTGGCGCCAAAGGTGATGGCGTACTTAAACACCCCCCAGGCCACGCGGCCCATGCTGCGCAAATCGATGCCGCTGTGCTCGGTAAACCGGATATCTTCGGTGGCCACCAGGGCATTGACCAGGTTGGGCGAAATTTCTTCGTAGGTGACCGGGCTGCGGTTCTCGCGGTAGTACTTACCCATCAGCACGTTGTCGGACGAGTAGAGCTCTGACGAGAGATCGTTTTCAGGATTCTCGAGCGCCTTCAGGCTGGGCAGCCCGCCGTAGAGCCCCATAAAGTCGATGCTTACGGTGTAAATGTAGAGCGGAAACAAGACGGCAAAGGACAGGAAGAGCGCCCACAGCCCAATCACCAGTCCGGTGTACAGGCGCCCGCGCGATGGCTTCGCCGTTTTTTCAGATTCAGACATATGCTTTGTGGTTCATGATGTTCTGAGTTTAGAGTACTAAGTTCTGGGTTCTCGAGTAAACATAGAACCTAGAACTCCGAACCTTTAACCCAGAACTCTCAAGAGGCAAAAATCAGACAAATTTATGAGAATTCCGCTTCGCCTTCATTTCATGTAATGGTTCTTGAAAAATTGCGCGTATCGGTCTACGTCCTTGGTGCGGTACAGGATGGTTAGGTTGTCGGCTGAGATAGCGAAGCTGGTTTCAATATTTTGCTCAGTATACTCCGGGGGAAGATTCTTGAGCGGTGAATTCTCCCCGTTAAACGCAGTGTAGTACTGCTCGGATGATTCTTTGTCAGGAAACTTTTCAATCAAGATCATCACCTTGCCGTCTTCCAGCATTAAGTTAGCGGACGTTAAGCCTGCCTGCGCAAAGTACTGCTGATTAAATGTATCAACGGCTTTGGGAAGTTCGGTAGAAAGCTTCTTGATGTTAGTATAAACAACCACAAAGGAGTGCTCTTCGTCGAACTCAGCGATGTACTCGGTGCCCCGCCGGGCTTCAATCTTCTGCTTGTAAGCGTCGATGCCCGCCAGCAACTGGCTGGCGTACTCGTGCACGTCACTCTCCGGAAACTCTTCTAAGAAGCGCTGCAAAGCCAGCTGGTACTCGTACTCGCCGTCGGTTTTACCCTTAATAAGGGCCGATAGCAGCGTGGCATTGTCCGTAAAGTCGTTGTCGCCGTAGCGGGCCAGCCCCGAACGTACCTGCTGCTGGGCCGAGTCGTAGTTACCGCGCTGGTACTGGGTGTATGCCTTTTGGTAGAGTTTCTTGAGTTGCTCGCTGGCCAGGTTACTTTCTTCTTCGTAGTTCGGATTCTTAATAAGCTTCGCGTAGATAGAGTCCGGAAACTCGTTGAGCACCCGGTCGCGGTACTTTTGGTAAGTGGCATCGTCTAGCTCCTGGTAGATAAGGTACAGCAGATACAGCACCTCGGGAGTGTGCTCGGAGGCAGGGAAGCGCTTTAGCAGCGTCTCGAAGGTCTCGATGGCCTTGGATTTCTCCTCCAGATCGAAGTTGTAGATGCCCCCCAGGGCGTAGTGCGCTTCCTCTACCATCGCCAGCGAGGCTTGCTGTTGCTCTTCGGTGAAAGGGATGTTGGCGTACAGCGCCGCGCGTTCGCCCGATTCCTCCGCAGGCAACCCGTCTACCGCCGCCGTCGCGCGGGTACTGTCGGTGGGCAGGGCATCGGCGACCTCTCCAATCTCTCCGTCTGGGGCGGTTGGGGTGCCTCCCCCCGGGGCGGCCTGCCGTTGGGCGCGGCGCCAGTTGTCGGCCAGCGGGCGCTGCCCCCACTGCCGCGCAAAGGCCGACTGCCCCTGGCTGATGGCCGCCGGGTTGTAGAAGTACCACTCGCTACCCTGGGCCTGGGTGGCCGCGCTCGATGTGCCGCCGGGCGTTCCGAACGGAGAGTTCATCTGGTTAAAACTACTAGCGGCCTGTCCCGACTGCGCTTCGCGCCGGGCCAGGCGCTCCTGCCGCCGTTGTTCGCGCTGTTGCTCCTCAATAATGCCGTCGATGAGGGCCATCAGCTGGGACGAGTCCATCTGCGCCAGCTTGAGTAAACTATCCTGGACCTCAATAATAGTGATCTGCTCCACAAAATTGGTCAGGATTTCCTGTCGCTTGGTTACCGCCGCGTAGTTGTCTTCGTCGGCGGGCAACACGCTTACCGTGCTGTCGTAGTAGAGCTTCGCGGTGCGGTAGTCTTCCAGGCTATCGTAGTAGATCTGCCCCAGCGCCAGGTAAGAATAGCCCTTCTGGCGGTTGTTGTTCACGCTGGCGCGTACCGACTCGTCGTAGTACTCCACCGCCTTCTCCAGGTTGCCCTGCCTCAGCTCGAACGACGCCATCTCGTAGTAGATCTTGTCGCGGTACTCCTCGTTTTTATCGTCGCGCAGCAGCTTGCGAAAGAACTTCCTGATCTTCTTCACATCCCGCCCGTCCGACAGGTTAGTCACCTGCGCCATGTTGAGGCGGGTATAAAAGTAGAGTTCGTACTCCGGGTTGCTCTTGAGTGCCTCCCGGTAGTTATCGTAGGCCTGCGCGGCAAACCCAAGTTGCTGGTAAAGTTGCCCCAGGATAAAGTAGATGCGGGCGCGCCCTTCCGACTTCTTCATCTGAGGGGCGGCGATCAGCAGATTACCGACCATCACGTTGTAGTCTTCGTTGCGCTGGGCCAGGTCGGCCTTCACCAGGTGCATCCGCACTTTATTCTCCCGGTTCAGTTCCTCCTTCCGCAGGTAGTCGGCTACGGCCACCGCGTTGTTCTGCTCCTGTGCCTTGGTAAAGGTGTGCATCAGTTTAACCAGGGCTTCGTGGCGGGCTGCGTCGTCTTCACTTTCGGTATTAACAAACTTGTAGGTCTTAATGGCATCGCCGTAGTTCTGCCGAAAGTCGCGGCACATGCCGATCAGGATGTAGCTGTCGTCGGCCCACTGGCTGTTGGGGTGCCGCTCGATGGCCACCGATGCCTTCTTGATGCAGTCTTCAATCGGCTCGTTCAGGCCGCTAATAAAAGCGGTGTCGGGACTGGGCAGCACCCGCAGAATTTTATTGTAATTGTCTTCCTGTTGGTCGGCGATGGCCTGCTGAATTTCGTCCATGCGCAGGCGCGCGTAGAAGTACGCATTGTAGTGCGCGGTGGTGTTGTGGTAAGCCCCCGCCACCAATCCGTTTTTTTCGGGAGCGCAGCCCGACAGCGCCAGCACCACTCCCCCCCAGAACAAGATGTAATATTTAACTAAAACGTGCGCCTTCAACCAAATAATAGTTAATTTTAGTGCTGAGCCCGCTCCTTGCGTCCCAGCCTACCCGCGGGCAAAGTTAGGGGAATATAGATTAATGGTTACTTTTGTTACCAATAGAACAAAAAATTCCTACGCTTTGAAGTCGAGAAAGACGTTTTCCAGCCGATTAACGAATCGTTACCTACTGATCGTTCGTAACGAAGAGGATTTTGCGGAGAAAACGACTTACACCTTTACATACGCGAAGTTGATTCTGTTCATTGTGCTAACCGGCGCAATTCTGCTGGTGGGCAGTCTGTTTTTGGTAAGCACGCTGCTGGAGCAGTGGTTCGACCCGCGCTACGCCCAGGCCGAGGCAAACCGGCAACTGGTGGAGCTTTCGCTGACCGTTGATTCTTTGGAGGTGGAAGTGGGCCGCAAAGGTGAATTTATCCAGGCTTTCCAGCATATCGTACGGGGTGACTCGGTGCTGGGTACCGAATCGGGCTACCTGGCCAGCGCCGACGACCGGCAGGTGGAAGCCGTAAATACCGTGCAGACCGAGGTTTCGGACATCGACGCCCAGTTTCGCGAGGAGTTTGAGGAGAGCGGCCTGGAACTGCTTTCGGTAGGAAGCGCGGCCAGCAGCCAGTTAGACGAACTGTTCTTTTTTTCGCCCCTGTCGGGCATCATCTCGGCCCCCTACAGCACCAAAGGAGGGCACTACGGGGTGGACATCGTCTCGAAGAAAAACGAACCTATCAAGAGCGTGGCCGACGGCACGGTGTTGTTGTCCTCCTGGACGCAAGACGCGGGCTACGTGATCGCCATCCAGCACCGCAGCAACGTGATCTCGGTGTACAAGCACAACTCCAGCCTGCTTAAAAAGACGGGCGATTTTGTGAGAGCGGGCGACGTGATCGCCATTATTGGCAACACCGGCGAACTGACCACCGGACCGCATTTGCACTTTGAACTATGGTATAATGGCAATCCCATGAACCCCGAAGAATTTGTCTCATTCTAAACTATTCAATCTATGTTTGGCACCAAAACCGAAAAAAAAGTGAAATTTGACGAAAGCAGCACCTCCAGTAGTATTATTGGCAAAGGCACATCTGTAGAGGGCAACATTGAAACCAACGGCAACATCAGCGTAGAGGGCGAAGTGAAGGGCAACGTGGTGAGCAAGTCGAAGGTAGCCCTGGGTCCTTCTTCCTACGTAGAGGGCAAAGTGCTGGCCGACAATGCCATCATCGCGGGCGAAATTCAGGGCTCGGTAGAAATCGGGGAGCTGCTTACGCTGAAGCCCACCGCGGTAATTCACGGCGATATCATGACCAATAAGCTGGTGGTGGAGTCGGGTGCCACCTTCAACGGATCGTGCCGCATGGGCGTTTCGGTGGATACCATCGACTTCGAGGATGAACCCCAGACGGTGGAAGCTCCCTACGTGGTCGACAACCGCAAGTATGACGATGAAACTGATCTAGAGGAAACCAACCCGGAAGAAACCTCACTGGATGAAACCGATCCCACCATCGAAGAAGAAAACGAATCACGATCCCTCTGAATCGGGTGACAACTCCCGGAGCGCCGTTCAAACCTATCTGAAGTATTCGGGACTGGCCTTTCAGTTACTCGCCGCCGTAGGCTTGGCAGCCTGGGGGGGCATTAAACTGGATGCGCACTTCGGAAACCGTTTCCCGTTCATCACTCTGCTGCTGGTGGTGCTGGCGTTGGTCGGCTCCATGTTTTTGCTCATCCGGCAATTGCCCAAGGAGTAGCCCAAATGTGCTATCCGGCGAAAAGTCAGAAGTAACCTCACGCTCGTTTCTGAAGAATCCTACCCGCTCCCTCCTTTCTTTTACCGTAGTGATCGCCCTGCTGCTGGCCTCGCTCAAGTACGGCTTTCGCGTGGGTTTTATCCACGAAACCATCTGGTACATTGTCGCTTTTGTCTTTACCCTCACCGCCCTGTCGCTGTGGCTCGGGCAGCGGGGCGGCCGTCAATCGCCGGAATCGCTGGTACAGCACGCCCTGGGGGGCACGGTGCTGCGCTTGTTTCTGAGTGTAGTCGCTATCTACGTCGCACTACGGCTTGGCATAGCGGATCGCCTTTCGTTCGTGCTCAACTGTATGGGGGTGTACTTGGCATTTCTGGCCTTTGAAGTCTATGCTTTGTTAGTAGCTACAAAGAAGGATGCCAAAGACCTGTCCGAAAAAACTTAACATCAATCGTTGCTTTCGGCAATAATGCGGCGAATTTGCTCTGCCGACACATCTCCCTGATCGGTCTTAGAGAATATGGTGATCAAGGTCACCTCGCTGGCAGTTTGCAGGTAGTAGATTATTCAATACCCGCCACTCTTTCCTCGCTGAGCATCCGTATTTCTTACCCGCACCTTATACACCGGGTATCCGGCTCTCTGAATTTGGTCACCCGGGGTTTTTCCTTGCTCTAGTTGGGCAATTACCGGCTGTACATCTTGCCGAATGTTTCGGTATTTTTTGGCCAAGCGCCTGATATTTCGCTTGAATTCGGCAGTGAATGATACGGTGACCGCTTCAGGCATCTTTTTCGTCCCAAAGGGTACTTACTGGATAAGTCTGCCCCAACTGAGCCTCTTCCCAACCCTTCTGAAAGGTATCTTCGGCCGAAGCAAGCGTTACCCCCTCTCTAGATGCTTTTACTATTTTCACTAAGGAAGGCATATATTCAGTTGGAATCATGTCTAGTTCTTCCTGTAGCTGAGTACGATAGACAATGTTTTCCTTCATACCTCTTGCACTTTTAGTTTTGATAACGCCTTTCACCAAGATTCGTTGTTACTGCTGTTAAATTCATATGCTGACCTATCTAGCCGCTTATGGTTCGTGCTCAACTTTATGGGAGTGTATTTTGTGTTCCTAACATTTGAAATCTATGGGTTATTAACTACCTTGCGGCCGAATTCAGAGAACCCAACCTGACATGCCCGAAGCGTCCTTTCTACGTCCATTTTTACGTTCTGTTCTCCTTTTTTTCTTCCTTATCTTTTCCGCCACTGTTTCCGCCAACGAAGGGGGCGAGGAAAGCGAAACTGAATTTATTCTGCATCACGTGCAGGATTCGCACCAGTGGCACTTTGCCACCGTAGGCCACACCGACATCACTCTGCCCCTGCCGGTAATTCTGTACTCTCCCGACCGGGGAGTAGAAGTGTTTTCTTCTTCCAACTTCTTCGACGAAGCCCACGAACCGGTGCCCTACCAGGGCTACACCATCGATGAGCACAACGACATCGTGCCGCAGGAAGCGGGCCGCTCGGTCTACGATTTCTCGATCACCAAGAATGTGGCGGCGTTGTTCTTTAGCCTTGTTGTGTTGCTACTCGTTTTCATCGGTATCGCCCGCCGTTACAAAAACAATCCTCAGACTCCCCCGCGGGGCATACAGTCGTTCTTCGAGCCCATTATCGTGTTTGTGCGCGACGAGATTGCCATTCCGAGCATCGGCGAGCGCAAGTACCGCCGCTTTATGCCCTACCTGCTCACGCTGTTCTTCTTCATCTGGTTCAACAACCTGCTGGGGCTGCTTCCCGGCGCGGCCAACCTCACCGGCAATATTGCCGTGACCCTGGTGCTGGCCGTGCTCACCTTCATTATTACCAACGTGAACGGCAACAAAGAGTACTGGAAGCACCTGGCCCCTCCCGGTGTGCCGTGGCCCATTCTGATCATTATGATTCCGGTGGAGATACTAGGACTGTTTACCAAGCCGTTCTCGCTGATGATTCGTTTATTCGTGAGCATTACCGCGGGTCACATCGTTATTCTAAGCCTCATTGCCCTGCCCTTTCTGTTTGATTCGTTCGCCATTGGGGTGGGTAGTTCGCTCATTATTGTTTTCATTAATTTGATCGAGTTGTTGGTGGCCACCATCCAGGCCTACATTTTTACCCTCTTCTCTGCCATGTACATTGGCGCGGCGGTGGCCGAACACCACGAGCACCACGCCGAAGAGGAAGTTGACAAGCACTTAATTTAGTTTTCTTCATAATTTAACCGTAAGTAGTATGTTATCAATGCTTTTGTTAGACGCAGGGGTTGCCCTGATGGGTGCAGGAATCGGTGCCGGTATTGCCGCGATAGGCGCAGGACTGGGAATCGGTCGGATTGGTGGTTCAGCAATGGAAGGGATGGCACGCCAGCCCGAAGCTGCCGGACGTATCCAAACCGCGATGCTGATTATTGCCGCCCTTATTGAAGTAATTGCCCTGTTCGGCGTAGTAGTTTGTCTGCTGATTGCCGTCGGTGATTATCCCAATCTTTAAGCTGTAAAAGAAAGCCGCGGAGCTCGTTAGGGGTTCTGCGGTCTTTCACACTAGGTTAGATGCTGGATCGTACGAGCGTTATCTGAGATTCACCGTCTAACTTGCTATTGCTATCGGTTAACTAAATTAAGTAAGCAACCAATAACCCGCTCATGGAATTATTATCTCCCGACTTAGGACTTATCTTTTGGCAGCTGATTGGCTTTTTGCTGTTGCTGTTTTTGTTGGGCAAATACGCGTGGCGCCCGATTTTGGGAGCGCTAAACGAGCGAGAAACTCATATTGAGCAAGCCCTGTCTGCCGCCGAGAAGGCCAAGGCCGAGATGGCTCAACTCAAGAGCGAGAACGAGCAACTGCTGGCCGAAGCCCGCAAAGAGCGAGAGGCCATGCTGCGCGATGCTACCGCCGCGGCCAACAAACTGCGCGAGGAAGCCCGCGAGCAAGCCTCCGAAGAGAGCGCCCGCATCGTGGCCGATGCTCAAGCCTCCATTGAAGTGCAGAAGCAAGCGGCCCTGGCCGAGATCAAACACCAGGTGGCTGATCTGTCGCTGGTAATTGCCGAGAAAATCTTGCGCGAAAAGCTCGACGACAGTGAGAAACAAAAAGACTACGTGGCCCGACTGGTAAACGACCTCAACGAAAACTAACAACGCCCCCAATCTACCCAACCCATGATCGACCACCGGGTAGCGAATCGCTACGCAAAATCACTGATAGAATTAGCCACTGAGAAAGGGGTAGTAGAAGAAGTGCACAATGATATGGTGATGTTCACCGAACTATGCCAATCAAACCGTGACTTTTTGCTGATGCTCAAGAACCCGATCATCAACCACGCTAAAAAGCGGAAGATTCTGCACCAAGTTTTCGATGGGAAAGTGGATCCCTCCACACTGGCTATCTTTGATATCATCACCCGGAAAAATCGAGAGTTGTACCTACCGGCTATTGCCGAAGAGTTCGTGGCGCAGTATCGAACCTACAAGGGCATCCAGAAGGCTACGCTGACCACCCCCTTCCCGCTTACGGAGACACTACGCGCCAAATTTAACGCGCTGGTAGCCGAACAAACCGGCAAAACCGTAGAACTGGTCGAGAAAGTAGACCCGGACCTAATCGGCGGCTTTATCCTGAAGATTGGCGACCGACTCATGGACAATTCCGTAAAGCACAAACTGCAAACATTGTCGTACGAGTTTCACGACGATAGTTACGTAAAAGCATACTAACAATGAATGCGTGATTGGAAAAATACTTTTCTAATCACGCATTCCCCTTATACCTAAACACACGATCACATGGCAGAAGTACGACCCGACGAAGTGTCGGCAATATTACGCGAACAATTATCCAGCTTCAAAACCGAAGCCGAACTAGAAGAAGTAGGCACCATCTTACAAGTGGGCGATGGCGTGGCCCGCATCTACGGACTCACCAAAGCCCAGTCCGGCGAGTTGCTCGAGTTTGAGAACGGACTCAACGCCCTGGTGCTCAACCTGGAAGAAGACAATGTGGGAGCGGTGCTCTTTGGCGACCAGGGAGATATTAAAGAGGGCGACACCGTGAAGCGCACCGGCCGCATTGCCTCTATCAAAGTGGGCGAAGGAATTGTTGGACGCGTGGTGAATACCCTGGGCGTCCCCATCGACGGTAAAGGCCCCATCACCGGCGATGTGATCGATCTGCCCCTGGAGCGACGCGCGCCCGGCGTGATCTACCGGCAACCGGTGAGCGAACCCCTGCAAACCGGCATCAAAGCCATTGATTCGATGATTCCCATCGGACGCGGGCAGCGCGAGCTGATCATCGGTGACCGGCAGACGGGAAAGACAGCCGTGGCGCTGGATACCATTATCAATCAACGAGAATTCTACGAAAAGGGCGAGCCCGTGTACTGTATCTACGTGGCCTGCGGACAGAAAGCCTCTACCGTAGCCGGAGTGGTGTCGGCGCTAGAAAAAGCCGGTGCCATGAAGTACACCACCATCGTATCGGCCTCAGCCGCCGACCCCGCACCGATGCAATTCTTTGCCCCCTTTACCGGAGCGGTGATCGGCGAGTACTTCCGCGACACCGGACGCCCCGCCTTGGTGGTGTACGATGACTTGTCGAAGCAGGCGGTAGCCTACCGCGAGGTATCGCTGCTGCTGCGCCGTCCGCCCGGACGCGAAGCCTATCCCGGCGACGTGTTCTACCTGCACTCGCGCCTGCTGGAGCGCGCTGCCAAGCTCAACGACAACGACGCCATTGTGCAGCAGATGAACGACCTGCCCGACGCCATCAAGCCGATGGTGAAAGGAGGAGGCTCGCTCACCGCACTGCCCATTATTGAAACGCAGGCCGGCGACGTGTCGGCCTACATTCCTACCAACGTGATCTCTATCACCGACGGGCAGATCTTCCTGGAAACCAACCTATTCAACGCGGGGATTCGTCCGGCCATTAACGTAGGTATTTCGGTATCGCGGGTAGGTGGTTCGGCGCAGATCAAGCCCATGAAGAAAGTAGCCGGTACGCTGAAGCTCGACCAGGCGCAGTACCGCGAACTGGAAGCCTTTGCCAAGTTCGGCTCTGACCTGGATGCCTCTACCCAGCTAACCATTAGCCGGGGACAGAAGAACCAGGAGATTCTGAAGCAGCCACAGTACTCGCCCATGTCGGTAGAAGAGCAGGTGGCGATCATCTACGTATCGACCAACGGCTTCCTGGACAAGGTGCCGCAGGAAAAGGTGCGCGCCTTCCAGAATGATTTCCTCACGATGATGGACACCCAGAACCGCTCGACCCTCGATAACATCCGCGGCGGCAAGTGGGACGACGATGCCCGCGACGTGATCAAGCGCGTAGCCACCGACCTGGCCAAAAATTATAATTAACCAACCGTAGGGACGCGATTAATCGCGTCCCCACAAAAGGAAATATGCCCAGTTTAAAAGAAGTAAAAAACCGAATCTCTTCGGTAAAGTCGACCCAGCAGATCACGCGGGCCATGAAGATGGTGGCCGCCTCGAAGCTGCGGCGCGCCCAGGACCGCCTGATGCAGATGCGCCCCTACGCCGAGAAGCTCACGGCGATTCTGGCGAACGTATCGGCCAACCTCAGCGAAGAGAACACCAGTCTGTACGCGACCGAACGCGATGTGAAAAACGTGCTGCTGGTGCCGTTTACCTCCGACCGCGGACTGTGTGGAGCCTTCAACAGCAACGTGTTTCGCTACACCCGGCAGTTTATCACCGACGAGTACGAAACCTACGAACGCAACCAGCGCTTGTACGTAATGCCGGTGGGCGAAAAGGCCTATGACTTCTTTAACAAGCGAGGCTACCAAATTATCGATGACTACCGGGGGTTGTTCTCTGACCAGTCATTTGATAACGTACGGGAGGGAGCCAACTACGTGATGCAGGCCTTCGAGGAGGGACGCTTCGACAAGGTCATTATGATCTACAACCGCTTCAAGAACGTGGCTACCCAAACCCTCACCGCTGAGCAGTTGCTGCCTATCCAGCCCCCCACCTTAGACGATGCTACTGACGAATTGGCAACCGCCACGCCCATCGACTACATCTACGAGCCGTCGGAAGAGTATGTGGTGAAAGAATTGATTCCGCAATCGCTCAAGATTCAGTTTTACCGCGCCTACCTGGAATCGAACGCCGCCGAACAGGGCGCCCGCATGACGGCGATGGACCAGGCCACCGACAACGCCGGGGAGCTGCTCAAGGAGCTTAAGCTCACCTACAACCGCACCCGCCAGGCCGCCATTACCAAAGAGATTCTGGAGATTGTTGCGGGTGCCGAGGCTTTGGGATAAAGAGTAAGGCGCTTGAATTGTCATCTGTCAATGTCCGCAGGCGTCAGTGAAGGAAAGTCCTAGGTGGACACCGGGCTACTGCACGGCTTTGGGTGAGCATAGTGCGGTAAGAATGATTCTCCATCCCACTCTGGTCTTAGGCTGCGCGCCCCGGGTTTAAGCACAGCGGTTTTAAGACCCACCCACAATTCCAACTTCCCGACCAACGACGCAGCACAAGTCGTCAAAGTAAGTGTGCAGCCCGGTCGGTTTTTTAAGTCATTTTGAGCGGGGGGGCTAACCCAGGAGGGGGAAGAAGCGTGTTCTAAACTTCAACTACGTGTCCATTTGTTATAGCGTGAGTTTTAGCATATCTTGTCAAGCATGACCACTATCAGTCTACAAGAGCTATCCCCTACCACTGCAGATGCGCTCAAGCGCGCTTTAGCAAAGGGTGAGAATGTTTATCTCACCGGCGATCACGAAGAGCGTTTGGCACAGGTTGTCTCTCTCTCAAAAAAGGGCAGTCCACTGTCTGATAAACCGCTTCGCGAAGGAGGATTTGCCAAAGGTAAATTTCACCTGTCGGACGATTGGGATTCTCAAGAAGCGAACGATGACATTGCCCGCGAATTTGGTGTGCTTGATTAGCGATGAGCGGTTTATTACTAGATACTCATATCTTTCTCTGGTGGGCAAATGCTTCTCCAAAACTGCCTGATGATATAAACGATTTCATCAATCGGCACTATACGGTTTATTTGAGTAGTGTTGTTGCCTGGGAGGTGGAGATCAAGCAGGCAAAAGGAACATTAGCTGGTGAATCCTTCAATTGGCTTTCTACCATCACCCAGAAGCAACTTATTCCTCTATCTGTTTCTTTTGAACACGTAACCGCCCTGCGTGGACTACCGGCAATTCATAAGGACCCGTTTGATCGTTTGCTAATTGCCCAAGCGGTGTCAAACGATTTACAACTTGTTACCCACGATAGTACAATTTGGAAATACCCTGATGTGCAATTGGTTCAGGTAAAGTAGCTTACGAAGTCGGACTATTCTGGTCTTAGGCTGCGCGCCCCGGGTTTAAGCACAGCGGTTCTAAGACCCACCCACAACCTCACTTCCCAAAATTAACAACGCAGTATGAATAGAATCAGTCTAGCGCGCGAAGCTTCCCGAGTACCCTACCGACCCAGGTAAGCGGGTAAAGTCACTCCAAAAAGCTCCCAGCAGCAGCGTAGAAGCAGTTTTCGCCTCCTACGTCCGCTACTATCTGTTGTAGGGCGAGATTATCGCTTCTTTTCCCCTTAACAATTCGTCGTGATAGCTCTCAGCGACTACTTTCCCGCCCTACAATTCGTCGCAATGGGGAAACATCGCTATGAGACCCCGCTACAATTCGTCGCAGACCCGCCGGGTAGCTACTTTTCCATGTTACAATTTGTCGTAAGGTGGAATTATTGCTCCTTTTCCCCTTTGCGACGCGTCGTCGACCTGCCACTGAGCTTCTTTCCCGCTCTACAAAACGTCGTAGTGCGCTTTGAAGCAGTAAGTGTGCTCACCTTCGGTTGTAGGGGTTTGGATTTGTAATAGACGCTCCAACTAGTATGAAAAAAGTTGCGCAAAGCATCTTGCCCCCCGTCTCTGTCTCCCCCTTGTCACCCCGCAGGGGCCTTTTCGCACCATAGCAGTATCTTAGCAGGAAGTACCAAGATCCCTACTGGAGGACACTTGGGGGGGTTGGGCGTACTCGCTTAGATTATAGAGTAGCAAAGTGTCCTTATTCCTATCCTGACTCTATAGCGAAGCTCGCGGTGCCCAGCGCTCTGCTGTCCATTTACTGCGTAGTGTATGTGCTCTTATCTCAGGTGGGAATATTGACGCTAGATCGTAGCGAACATTCTCAACAGTGCCAGTGTAATCAACTTGGCTAATTGTAGATATACAGTAGGCTACCTTCGAGCTGGGTGCTGTAGCGCCGGAGCGGACACTGGGCTACGCCCCCGCTGGGAGTACCCGCGAAATCGTAGATCGACTGGTCGCAGCCCTCGCGCATAAACAGGCCGGACAGGTCTACGAATACCTCGGCGCAGGCCTCATCGACGCGGTGCGGACTGGCCTTTTCGAAGGCGCGGTAGGTAAGGGCGTTTTCCCGGTAAATGATGATGCCCCGGTAGCCCCCTAAGATTTCTACGAACCCCTGATCCAGGCGCAGCTCCTGGTACTGCTGGTTGTTCAGGTTGATCACCGTGTCGACCACCACGTAAGGAAGGTTATCGCAGAAGTCTTCCCCCTCGCAGGCGGAAGACAGACTAACGATTACCCCCATAACCAAGCAGTAACAAAAGTTGCGCATCAAAGTAGTTTTTCTCCCAACGTTTCCAATCAGTACGTATTGCCGCGGTGTTCGGACTTACCAATACGCTGCGTACAAGGCCACCAGAATACCAACAATTACTAACGCCCCCACGTTGAAGGCCCGGCTGGTTTTGAACAGGGCAGGTGACAGATCAATAGAATTGGGTTGGTCCTGGCCCGACTGCACCAGGCTGGTGATGATCATCTGAGCGGCTAAGATTAGGAAGACCACGCCCATGCGATCGAGGAACGGTAGGTTGGGGAAGAACTCGGCCAACCCTATCGACAGTGGGATGGTGAGCAGCGCGGCAATTAGGGCGGCTAGCGGCGTAGTCTTCTTCCAGAACACCCCGAATACGAAGATGGCGAATACGCCGGGCGATACGTAGCCGGTGTACTCCTGAATGTACTGGAACACCTGCCCTTGTCCGCGCAGCGCCGGGGCCACCAGGCAGGCAACCACGAATGACACTACCACCACCACGCGGCCAATGTACACCAGCGAGCCTTCCGAGGCTCCTTTGTTGATGTAATTACGATAGATGTCCATCGTAAAGATGGTAGCTGTACTATTGGCCATCGAGGCCAACGACGACACGATGGCGGCGGTAAGGGCCGCAAAAGCCACTCCCTTCATGCCATTAGGCAAGAGCCCTAACAAGGTTGGGTAGGCCCGGTCGGGCTTGATGAAGCCGTCGGTAGGGTCGGTCATGATCTGCGAAAAGGCTCCGCCTAGTTCTTCGTTCTCTACGATTACGTAGGCGGCGATGCCCGGAATCACTACAATTAGCGGAACAAGTAGCTTTAAGAAACCGGCGAACACCACACCCTTCTGGGCTTCATCGAGGCTCTTAGCGGCCAGCGCCCGCTGGGTGATGTACTGGTTGAACCCCCAGTAGCTCAGGTTGGTAATCCACATACCGCCGATCAGCACGCTCAGGCCGGGCAGCATCTGGTAGGCATCTTCGGTGCCGCCCTTCCCGTCGGTAATCATAAAGCCTTCTTGCAAAATCATGTGAAAGTGGTCGGGCGCTTCCTTACCCAGGCGCGCTAGTCCGCCCAGCACGTTGCCTTCGCCCACAATATCCAAGGCCAAGTAGGTAGTTACCAGTCCGCCCAGCACCAGAAACACCACCTGCACCACGTCGGTCCAGGCCACCGCGGTGAGTCCGCCGTAGATCGAGTACAGTAGTGCAAACAGGGCCAGTCCGATAACGGCGTATATTAGGTCTACGCCCAGCACAGTTTCGATGCTGAGTGCTCCCAGGTAGATTACCGAGGTGAGGTTGACAAACACGTACACCAGTAGCCAGAAGATGGCCATCAGGGTGCGCACCGTGTCGTTGTAGCGATCGGCCAGGAACTGGGGCATGGTGTAGATGCCCTTCTTGAGGTAGATGGGCAGAAAGAACTTACCGACCACCAGCAGCGTGGCGGCGGCCATCCACTCGTAGGTAGAAATGGCCAGACCGAGGGCGTAGCCGGAACCCGACATGCCGATGAACTGTTCGGCCGATATGTTGGAAGCGATCAGCGAGGCGCCCACCGCCCACCAGGGCAGCGACCGGCTGGCCAGAAAGTAGTCCTGCGAATCTTTTTGGTGCCCCTCTTTGTCGCGCGACACCCACAGGCCAATGCCGATGATGAACAGGCAGTACCCCGTGAACACCACAAAGTCGATGGTAGAAAATCCTCCCATTGAATGAAATTTGGTTAGGTTAGTTTATTTAGTATTGCAAGTATACTAATATTCAATCAATTGTGAGAGTTAGCTTTCGAAGAATGACATTCCTATTTCCGACGGCTTTTCACGAAGTAATACCGCCCTTACTCACCCGAACGCTGCTAGGCCTAAGCCTGCTACTGGCATCCGGTGCACTGGCGCAGTCTACACAAGTAACGTACTACGCCGATAGCACCGTGAAGGCAACCGGCGCTCAAGATTCGACCGGCATGGTGGGCGTATGGACCTACTACTATCCCAGCGGGGTACGCAGCGCGGTGGAGCACTACCGAGGGGGCGAGTTGCACGGTACGGTGCGGTACTACCACCCGTCGGGCACGTTGGTGGGGCGAGAAAACTGGGTAGCCGGACTGCCCGAAGACTCGGCCCTTTACTACCACGCCAACGGACAATTAGAAAAGGCAGGTGTTTTCAGAAAAGGGTTGTACGAAGGGCCGTGGCAGTTTTACTACGAGAACGGTCAGCTGAAGCGCCAAGGTGCCTACCAACAGGGGCTTCCCGAGGGCCGCTGGACATTTTATCACGAAACCGGGAAGCTGTTTCAAGAAGGAGGTTTTAGCGGTGGGCAGGAGGACGGAGCGTGGCGGTTCTACGATGAGCAGGGAAGGCCGGAGTACGTGGGGAGCTACCGCCAGGGAGAACGCGTGGGCGATTGGTACCAAATTAATAAGCGTGGGAAGCGCAAGAAGATGAAGCTACGGTAGCCTGTACTTCGGCAGCGGCCCCCGCGCGCTTTATCCGCGGTGCAAAAATACCGTGAGTAAGAAAAAGGCGTTTAGGCACAAGCCCGAGATAAAGTTTAGCCGCATGGTACCGCGAAAGTTAGCCCAACTTGGGTCTTTTCGCACTTTCAGGTACCACTGAACAAAGTAGCCAAGCACCGGCAGCAGAAATAGCACAAACACTCCGCCTTCCCACCAGACAAACCACGTTTGGTAATATCGCCAGAAGCCAGCGATGGTAAGGATAAACAGCACCGCGGTGAAGTGAAACGTGCCCCGCACCCCCAGTCGGTAGCTTAGGGTGGTATCGCCCCGCTGTCGGTCTTCTTCGTGCTGGTAAATCTGCGTCATTGGGTACGAGCCCCACAGCATCAGCGAGGTAAGTAGGGCTCCTCCCCACACCGTAGGCTGGGCTAGGTCGGCCAGTCCGGCCCGGTTAACGCCTACGTATACCATTAGTACGGTGAAAAATCCCTGAAAAAAGCCCGCCACCAGCCAACTGACCACCGCGTACTTCTTCAGCCGTACGCTCGGGTGGCTATACGCCTTGGAAACCAATCCGTAGATCAGCAGCATCCCCGCGAACAGGCCGCTGATAAGGGCACCCAGAGCAATGGCAACCGCATCCAGCGCTAAGGCCACGTAGTAGAGCTGTCTACTTACCGGCGGCGGGTGCTCCAGTCCGCCAATGCTCCCTTCGTCGCGGTCGAAATAACTGTTGTAGCCATTACTGGCGGGATATAGCAAGAAGTGCACGATGAAAAAGACCAACAGGGCGTCGGGAAGTTGATAGTTCGTAGAGATACTAAGGGCAAATAAGTAGACCGGTAGCAAGAAAAACGAAAAGGGGATACGGAGGTGAAGAAGGGTTGATCGCGTACTGTTCACGGTAAATTATTTCTGAATTCGTAGTTTCCGTTATTCTGATCAGCAGTAGGATAGTCAACAGTCCACAGTCCACAGTCCATGGTCCACAGTCCACGGTCCACAGTCAATAGTCCATAGTAAAGGCGTCTGTCGACTATGGACTATCGACCGTGGACTATCTAACTATCGTCTGTCGACTTCTTCGCTTCTTCCCAGTAGACGTTCATTTCGTTTAGGGTCATATCGCCCAGGTTTTTCCCTTCTTCTTGCACCCGCTGCTCCAAGTAGTTAAAGCGCCGCATAAACTTCTTGTTGGTGCGTTCCAGCGCGTCTTCGGGGTTGATCCCGGCAAAGCGCGCGTAGTTGACCAGCGAAAACAGCAGATCACCAAATTCTTCTTCCTGCTTCACCGCATCGCCACTACGCAGTTCTTCTTTAAACTCCTGAAGCTCCTCCTGCACCTTTTCCCATACCTGCTCTCCGTGTTCCCAGTCGAAGCCCACGCCCCGGGCTTTTTCCTGCATACGGTAGGCCTTTAGCAGGGCGGGCAGCGACGGGGGCACTCCGCCCAGCACGGTTTTCTTCACAGCACCCTTTTCCTGAAGTTTAATCTGCTCCCAGTTGCGCTCTACGGTGCCAGCATCGTCGGCCGTTACGTCGCCGTACACGTGGGGGTGGCGGCGCACCAGTTTATCGCTGATGCCCTCCAGCACCTCGGTAATGGTGAACGCGCCCTGCTCGCTGGCGATCTTAGCGTAGAAAACCAGGTGCAGCGCCAGGTCGCCCAGCTCCTTCTGCACCTCCGGCAAATCGCCCTGCAAAATGGCGTCCGAAAGTTCGTAAGTCTCCTCGATGGTGAGGTGCCGCAGGCTGTCGATGGTTTGCTTCTGATCCCAGGGACACCGCTCCCGCAGTTCGTCCATGATGGTAAGCAGCCGGTCGAAGGCCGATAGCGCCGAAGTACGATCCATAGGGTGGGTAACTGGTTAAGAAACTTTGCGGGTTCTTCCCCCGTTCATACCTCAATGAGCACTTCCTTCAATTCGGGCAATCTGCCTTGTAATTGCAGGGCAAAGGGGTATCTTTGCGAGGCGCAAACGTAGTAGAGGCTAAATTAATAAATTATGGCAACGATATTTTTAGCGATTGGTTTTCTGGCGATCTTTTTCCTGTGCATGAGCGTTCGGCTGCTCTTCTTGAAGAACGGGGAGTTTAAGGGTACCTGCGCTTCTCAGAACCCGTACCTCAACAAAGAAGGAGCCTCCTGCGGCTACTGCGGCAAGACGGTTAGCTCGGACAGCGCCTGTGGCAATCCTGATTCGGAAGTGAATAAGGTGATGGCCAAGTTTAACTAAGACTGACTGAAAACCTTTACTAAGCGCAAACCCACCAACTTAACTACGGTAGTACATTGACACTGATCAAATCGATTTCCGGCATCCGAGGCACCATCGGTGGGCAGGTAGGCGACGCTCTCACCCCGGTAGATGTGGTTAAGTTTGCCGCAGCCTTCGGCACACACATCGGCCAGAAGAAAACCAAGATCGTTATCGGGCGCGACGCCCGCGTATCGGGGCCACTGGTCTCCCAACTGGTAACCGCCACCCTGCAGGGGCTGGGCATCAACGTGGTAGACCTGGGCCTGGCCGCTACCCCTACCGTAGAGTTGGCCGTGGTGGCCGAAGAAGCGCAGGGCGGCATTATCATCACCGCCAGCCACAACCCCGGCCAGTGGAACGCCCTAAAGCTACTTAATGCCGAAGGCGAGTTTATCTCGGCCGAAGCGGGCATCGAGATACTCAACCTGGTAAAAAGCGAGCAATTTGAGTTTGCTACGGTCGGTAAGTTAGGCAGCTACGAAACTAAAGAAGGCTACACCGAAGCGCACATCGATCAGATTCTGGCCCTGCCCGAGGTAGACGTAGAAGCTATCCGCGCGCGCAACTTCCGGGTGGCCATCGACTGCATTAACTCGGTGGGTTCCATCAGCGTGCCGCTACTGCTCGAGAAGCTGGGCGTGGAGCAAGTTGAGAAGTTCTACTGCGAACCCAACGGATCGTTTCAGCACAACCCCGAACCGGTTCCGGAGAACCTGAACCACATCTGCGGTAAAATTGAGCAGGGCACCTACGATCTGGGCATCGTTGTAGACCCTGACGTAGACCGACTGGTGTTTATCCAGGAAAACGGCGAGCCCTTCGGCGAAGAATACACGCTGGTGGCCGTGGCCGACTACATTTTAGGATTGCGGGGCGGGGGCAACACGGTGTCGAACCTGTCGTCGTCGCTGGCCTTGCAAGACGTTACCGAGAAGCACGGTGGCACCTACACTGCCTCGGCGGTGGGCGAGGTGAACGTGGTGCAGACCATGAAAGAAACCGACGCGGTGATCGGCGGCGAGGGCAACGGCGGCGTAATCTATCCGCCCCTGCACTACGGCCGCGACGCGCTGGTGGGCATTGCCTTTTTCCTGACGCACCTGGCGAAGTTCGAACGTCCGGTTTCTCAGCTCAAGGCGAGTTACCCCCAGTATCACATCTCTAAGAACAAGCTGGAGCTTACTCCCGGCATCGACACCAGTGCCATCCTGAAAGCCATCAAGGAGCGTTACTCTAACCAACCCCTCAATACCACCGACGGGGTTAAGATCATGTTCGACCGCGAGTGGGTGCACCTGCGCCAGTCCAACACCGAGCCGATTATTCGGATCATCTCCGAGTCTAACTCGCGGGTTACCGCCGAGCACCTGGCCAAGAAGCTGGTGGCCGACATTCGGGAGATTGTTTCGGAAAGATAGCCGCTTGCCATTATTCTTTGGGCATTTTGTATATTCGGCCATTCTCTAGCGATGACCCAACCGTTGGTATATCCGGTTTAGCGTATCGTCATCCGCCGCCTAAGCATCTGCTACCATGAACGTATACCTCGACAATGCCGCTACTACTCCCCTCGACCCGCGGGTGCTCGAGGCTATGATGCCCTACTTTAGTGAGCACTTCGGCAACCCCTCATCCACCCACGCCCACGGCCGGGCAACCCGGTCGGCCATTGAGGCGGCCCGCAAGCAGGTAGCCGAATTGCTGGGAGCCACTCCCGGGGAGCTATTCTTCACCTCGGGAGGCACCGAGGCCGACAACACCGCCCTGCGCTGCAGCATCGAGGCGCTGAATCTGAAACACGCGATTACCTCGCGGACTGAGCACCACGCGGTGCTGCACCCCCTGCAGACGATGGAGCAGAACGGACAAATTCAGCTTAGCTACGTACGCGTTGATGCGCAGGGCAACGTAGACTTCAACCACCTGGAAGAACTACTGGCGAACAACGCACGCTCGCTGGTGTCGCTGATGCACGGTAATAACGAAATTGGTAACCTTACCGACCTTGAGCGGGTGGGTGAGTTGTGTGCGGCGCACGATGCGGTGTTTCATTCGGATACGGTGCAGACGCTGGCGCACTATCCGCTCAACCTACACGAACTACCGGTGCACTGCGTGGCGGGGGCGGCGCACAAGTTTCACGGGCCCAAGGGCGTAGGCCTACTTTACATTAACAAGGCACACAAGATTCATCCGTTGCTGCGGGGAGGTAATCAGGAGCGCAGCATGCGCGGGGGCACCGAGAACCTGTACGGCATCATCGGACTGGCCCGGGCGCTGGCGATCGGCTGCGAAGAGATGGCAGAGCATCAACGGCACATCCGGGCACTCAAGCAACGTATGATCAATCAGTTGCGAGCACGAATCCCTGACGTTCGGTTTAACGGAACCTCGGGGCGGCTTGATGATAGTCTGTACACGGTGCTGAATGTAAGCTTTCCGCCCTCTGAGGCTTCGGAAATGCTGCTGTTCAACCTCGATCTGAGCGGAATTTCGGTGTCGGGAGGCTCAGCCTGCTCCAGTGGTGCCGCCTTGGGCTCGCACGTGCTACGAGCACTCGACGCAGACCCGCAACGGGCGTCGGTACGCTTTTCGTTTAGCAGGCTGAATACCGCCGCAGAGGTAGATTACGTGGTGAATAAGGTGGCGGAACTTTACCCAGCCAAGGCGGCTTCATCCGTGAGTGAACCGTACTAAACCAGCCTGCGATGATTCGTACCATTATTTTATCTTTTCTGCACGATGCGTAAATACTTCTTGTTCCTCGTCGGTTTGCTGGTAGCCTCAGCGCTTCATGCCCAAAATGCGGTAAATTCTGATGTCTGGAAAGCCCTATCGTCGGTGTCGTACGAAGTGGCCGAAGACGACTACGGCGAGATGTACGTGCCCCAGTTTAGCGATGCGGCCCAGTCGCTGGAGGGTACCACCGTAACGGTGCCTGGCTACATCATTCCCTTCGATGGCTTATTTAAACCCGAGCACGTAATCGTGTCATCGCTACCGCTGGCCTCGTGCTTCTTCTGCGGCTCGGGCGGCCCCGAGACAGTCGTTGAGGTATTCCTGAAGGAGCCGGTGGAGTACCAGGCTTCACTGGTCGCCTTCAAAGGTACGCTCAAACTCAACGATACCGACTACGAACAACTGATGTACATTCTGGAAGACGCGGAGTTTGTGGGGGAGGTAGAGTGATCGAATACATCAGTGCCCCCGCCCTTAGTTGGCGCCCTCGTACTTGAGCAGCATTCCGTTTTGACCTACCAAGTACCCGGTACTGCCGACAAACGACCAGTTATAGATAGCTCTTTCGCCGATTCCTGTGGTTTCGGTAAAGCTTTGGCCCCCGTCTTTCGTAAAAAACACTTGCCCCCTGCTTTGCTCCCCTGTTTCGTCACTGCCAATCAGGTAGAACACGTCTTCCTTGGGGCTATAAATGCTAATGCGGGAAGTAAACAGCCGGGGGTAGTTAGTCCGGTTAGTCTGAAAGCTGGTTAGTAAGCTAGTTTGCCCATCGTTAACCGTAAAAATTTGGTTACCGTTGTCAGCAACTACGTATCCGGAGTGATCATCCCACAGGGTTACTCCACTGATGTTATAAAAAGTTTCTCCTGGCCTGTTCACCTCGGGAAACTCTATCATTTCTTCGGGGACTTCTATCTGCACTGCTTGCCAACTTGGCCCCCCCGTCTAGCGTTCGGTACCCTTCGTGGGAGCCATTGGCGTACCCTACCAACGGGTTATCCGTAAAGACCATATTGGTAAGCCTTAGCTCTGGTAATTCGTAGAGCCCCGATACGAACGTCCAGCTTTTGCCCCCGTCGTCGGTTCTGATCACCACGGGGCGGTAGCTCTCAAAGCCTCCATTGTTGCTGGTAGGGTCGGCAAAGGCGAAGCCCCGCTCCTCGTTCACAAAATAGACCCGGTTGTAGGGGTTCGTCATTTTTGTTTGAGCCCCCAAAAAGATAATTGGCTCCAGTACTTTCTGCCACCGCTCCCCTCCGTCGGTGGTTTTGTAAACTCCTTCTCGAGAGGTGGTCACAAAACCGTATGAGGAGTTCACGAAGTAGATATCGGTTACAGAGGTAACGAATGGGGTAACAATGGCCGACCAGCTAGCGCCTCCGTCGCGTGTCTTAAAAAAACTTGGAGGTGGTGTTGCCGGAACGGTGCGTACGGTCTTCTGGTAGTAAGGAGTAGGATCGGTAATGATGTGAGGCTTGTTTGCCCAGTCAATCCATGTAAACAAATCACCGCGGTCTTCAAGCACTGCGGTATGCATACTGTCTAACAGCACGTTTCCGGCCGCAAAGCCTAGGTCTTCGGTCACGAAGAAGATGTCTGTCAGATCGCGAATGGGTGCCGACAGTGGTTTCCAATCGACATTGGCGTATTCGTCCTCGCGGGGCTCACAGCTTACCACGAACGCGCAAGCCAGGGACAAAAGAATAACTGTTCTCATAAGGGTAAGAAAAAATGATTGAAGCAAGCACGTTGAAATATGGGCTTCTATCTATCTACTCGGATTCTCTAAAAAGTCACGCGGTGCGACTAGAAATGTTTTTAGGAGGCGCGGTGCTTCTTCAGGAGGGTCTGCATCCGGTCGCGCGCCCGTTGCAACCGCTTTCTGACTACCACCTCCGACACCTGCATCGTTGTTGCCAGTTGTCCCACCGAGTAGCCTTCGCGGTAGCGCAGCAGCAGCGCGAGTTTGCTCTCACCGCTCAGTTCGTTAAGCAGTTGATAAACCAGGTCTTCGGTGGGCACGGCAACGGCCTCAGTGTCTAATTCTTCTTCCCAGGGGGCGGCAATGTGCTCCGACAGGTCCTGGTGCAGGGCGCGTTTGTCCTGGCGCAGGTGGTCCAGACAGCGGTTGCGCACAATGGTCTGTAGCCACGCCACAAAGGACACCTCGTGCCGGTAGGTGGGCAGGCGCGTAAGTAAGCGGATGAGCACTTCCTGGGTAACGTCCTGGGCTTCGTCGGCATCGCGCAGGTACCCGTGGCACCAGCGTACTACGCGGGGGCGGTAGCGCCGTACCAGCTCGTTGAAGGGGGCCGGTTGCATCGCCGCCTGGCAGGTCCGTACTAGGGCTTCGTCAGACTGGTCAGCTAAGGAGTTCATACGATAGTTACGGGGTAGACAGACTCCTAAAAGTACCAAAAAATATTTATTCCCCACCTTGGTCACAATTTCCTTTTCTAACGTCATAGCGGTATGAAAACTTCTCACATCCTTATCTATCAAAACACTGTAGCACTGAGCATTTTGGCGCTTATTGACCTGCTGGCACAACCGGTTTTTGGCCAAACCTACCTGGGCGCGGGCTACACCGAGTTTCTTAAACGAGACATATCCCGGTACGATGCGCAGGGCGCCGTGATTACGGTGCAGCGTGAGGTTACCCTGGGCGATAGCCGCTGGCAACTGTCACCTACCCTGCAGGCAGGACTGCTGCGCGACTACTTTCCCGATCAAGACTATTTCCTTAACCGCACCGTCACGCTAAGTCTAGGTTCGCAGGTTGGGTACCAACTTATCCGTTTCAAGAAACTTACCGTTACTCCCTACACCGGTCCGTACGCCGCGTGGTTCTCTTCAGTGCAGGGCACCAACGTTATCGGCGAAGAAGGTATCTACCTGGCTGAAAGCACGAACCGCTGGCTTGGCGGAGTTGAGGTAGGCGCTTCGCTTAGCGTTGCGGTTACCGAGCAGTTTGGGGTGAAGGTAACTCCCCTAAGTGCTCAGATTGGTAACGACGGGTTTCGCCAGGGGATGTTGGTGCTGCTCGCTGCTCGCATTAACTAAGGCCACATAAGAGCAAAAAAATAGCACTCCCGGCGGAAGTGCTATTTGGTAGATTGAGAAATTTACTGTTAGGAGCGTTACGCTGAGGATTAAAACCCTACCGCTACGTAAAACTGCAGTACTGAGTTCTTAGAATTATCAAGAACAAGATCAGAGGCATCGCTATCAGCTACATTCACCAATCCAAGATTGTAACGCGCACCAATAGTTACGACATCAATATCCGCTCCTAACCCGGCGGCTAGCCCATAATCCCAGGTTTTGAAGTTATCGCGGTCAAGCTCCTGTACGCCATCCCCCAAGTTTCCATCGGTTGAAACGTTGGCACCAATCAGGTAACTAGCATAAGGGCCTACGTGAATGTTAAGTACTTCGCCAACGGTCACTTTAGCCAATACTGGGATATCAATGTACGTGAGGTTGGTTTTTACTTCACCGTCTACTCCAACAATGTCGGCTACTCCTCCGTTCGTGCCGTAGGTAGCGCGGTTTCCTTTAGTAGAAAGCAGCAGTTCGGGCTGGATGCTGAAGTTCTCGCCCACGGCTAGTTCGGTAAACAAACCCAGGTTAAACCCAATGCGCATGTTCTGGGTGCCCACGTCGCCACGGTTGAAGTTAGACAAGTTCACCCCACCCTTCACTCCAAAACGAGAGTCGCCAGATTGCGCCTGCGTGAGCAAGGGGACGGCCATGAAAAGAGCCAGAAATAAGTAGACAGGAAGTTTTAATACGTTCTTCATTGATTAAAAAAATTTAGTTTTGTAAAGAAAAATGATAATGATTCTAACGGAATGCATTTATTTTTGTTTAGCTTTTGTTACCAAAACTGAATGAATCGACTTAACACACAGCTTGTTCACGTCAACATTTCGCCCACCATCACCGCCCGTGCGGTTGAAGAAGCAGTGCGTCAAACGAAGGCCTACGGCTTGGCTGGGCTGTGTTTGCCGCCCTTTTGGATTAATAAGGCCCGCCGCGAGCTAAGAGCCACCGGTACGGCGCTGATAACCGTGGTGGGCCATCCCTATGGTTACCAAATGACGCAAACTAAAACCGCCGAAATGCAGCAGGCAATCGCCGATGGCGCCTCCGAATTACAACTGGCACTCAACCTGTCCGCCCTTAAGTCGGGGATGCCCTGGGTAAAAATCGAGATTGCCAAGTGCGCTACGTTGGCCCACCAGCATGAGGTTTTGCTTACGGTGGGGCTAGACCTGGCGTACCTAAACGAGGCGGAAGCAACGGCGGTGGCTACCCAGTGCGCCGATGCGGGGGCCGATGGGGTGCAGCTACTTACCGAGGGTGTGGCCAAAGAAGTGGTTTTGTCAATGGTTGATCGGCTGCGCAACGGCCTGCCCACCTCGGTAACGCTAGAGGTGCAGCGTGAGGTTAGCCAGGCGCAGGCACAGGCGTTGCTCCAGCTTGGGGTTGAGCGGATTGCTACCCCAACGGCGGTTAGTTTGGTGTCAGACGAAAAGCAACGATGATGCGTAGCCTTAGCATACGGGTGAGCGGAAAAGTACAAGGAGTATTCTTCCGGACCAGCACCCAGGAGGAAGCTCAACGGTTGGGCCTTAGCGGTTGGGTGCGCAATGAACCCGACGGCACCGTACTTATTGAGGCAGAGGGTGAGCAGGAGGCGCTTGACCGGTTGGTGGCGTGGTGCCACCGGGGTCCCGAGCGGGCGCGCGTCACTAACGTGCACGTTCAGGAAAGTGAACTAAAGGGCTATTCGGGCTTTCTGGTGCGAAGATAACGCTGGCAGGGGGCATACGCTTAGGGGTATTTTTAAGCATTGCATACTGTCTCTTCGCTGAGCCTACACCTTTATCTAGCTAAAAGGATCAAAACACCTTAGGCCGCTTCGCTTGATACAAGCTTCATTTGGCTATTTCTTCTCCGGCGACGAGCGGCGCTCGGTGGTTCGTTGCGAAGCAGGGGGAGGGCTCGTTTCCTTCGGTGATTCTTCATCCTCCAGCGAACGCGACTTCAGGGTTTCTTCCTCGCCCGCAAAGAACTTATCAAAAGAAGACTGGTAGAATAAAGAAACGCCCGCATTCTGTTGGATGTCACCGGTCAGTTGGTTGCGTTCGCTGTTCTGAAACGCCTTGAGATTGAGGTTACCGTTTTCCGTAATACGGTACAGTACCTGGAACTCACCGGCAAACCCGCTTCCGCTATTTCCCTGTCCGCCAGCCGTAGTTCCTCCCACCGTCACCGTAAGTCGGTCATCGAACAGCTCCTTAGACAATGCCACGTCTATATCGCGCCCCGCTACGCCCGAGTTGCCTCCCTGGCTTTCTTCTAGACCTACATCTATTTCTACCCCGCCCAAGTAGTCTTCGCTCAGTCGGCTCAGCTGACTGGTAAGCAGCTGGCTCACGCTATTGTTGATCTGTTCGTTTACCGCATCACCGGTGCCCCCGCCCGAATCGGCAGCCTGCCCGCCACCCTGCGGAATGAAGCGGCCGAGCACGATCAAGCCAAAAACATTCTTATAAAGCTCAGTTTCGTTCTGCTCCATAGCAGCGATGTTCTCTTCTAGCGCCTGTGCTGAGAGGGCGTCTAGGTCTTCTGATCCCGGCACTTCAATGCCGAACGATAGCGATGGATTTTCTAGAAATCCACCAACCGACAAAAGTACATTAACGGGGGCTTCCGCATTGATATTGAGCTCTTTTAGACTTGTTTCCACCGTATATATCGCGGTGATATCCATCTCCGCATTATTTGGATCGCCGCTCCAGTTGATGTAGCTTCCCTTGCGTACGGTAAACTCTTTCTTGATCACCTTGGCGAAATTCAGCAGGTAGCTTCCGCTGTTGATGGTAAAGGTACCCTGCATCGTAAGGTCGCCCTGCAGGTTCTGGTCTACCTTCAGGTCGCCCTCGCCCGCCACCTCCAGGCGGTCGCCGTTCACCGGGTCGATTACCACCGTGAAGCGTGCCTCAGGGTCCACCTGCACCTCGGTACTCAGTATGAAGCCGCTGAGCTCTACCGAGTCGGTGGCGGTGTTGGTAGAGACCAGGGCGAGCGAGTCTTGCAACACCGTATCGGCCTTCATAAACTCGTTTACGTCGACGAAGTTGACGAATCCGGCCTGGGCGGCCTCCTCGGGTCCCGACACCAGCGCGATGGTCATAGCGGTGCCCTCTTCCACGGCCAAGTTACCCGCTACGGTCACCTCATCGGTCGGCCCGTCGATAGATAGGTTAGACGAGGCGACGGCCCGTCCGTAAAAAGCTTCGTTTTCGTATTCTTCACTACTTACAAATATAAAGTGCTCGGTATCAAAGGTAAGGTCTACCCGCGGGTTGGTAAGGTCAGCAAAGGATACGGTGCCATCAAGCACCGCCGGGGTGCGGGCCGAATCGAGTAGGGTAAATTGATCAAACACCATTTCTTCGCCAGTGAAATTGATGCGCTGGTTTTCGACGTAGATGCGGGCACCGGTGGCGACGGGGGTGAGAAACACCTCATCAGCGAACACGAAGGCCCCGTTGATGGTCGGCCGGGTGGTGCTTCCCCGGATGGTCATGTTGGCGCGCAGGTTGCCCGAGAGCTCCTTGACCACATCTTGGGCAAGCGGCTGCCAGTGGTCTAACGATAGACGATTCAAGTCCACCTGGAAGTCTAGCGCTTCTTCTTCCGGAGCAGCCGACAGGTTGTACTCTCCCGCTACCTTTAGGTCGTTGTTTTTACCCTGTAGGGTAAGCAGCACGTCGATGATATCTTCGGATTCTGACACCGGAATCCCCTTCTCGAACTGCATGGCCACATTACCCAGCAACGTGTCTTGCACCGCTAGCTGACTGATACGGAAGTTGGCGTCTACCGGACCGGGCGTGAACATATCCAGAATTTCAGCCTCACCGAAGAGCGTCCCCGTTACCTGATAGTCTTCTAAGTCCAAAGCCGAAAACAAGGGGTTGAGCCGCAGTTGCTCAATCACTACCCGCAAATCTGTCTTGTCTCCGTCGCGGCCGGTAAGCAACGCTATTTCCTGGTCACCCTGCTTCAGAAAGAAGTTACTAATATCCAGGTAACGGTCGGCGTAGGTGATGGTGGCGTTACGGGGGGTTTCCCAGGCTTGCCCCCTAAGCACCAGCTCCAGCTGCTCTAGCTGCGTAGTGATAGTATCCTGGGCGCTACCCACCTGCGCGGTTAGGTCCAGGTGGTAGGGCGAGTCGGTAGTCCCGAGCTTCAGGCTAAAGTCAGCCACAGTGGCGCTCAGCGGCTTGCCCCGTCCCGACTGCGTCTCACCGGTCAGGTGCCCCTCTAGCCTGATCTGCGGAACGGTAAACGAGCCCGACTGCACCTTGTCGGTGTAAAATTCTACGTCGATCTGGCGATCATTGGTGGTAGCGTTGAGGTACAGACTGTCTACCACATTGGTGCCGTACACAAGGCGAGGCACACTAGTTATAAACTCCAGCCGGTGGTTCACGCTGTTAAAGTCGGCCCCCACGAACATGGGTTCGGGCAGCTCCAGTTCTGGCACAAAGGCCTGCACCAGCGTAGGCACTTGTTCTACTTCCAGCCGCAGGGCCAAGCGCTGCCCTCCGGTCTGCCGGGTATTCACCGTGTCCAGGGCAACGTTGGGTTCGGTAGCAGCAAAGTAGTACTGCTCGAAGTCTTCAAAAGCCTTCGGCAGCTCCGCAATGGTAAACTGCCCGGTGACTACCGCATACATGTAGTCGGCCGCCAGAATGAGGCGTCGGTTCTCTTTTGGGCCTTCGGCGATTAGCACTAGCGAATCTTGTACGATTCGGCTCTGGTCCTTCACCACTTCGGTATCGCTCAGCTTCACATAGCCGGTAAGCAGGTCCGGGTCGGTGCCTTCAATGTCGGCCTGGAGCAGGCTGTTTACGATGATGATGCTGTCGGGCACCAGGTTAAGCCGAAATAAGTTGGCGTCCTGCAAATGCAGGTTGAGTCGGTACTTCTCTTCGTCAAGGTTGGCCTGGGCGTTGGTGGTCAGGTTGAGCAGACTATCCTCGTAACGAATCTGCGCCTCCAGTCGGTTGCCATCCGCCAGGGTAGCGGTAGCGATCAGGTCTTCGTAGCGGTGCTGCTTGTAGTCCAGGCGATCTACCACCAGGTTGGCGGTGAGCTGCTCCACCACCGTATCACGCTGCTGCATCTTGGCATCGGCATGAAACGCCAGCCGGTCGAAATCGCGGGCCAGGGTGTCGCCCACGAAGGGACGCAGCAGTTGCCCCAGTCGGAAGTTGGTAGCCTGCACGTTGGTTTGCACGTTGGTGAAAGCCCCCTCTTGGTCGTAATGCGCGGTAGCGCCCATCTCGCCCACCTCCGACTCAAACGTAAGCTGAGCATCCAGGTCGCTCAAGTGGCCCTCGGCCGAGGCGGTGAGCCGTAGATTGGGATCGTTGGTAGCCGGAATGTACTGCTGCGACGTGGGCGGCACAAACTGACTCACAAAGCCCAGGTTAGTAGACAGTTCGAGCACCTGCCCGTTGAAGTAAGGCGAACCGGCTACCGCCGAGTCCAGGGCGGGCAGGTCCTTGAACGAAGCGTTAGCGCGTAGCGCCAGTTGGTCGCTAATGAAGAAGCCCAGGTCCTGTACGCTACCGTTGCCCTCGGCAATGTCTACCCGCCACGAGAGCTCGGGCGATAGGTCTTTCATCGCCGGTAGGCTGTCGAGCGCGTTGGTGAAGTAGGCCGCGTCGGCTAGTCCGAGCACTGCGCCGTCTAACCCGGACTGCACCGTAAGGCTGCGCATTAGTTCGGCGGTGGTTTCGGCCAGGGTCAGCGCTACGCGCACGTTACCGTTGAGGGCCGAGTGGCCGGTTTTCAGTTCGGTGAGTTCGGCCTTCACCTGCGGCATTGCTACGTCGGCCGACATGGCAAATTCGTCCAGGCGAAACCCACTCTTAGCCTCCACGAACGTGAAGCGGGGCAGCGCCAGCCGGGCTTCGGTTTCGCCCACGTACAGGTCTTCGACAGTAAGGTTAAGCTGGTCGGCCACCAGGTCTTCAAAGTTAATCTGCTGCAACGTACTATCCTCGCTGCCCTTCACCCGGTAGGCCAGTCGGCTATTCTCGAGCCGCAGTTCGTTCAGCGAAAAGCGATAGCCGCTGGGGTTGATGATATTGCTGCTGTTGCCCCCGGCCTCAGCGACGGGTTCCGGCGCGGCCGCCGCTACCGAGGCACTATCTACCAGTGAGGTATCGGCCGGAGGCAGGGCCAGCGCCACCTGCAGTCCGTCGATAGTGAGTTCGTCTCCCCGGACAAAGCTCTCCTCCAGCCCCAGCGTCTCGAAGCGCATCGATAGCTGGTTCAGGGCCATTGCCATTTCGGTGCCGTCGGCCCGGAAGTCGAAACGGATGTCGTCGAGCAGCAGCTGGTAGAACTCGATCTTCCAGGCCGCGGCGGTGGTATCTTCGGGCGTGGTGGTGGTGTCTTCGGAGGCGAAGGCCTCAGGGATAAAGGCAAAGTTAAGGTCTTCCTGCCCCTCGGGTTGGTACAGGTTTACGTAGGTGTCGCGGATTTCTACCAGGCGGATGGCCGCCGTTTTATTAAACAGGGCCGTGGGCTCGATGTAGGCCGCCAGCAAGCCGACGTAGAGCAGGGTATCCTGCTGCTGGTCCTCGATGTACACTCCGGCCAGCTCCACCCCGTCGAACCACTCGATATCAATACCTTCTAGAGTTACTTTGGTATCTAGTTGCTTCGAGAGTTGCTCACCGATCAGGTTGGTAACGTAGCGTTGCACCGGGGGGGTGCGGAAGGCGATGTATACGATAAGCCACAGCGCAAACAGTACGCCGAAGAAGATCAGCAGCCGCTGCGCCCACTTGGGCAAGGAAGAATGGACGTTGGTATCGATGAGGAAGTTGATTTGGTAAAAAATAACGGTCGGCCACCGGAATTATTAGTATAATATACTAAAAAGCGTAGAACGTTGGTTTTGCCTATTGGTTGGGGTAGCGCCAAAACTTAGGGAGAAAGCGTGTAATTGACCGGAATAACCCTAATTTTGCCCACCGCATTCGCTGTATTAACTCCGCTTCGGTTAACCCTAAGCCAACGTTTGAACCCTATTGTAACGTATGAATAAGGTAGAAGTTCGTCAACTTCTGAAGAAACTACGCAAGTACGAGATCGCCATCCGTAAGGCCATTACCACCCAGATGCAGGGCGACTTCCACTCGGTGTTTAAGGGATCGGGTATTACCTTCGACGACGTGCGCCCCTACCAGTACGGCGACGATATCCGGGCCATCGACTGGAACGCCACCGCCAAGGGGCACAGCGTGTACGTAAAAACCTTTAAGGAAGAGCGTGAGCAGATTGTGTACCTGGTGCTGGACATTAGCGCGTCGCAGGAGATCGGCGACCCCGGCGCGCAGAAGGTAGACATCGGCAAGGAAATCTGCGGCGTGCTGGCGCTAGCCGCCATCAAGGAAGGCAGTCAGGTGGGCATGTTCTGCTTCTCGGACCAGAAAGAGGCGTACGTACGGCCCGGCAAAGGCGACAAGCACGCCTATCAAATTATCTCGAAGCTCTACAACCTGGCGCCCGCTTCGCTACGCACCGACCTCAACGTGGCCATCCGCTACCTGCTCAACATCATTCGGCGGCGCAGCATCGTGATTCTGGTGTCGGACTTTATCGACGACGACTACGACCACAACCTGCGGGCGCTGGCGCGCAAGCACGACCTGATCGTGGTGCACCTGTCGGACCAGCGAGAGACGGACCTGCCCAGTCTGGGCATCATCCCGGTATACGACAAAGAGAGTCGCAAGACGCGCTGGATCAATTCGTCATCAACTTTCTTTAAAAACCGGGTGGGCAATACCTACGCCACCACGGCGACGGCCCTGCGCGAGCTGTGCAAAAAGTACCAGGCCGACTACCTATCCATTGGCACCAAAGACGACTACGTGCCCAAGCTGATTTATTTGTTTAAGGTAAGAAACCGGGTGAAGAAAAGTGTATAGGAAGTTGAAAAGAATTATGAATATCGAACAAGGAATGATGAATATTGAAGTAGAAAGAAAACCTTTTCACTTCATCCGCGCGGCGGACCGCATTCATCATTCCTTGTTCAGCATTCGACATTCAATCATTCTTCTCCTTCTACCATTCCTGTTTTCTTCGGCCGCTGCCCAGTCGCTGCAGCCTCGGGGCTACTTTTCGGCCGACACCCTGAAGATTGGCGAGCCGGTAGACTATACCCTTACGTTTCGCTATCCGCGCGACTTGGAGGTGGTATTTCCGAACGAGAGCGCCCGTTACGCGCCCTTTGAGTATCTGGACCGGCGGTTCTTCCCCACCCGCTCCGACAGTCTGTACAGCTACGACAGCGTGGTGTACCAGCTTACCACCTTCGAGCTGGATTCGGTGCAACCGCTCACCCTACCGGTCTACGTAATTGATACCGACGAAGGCGGGCAGCTCGACAGCACCGCTATCTACGCTGCCATCGACTCTATCTACCTGCAGCAGGTAATTAGCCAGTTGCCCGACTCGGTAGCGCTTCGGGAGAACACCGAGGCGGTAGAGGTTTCCCGACAGTTTAACTACCCCTACTGGCTGCTGGGGGCGGCGGCCCTGCTGCTGCTGCTGGCCGTGCTGTACGCCCTGTTCGGCAAGCAACTACGGCGACGCTGGCAGCTGCGGCGACTGCGGCGGGCCAACCGTCAGTTTGCCGAACGCTTCGCCCAGGCGATGGTTTACCTGAAGACCGACCCCAGTGCGAAGCACTCGGAAGAAGCGTTGGTGGTTTGGAAGCACTACATGGAACGGCTCGACCGCGCGCCCTACACCAAGATGACCACCCGCGAGATTGCCGCACTGCCCGCCGGTGCCCCCCTGCGCGACGACCTGCGGGCGATCGACCGTAGTATTTACGGTAAAAAGCGAAACGGTGAACTCGCCGGGCACTTTGAACAGTTACGACACCACACCGAGCGGCGCTTTGCGCAGCGCATTGAAGAAGTGAAACATGGTTGACACCACCACCGGCTGGTTTACCTGGGAGTGGTTTACTCCCGCCGTGCTGCAGAGCTACAGCTTCCAGCATCCGATCTATCTGTACCTGCTGCCCCTGATTCCGCTGTTTTTCTTGCTGCGCTGGCTCATCGGGCTGCGCTCGAGTCAGAAGCTACCCATTGCCTTCCCCAAGGCGGCCTTCAAGACCAGTCCGGTCACCTGGTTGCGCTTTGTGCCCTACCTGCTGCTGGCCCTTACGCTGGCGCTGCTGCTGGTGGCGCTGGCGCGTCCGCAGCGCACCAACGAGCAGGTGGAGCAGTGGAGCGAGGGCATCGATATCACGCTGGTGGTTGATATTTCGGAGTCGATGCGCATTGAGGACTTTACGCCCAACCGCCTGGAGGCGGCCAAGGACGTGGCCCGGAACTTTATTGCCGGGCGCAGTCAGGACCGCATCGGCCTGGTGGTATTTTCGGGCGATGCCTACTCCCTGTCGCCCCTCACCACCGACTACGAACTGCTCAACGGGTTTATCGAGGACATTAATTTTGATATGATCGAGAGCCGGGGCACGGCCATCGGGAGTGCGCTGGCGGTAGCCACCAACCGCATGCGCGACGCCGACGAGGGCCGCGAAGCCAACGAGGAGGGAGCTTCAAAGGTGATGGTGTTGCTGAGCGACGGCGATAACACGGCGGGCAACCTAGACCCGATTACGGCGGCCGAGCTGGCCCACGCCTACGGCATCAAGATGTACTCGATTGCCATTGGCAAAGAGGGCAAGGTGCCTTTCGGCAAAGATTTCTTCGGCAACACCCGCTACGTAGAGAACTCGCTCGACGAGACCACGCTGCGCGAGATCGCCAAGATCGGCGAGGGGCAGTTCTACCGGGTGTCGAACAAAGAGGCCCTGCAGGAGGTGTTCGATCTGATTGATAAGTACGAGCGGGCCGAGATCAGGGAAACCCGCTACAAGGATACCACTGACTTCTACAGTCCCTATCTGGCCTGGGCAATCGCCCTGTTTCTGGGTTGGCTACTGTTGAAATCCACGTTTGTGAGCAACGTGCTGGTGGATTAGTTCTATCTGACCAGGTTACGTTTCTCCCTCTGCTATTTACTCATTAGCAACATACCATTAGCGCCGCGACCCAAGTGGCCGGGGTAGAAGTAGCGGTCACAGAAGGAATTGTGTTCTTAATGCGAAGAATTGAAGGTGCTGCTGCTTTTGTTTATTTCGATGTCGGAGGCAACCAAGGTATTTATCGAGAGAGGCTACGCTAAGTACCACTCTTTTTCGGAATAAGGTTATTCTTTCAATACATTTACTTTAGGAATGATCCAATCAATCCCTGCCGAATCCAAAACTACTGAAGCTTGCAGGTCAAGCTCGAAGGTGATATCTAATGTATCCGGACCTTCAAAAGTCAGCTCTGAAGCTACGTCGAAAGAAGACTCATTTAAAATCAAGGGTATTGTATCATTCCCTTTACTCACTACAAATTGTGACGATCCAAAACTAAACCCAGTGATTGCTATCGGCTCAATTAAAGAAGACCCCAGGCCTATTCTACTGAAACTTTCTGCCATCTGAATGGAAGCGGGGTCTAGGTAAACGGTTCGGTAAGTTAACCCTAACTGATCTGCTCTTAAATTATTAAACGAAAACGCAAGAGAATTGTACTCACCAAATGGTTTGACAGAAAAGTAGTAGTTGATCAATACGTTGCTAGGATCTTGGGTGATCCAATCCTCTTCTCCCGAATCACTATTGCAGGAAGAAGCGACGATTGCTAAAATAACAAACACAAATATTCGCATGATCTCTAGTTTTGGTGGGTTGTTCTACTTACGCTACATGACGCAAGGGTAATTTTCTCCAGCTGCACCATTGCTTCTAAGTACTTATCTATCGTTTTCTGGCGAAGTGTGTAGTCGGATAAAGTTATTCTCTTCTAACGCACCTGCACTTAAAGGTGCTACCTGATCCACCCTTTTCCTTTATACTATAAGGTTCGTCCGGATAGGTCAACCCCGACTTCGTGTAAACCAGGTGAGCCCGCTTTTGGTACTCGGTAGAACTCCAGTATTCGTTATTGGTGCGCTCCAGTAGGTCGAACTTGTTAACTACCGAATCTAGTTCAACGATAGAGGGTAGATACCAGTCCGTGAACCCATAAGCTTGCAAGTTGTCGCAGTAGTTTAACGCTTCCGCTAGCGCCTCTTCGTCGTCCCGCTCGTAGTAGGCCAATAGCGCTTTGGTGTTGGCCGAGCCGTCCGTCCAGCTATAGGCCCCCGCGTTTCTTAGCGTGATGAGAAACACGCTCGGATCTTCCTTTACGTAGTCTGCTGGATACACCATAATTTTAGCGTCTTGTAGCTCAATCAAGGGCAGTTCGTCGGTAGTCGTGAAGGTGCTCACCTCGCTATCCCGGAAAGCTTCGCCGGACTTAATCCGGACCTTCCAGTAGTACTCAGTGCTTAGGGCGAGCGCTTCGCACCGATAGCTTGGCTCCCTTACATCTGTCTTCACCAGCACTAGCGCAGACGGAGAGGTGCCCAAGTATACATCGTACAGGGTTTCGTACGCTTGCTCATTCCCAAAATTCCGGTTCCTCCAGGTCAACACCACCTCGGGCGATTGATGTGCAGACGCTGCTTCCGGAAGGACCAACTCAACCGGGTAGAAAGGCGCGTTTTCGTCTTCTCGGCACGCACCGACCGCAATGGCGATCAGTAGGATCACAATTACCTTCTTCATTGCTATCTAGTTGTTAATGCGAAAGATATTGCTTTGGAGGATTGATAGTAGCTATCGCCCCTAAAATAATCTGACGTTAAAATAGGGAGCGAACGCGATGTTCTCGATGCTGGGGTAGACAGGTACGAAGGTAGTTCTTGCCTCGGCCCCAAAGGTGAGTCTGCTGTTTTCTATAATGCGGTAGTTTAGCGTTAGCGGAATGATGAAGTCTTCCCAATTTCTGGTGGCTAATGCTACGCGGTTGCCGTAAACGCTCAGTTCTTGCATACTCGAGAACATCACCCCGGCTCCCACCCCTAGGTCAAGGTTTTTCATAACGTTTTGTCTCCGGTAGATCACCGACACTGCGTTGTTGGTATGTCTCAACCGCACGTCATCAATAGACACTTCGTATTGCGTGGAGCTTAGATGCGTAAAGTTGTACCGTCCGGCGTTTTCGGTTCTACTGAAGTCTATCCCCAGCTTGTCTTGCTCACTGAGGCTGAAGAATACATTTACGCCGTAGATTGTGCCAATAGAATTCTTCTGATAGAATTCGTGTCCGCCTTCCTCAATGGGCTGAATGTACCCACCGCTTCTGCTGACGGTTCTATCGTAGTCTACAAAGAAGTTCTTTTGGATTCCGTAGTAAACGTTGGTTTCTACCCGGGCGGTTTGGCTAAAGGCCGGATACACCAGCGTGAATAAACCGGCCAGTACGATAATTTGCAGTACGAATTTACGGTACCAGCCAACTGCAGTTTCTAAGGTTGCTACTGATGAGGTAGCCTTATTGATTTTGTTCATTTCTGTTTCGCTAAGATTGTTGAGTTACTTTTCTACTTAAAAAGACTTTCCTACGGACAATCCGAACAGCACGTGGTCGCTGTGGCCTCGGCCTACCTGAAAGGCCATATAGGTGAGTTTGGTTGTCGCGCCTACGCTCCAATCGCTGGTAAGCAGATACTGGTACGCGATCCCGAAGTGGCGGCCCCATTCCGAAATGTTGATAATTGTGTAGCCCAGGTCGTACTCTGAGATGCGGGCATCTTTATCCGTCAGTTCCACCACCTGATATTCTGAAGGATCGGCCGTGGCAAGTTGGTCCTGCGGCAGCGTGAAGGAGAGGGTCGTCTCGGTGAGAATCATCGTAGTCACCGCGCGGTGCTGACGCGTCACTCCGCCGAATAGCTTTAGGCGGTGGTGGGTGGTGCGCACCGGGGCAACCACCAGTGAGGCTTCGCCCGCCAAGAAAGTGGCACTGCTCCATTCGGCGAACATAGCCTCTCCCACGGGCAGGCTACGGATGTACGCGTCGAATCCGTTCGTAATTCCCCAACCCGGGTAGCCTTCCGGACTATCGTACATCGGGTTGCTTACCGCCGGAAAGTTGTTGTAGCGCACTAATCCCAGGCGCGCTTCCGCACCAAACCAGTCCTGAAACCAGCGGGTGTACTGCACGTTGGCGGCTGCTCCGTAGTCACCAGGCCACATGTCCATCATGGCGGCACCCGCAACCAGGTTTACCTCATTCTTGTTCTGCTGAGCAGTGGCAGGCAGCGAGGCAACTGCCAGTAAGATGCAAACGATAATCTGTCTTTTGTTCATTGTATAGTTCTGAAGCCATTGGTTGTTTAGGGTGGCTTTGTATACTATACCGGCGTTTTGCGGAAAGTTGCATCGACGAGCAAAAAATATTTTTCTTCTAAAAATACCGCTACCCGATCAGGATGCCTGGTCGTTACGGTAGTCGGTGAGCAATTTACGGAGCTTCTCGCGACTTCGCTTGAGCTTCGACTTCACGGTGTTCTCGTTGAGGCTGAGCGACCGCTGGATATCCTGCACCGACCACCCCTGCCGGTACTTGAGTAGCAACAGCAATTTTTCTTCGCCGTCCACCTGCTCGAGCAGCTCTTCCAGAATTTCTACCGTGGGCTTGTCTACCTCGTCGGTATCGTAGGCCTCCTCGATGGTTTCCTCAATTTTGCGAGAAATCTCCTGGTGCAGTTCTTTTTTGTCCTGATTGAGGTGGTCGACGCAACGGTTGCGAATGATTGTGTTGAGCCAGGGCATAAAAGGAGCGTCGCTGCGGTAGGTCTCCGACTTAGTGAGTAGTCGAATAAGTACCTCCTGGGCCACATCTTGCGCGTCGTCTTGATCTTTGAGGTAGTAGAAGCACCGCTTCACCACGTAGGGGCGGTGACGGTTGACAAGTTCCGAAAAGATAATATGATCTTGTTGCTGCTGAAACAGACCCAGCAGGCGCTCGTCGGGTAGTTGGTTGAGTTCCACGGTAGCTAGTTTACAAAAATATGGCTTTCAGAATTATGCTAATGCGAAGATAAGTAGTATTTCTTAGGCGACAAAGTGAGTTGGGCGGTCTAGCAGAAGCGCAATAGATTATCCGGTTTGACCCTTTTTCACTACTTTGCGCCGTATTCCAATCTTTTCCTATGCTGCGTTATCTACCAACCATCCTTCTATTATTTAGCCTCTTTCCTGCCTTTGCCCAGTTGCAGTCGCCCAACGAGTTTCTGGGCTACGCGCTGGGCGACCGCTTCACGCCCCACCACCGGGTGGTGAGCTACTTCGAGCACGTGGCCGAGCAGCTGCCCAATGTGAAACTGGAGTACTACGGCGAATCCTACGAGCACCGTCCCCTGCTGGTGGGCTACGTAACCTCTCCTAACAACTTCGCCCGCCTCGACGACATCCGCCGGGCCAACCTTAACCGCACCGGACTCCGCGATAGCGCTGTAAGTGAGACCTTCGACGATATCGCCATTGCGTGGCTTAGCTACAACGTGCACGGCAACGAGGCGGTATCAACCGAAGCGGTGATGGCGGTGCTCTACGAACTAGCCGATGCCAGCAACGCCCGTACCCAGGCCTGGCTAGAGAACACGGTCGTGATTCTGGACCCCTGCATTAATCCCGACGGACGCGATCGCTACGCCGTTTGGTACAACCAGCACGCCGCCCGTCCGCCCAACGCCCACCCCGACAGTTGGGAGCACCACGAACCCTGGCCAGGCGGACGGCCCAACCACTACTTCTTCGACCTGAACCGCGACTGGGCCTGGGCCACGCAGCAGGAGACGCAGGCCCGCCTGAAACTTTACAACCAGTGGCTGCCCCACCTGCACGCCGACTACCACGAGCAGGGTGTGAACAGTCCGTACTACTTTGCCCCGGCCGCCGAGCCCTTTCATGAGTTGATCACCGACTGGCAGCGCGAGTTTCAGACCACCATCGGAGCCAACAACGCCCGCTACTTCGATGAGGCCGGGTGGCTGTACTTTACGCGTGAGCGCTTCGACCTGCTGTACCCCAGCTACGGCGACACCTACCCCACCTACAACGGGGCCATCGGCATGACCTACGAGCAGGGCGGCTCGGGCCGGGCCGGATTGGCGGTGCTCACCAACGAAGAGGATACCCTCACGCTGGCCGACCGCATCGAGCACCACGTCACCACCAGCCTCTCAACTCTTGAAGCCACCTCGCAGAACGCGGCGCGGGTGGTGAGCGAGTTTGCCCGGTTCTATCAGCGGGCGCAGAACGAGCCATCGGGCACCTACCGCAGCTTTGCGGTGAAGGCAGGGGGCAACCCTGACAAGCTAGGGGCGCTTCGACAGTTGCTGGACACCCATCAGATTCGCTACGCCGCGGGTTCGGGCAGTGGCAACCTGTCAGGCTTTTCGTACCGAAGTGGACAGAACGGCAACTTCCGGCTGGAAGCAGGTGACTTGGTGATTCCGGCTCAGCAGCCCAAGTCGGTGCTGCTGCAGGTACTCTTTGAGCCGCAAACATCCCTGTCGGACTCCATCACCTACGACATTACCGCCTGGTCGGTGCCCTACGCCTACGATCTGGACGCTTACGCCCTGACGGATGCCCTGGCCACGGAAGGTGAAGCTTCCGTACCGGAGTTTGTTCCGACCACGGTAGACGAAGCGGCCTACGCCTACGTAACCGCCTGGAGCAGCGTGTCCGACGCCCGCTTTCTGGGTCAGTTGATGCAGCAGGATATCAAGGTACGCTTCGCCACCCGCCCCTTCACCGTAGAGGGGCAGTCGTTCGAGGCCGGGGCGCTGATCATTACCCGGGGCAACAACGCGGCGCTGGGCGAAGCCTTCGACCAAACGGTGGTAGACGTTGCCAACGCGCAACAGCAGCCACTCACCGCCGTGGGCACCGGTTTCGTGAGCGAAGGATTTGATTTTGGGTCGGGCGAGGTGCGCTACATCGAGCCGCCCCGCATTGTGGTGGCTACCGGCGAGGATGTTTCGGCCTACGGTTTCGGCGAGATTTGGCACTACTTCGAGCAGGAACTTCAGTATCCCATCACTCCGGTAGAAGTTGATCGTCTGGCGGATATCAATCTAAACGACTACAATGTGCTGATCCTTCCCGACGGAAGCTACGGCGAAGCACTCAAAAATTTAAACCTAGCCGACTGGGTGAAGCAGGGCGGCCGTTTGATCGCCCTGGAGGATGCCCTGTCTACCCTGGCAGAAGACGAAGCTTTAGGTCTGAACCGCTACGCCAGTGAAGAAGAGCAGCAGCAGTTGGAAGCCGCCCGGGCTGAGGATCGTAGCGAAGAACAACTGGCCTCCTACGCCTCGCGCGAGCGGCGCGCGCTCAGCAGCGATATTTCGGGTGCGATCTTTCGCTTGCGGCTGGACAATACGCACCCCCTGGCGCTGGGCTATCCCGACTACTACTACACCCTAAAGCGGGGCACCGCCCGCTACGCCTACCTCAGCGGCGGCTGGAACGTGGGCACCCTGGCCGGTCGCGAAGACCTGGTCAGCGGCTTTGTGGGGGCCGACGTGCAGGAACAGTTAACGCAGTCGCTGGTGTTTGGGGTAGAAGAAAAGGGAAGCGGCAGCGTGGTGTACCTGGTGGATAACCCTCTCTTTCGACAGTTCTGGTACAATGGCAAGCTGCTGTTCGCCAACGCGGTGTTTTTGGTGGGGCAGGATTAGAATTCCCAGAGAGGTTTGGACCAATAGAAAGGCTATGGTTCGGGTGTTGAGTATTAGGTCGATAGGCGGAAATAGCGTATGTTTAGTTTCCTTAATTAGAAAAGCAGCGTTATGAAAACTATTGATCTTTCGAAGCTT
>JBASAY010000235.1:0-10540 GCA_049650865.1 Tunicatimonas sp.
TGGAGGAAGATCGGCGAATCACCTTATCCCGAACGGGCAAATTGGTAGAGCGCGTACGGCTGTACAATGACCACAATGGTCCGCAGATTCAGGAGTTTCACGCGGTGTGGCCTCTTCCGGTCAGTGAAATCGACGCCAACATCAACGCCGATCTAACTCAGAACCCGGGTTATTGATCTGTTCTAGAAACCGATTGCTACGCCGCCTGCTTATTGTGCTTTTTCCGTTAATACCGGTAGCGGCGTACGCTCAGACCAACCGCGCTACCTTTGATGTTCGGCGCTACGGGGCACAGGGTGATGGCCGGACCATGGACACCGAAGCCATTCAGCAAGCCATCGACAGTTGCCACCGCGCGGGCGGTGGAACGATATCGCTGGTCGGAGGCACCTTCGTGTCCGGCACGCTGTATCTGAAAAGTTACGTGACATTATATCTGGAAGCCGGAGCCGTACTGCGGGGGAGCGACGATATCGAAGATTTCCCCAGCATCCCTTCCCGGTATCCGTCGTACACCGGCACCCTGGAAACCAATAAGGCGCTTATCTACGCCGAAGACGCCCGGCAGATCAGTATTCTGGGTCGCGGAACCATCGACGGCAACGGCGACCACTGGGTGAACGGGCCCTACGGTTTTCCCTCGTTTAGTAAGCGCCCCCGCATCATTCACCTGCGGGCCTGCGAAAACGTGAACGTGCGCGACGTAACGCTGCGTAATTCCGCCTCGTGGGTGCAGTCGTACCAGTCGTGCCGAAACTTGCTCATTGATGGCATCACGGTAGACAGCCGCGAGAACAAAGACATTGAGCGAGAAAGGTACGCCGACGTTCCCGGCCGAAATACCGACGGGCTAGACTTGGTAGATTGTGAGCGGGTGCGTATTTCCAACTGCTACATCAACAGTGGGGATGATGCAATCTGCCTAAAAAGCTTCTCGCCCGATGAGGCCTGCCGGGATATCACCATCAGCAACTGCGTGGTGTCATCCAACGCTTCCGGAATCAAGATTGGCACCGAAACCAGTGGCCGAATAGAAGACGTTACCATTCAAAATTGCGTGGTCTACGATACCCGCCGGGACGCAATTAGCGTGATGAGTGTGGACGGAGCTCGGATCGAACGCATTAGTATTTCTAACGTCAGTCTGCGGAATATCAAAGGTTCGGCCATTTTTATGCGGTTGGGTAATCGCAACCGCACCTACCGGGATAGCGCCAAAGTGAACATCCCTCACCTCAAAGACATCATCGTTAGAAACGTGCAGGGAACCAGAATTTCTGCTGAATACGGGAATATCGTTGCCGGAATAAAGGAAACACCCGTAGAAAACGTATTACTTGAAAATATCAATTTAACCTTTGAAGGGGGCGGTAAGGCAGCTGAATCTCGCCGGGAAATCCCCGAAAACGAGCAAGAATATCCGAACGGACTTATTTTCGGCAATCTACCGGCCTACGGGTTTTATATTCGCCACGCGAAAAACGTTACGCTGGATAATGTGCAACTTAGATTTCTTCAAGAAGACGAACGCCCGGCCTTGATCGCCGACGATGTGGAGCAACTCAAAATCACCGGACTTAAAGCATCGGCTAGTCGGCAAGCTCCGGAGCTGATTCGCTTCATTGATATAAACGATGCGCTGATTACCGAAAGTAGAGCCCGATCACCGGTACCCGTTTTTTTGTCGATGCAGGGCGATCAGTCAGCTAGCATTATTCTGCACAATAACTGGTTAAAAAATGCCCAACGAAAAATCTCATTTGAGCATGACTCACTTAAAACAGCGATCCAAGAATTTTCCTCATTAGAATAATTTATTTCCCTCTTGATAGCAATCAATAGCCAGAAAAGATGCGCAACCATTGTTTTATCATTGTATTACTAGTCAGTGCCTTGCTATTTGGTTCATCAACCACGCAGGCCCAGTCCGACTCACTCCAAATAAAAATAAGTTACCCGGAAATCGGTCAGATCACTTCCCAGCACGCCCGCGACATCCAAGCTTCGCCCTGGAGCGTGGGCGGCGAAACACTGGACCGCGACTTTGCCAGCTACGATAACTACAAGGAGTACCTTGGGCCGCTGGGCGTGAAGATGATCCGGCTGCAAACCGGCTGGGCCAAAACCGAACCGCAGCCCGGAGTATATAATTTCCGCTGGTTGGATGTGATTGTCGACGATGCGGTGAGCCAGGGCGTGAAGCCGTGGTTGCAACTGTCGTACGGCAACCCGGCCTACTCCGGAGGGGGCGAACCGGCGCTGGGCGGGGGCATTCCCACCTCAGACGAAGCGCTAGCCGCCTGGGACCGCTGGGTGGCCCTGATGGTAACGCGCTACCGCGACCGCACCGACGTGTGGGAGGTGTGGAACGAATCGGACCTGGAACGGGCCGCCGTCGCGCCGGAGGCCTACGCCGACCTGTATATCCGTACCGCCGAAATTGTGCGGGATATGCAGCCCGAAGCGCACTTGTACGCCCTGGCTATCGCCCACATCGACGAAACGGACTATCTGGAAGGCTTCCTGGAGCGGCTACAGCAGCAGGACAAGTTGCACCTGCTTGATGAGATCACCTACCACGGCTACAAGATGCGGCCCGAAGACTCGTACCCGCTGGCCGAACGGTTTAAGGAGGTGACCGCCCGCTACGCCGATAGCGTGAAATTTCGGCAGGGGGAGCAGGGGGCCCCATCCACCAATATTCCCCGCTTCGCGCTCAACAACCACGACTGGACCGAGGTATCGCAAACCAAGTGGATTCTGCGCCGGATGCTGGGCGACATTGGCCACGGAGTGCCCTCGCTGGTATTTACGATGGCCGACCTGCGCTACCTGCTGGGAGAAAACGGACAGGACACGGTGCTCAACACCAAGGGGCTGCTGGCCACCGACTACGACCTGAACGTGCTACGCCCCAAGGCGTCGTACTACGCCGTGCAGCACCTAGCCTCGGTAATCGACCAGCCGGTAACACGTATCGCTGATTTTACGCTGATGAGTGAAACCAATGAAACGATCACCGCCCACGCGTTCCGTAAGGAAAACGGAGCACCGGTGGTAACCCTGTGGTTTCCCAGCAACGTACCCTCAAATACGCTCGACACCAAGGCAGTAACACTAACCCTGAGCGGCGTGCATCTTGACGATCCGGTGTACGTCGATCTACTGTCCGGGAAGGTCTACGAAATTCCTAAGGCCGACTGGAATCTGAACGCTAACGGATCGACTCAGTTTACTCGATTACCGGTATTGGATTTACCAGTGTTGATTACAGAAAAAACAACGGTGTTACAATGAAACTACGTTTAGGAGTTTTATTTGCGCTGCTCCACCACTTCGCCTGCCAGCCCTCCGAACCAAACTTCGTACTGGTGGGCGACGGTGAGCCAATGCCGATCTATCTACCTTCCGGAGCTTCGCAACCCCTTCGGTTAGCCACTAAAGATTTAATTGCCGACGTAGAGAAGATCAGTGGTCAGCAGCTGAGTATTTCTGAGCAATCAACCGAAGCTTCTTCCCAGCTAATGATTTTTAATCTGGCCGACCCTCGACAAGCGGAAGAAGCCCTTGCCCTGCATCCGGACCTAGATACGCTTCGCGAGAAGTGGGAAGCCTACGTGGTGCAGAATATCACCGTTGGTGGTCAGCAGCATCTGATTCTGGCCGGTAGCGATGAGCGGGCCACCATGTTTGGTATCTACCACTTCATCGAAGACTATCTGGGGGTTGATCCTACTTACTACTGGAGTGGCTTGGAACCGGCCCACCGCGACCAGCTCGCCTGGGATGAGGTACGGATCGTGCAGGATGAGCCGACCTTTAAATTTAGAGGCTGGTTTATCAACGACGAAGACTTGCTGACCGAGTGGAAAGATAGCGACGGAGAGCGCAGCATCGACTACCCTTACTACGGGCAGGTGGTGCCCCCCGAGGTGATCCAGCCCGTGGTGGAAGCGGCCCTGCGGTTACGCATGAACCTGATTATCCCGGCCAGCTTCGTCGATATCCGCAACCCTCCCGAAGCGCGGCTGGTCGACGAGGCGGCGAAGCGCGGGCTCTACGTGTCCATGCACCATATTGAGCCACTGGGGGTGAGCGCTTTTGGCTACCAGAACTACTGGAAGGAGCAGGGCGAAGCCCCGTTATTCTCATTCTATAGTGAGCCGGAGAAAATTACGCAAACCTGGCAGGAATACGCTCAGCGCTGGGCTAAGTATCCCAACGTGATCTGGCAAACCGGCCTGCGGGGCATCGCCGACCGCCCCATGTGGATGGCCGATCCCGGCGTGCCCCAGTCAGATGCCGACCGGGGAGCTATCATCTCCGAGGCTATCCAAGTGCAAAACGAAATCATTGATACCCTGGTGCAAAATCCCATCCTGACCACCACCCTGTGGGCCGAAGGGGCCGGACTCAACCAGGCGGGGCACCTCACCTTTCCCGAAGAGATGATCGTTGTCTTTTCAGACAATAGCCCCGGCTGGCGGTGGCAACCGGACTTCTACGAAACCAAGCGTCAGCCAACCAACCGGTACGGCGTGTACTACCACCACCAGCTGTGGGGGTCGGGGCCGCACCTAGTGCAGGCAGTGCCGCCCGCCAAGACCTACGAGATGTTCCGGGAAGCCGTGGAGCACCAGGCTTCGGACTACGCCATTATGAACGTGTCTAACGTGCGAGAATTTATTCTGGGGATAGAAGCCTCTGGTAAAATGCTGTACGATATGGATGCCTTTGCGGTAGATACTTTTTTGGAGCAGTGGTTTGCGACTCACTTTGGCGCACCGGCTGAAGCGGTACAAGATCTCTACCAACGATTCTTCGACAGCTACCAGGTGCACGAAACTTCGGGGGTGCCACTGTTGCTCGACGGCATGACGCGAAACTACGGGGGCGGGGTGCTGAACCGCTTGAAGATACAGATTGAGCAACCCGAAGCGTACCAAAAGACGTTAGCGCGAAGGTCTCAGCCCTCGGAAGCGTCTACCTGGGGAAGTCGTTACCTCTCCGATATGAACCCCGGAGGATCATTTACCCCCGACGAGATGATGGTGCCATTGCGCCGACAAATTGAGGCCCTGGAAGGCATGGAGGGCAGTGTGGATAGAGTAGCCAAGCAGCTTTCGGGAGATACCCTGCGGTTCTTTCAGGCCAACCTGGTAGCGCAGCACGGTATGTTGCTGGGACTCAACCGCTGGCTGGAGGCGGTGATCCTGGCGCGCTTCGCTGTTGATGAGGGCAATCCTATGGCGGCCAGCACCCACCTGCAACGGGCGGTTAAGCGCTTGGAAGAGGTTGAGCGGGCCAAGCAGATGGCCACCGGGGGGGATAAGTGGAAGAATTGGTACCGAGGCGATAAGAAAATGAATATCACCAAATTGATAGTGCGCACCGAAGCGGTGCGGGACCTACTGGCGAAGCAGACGGCTTCGTCTTACTGAGACAGGGTGCGGTTAATCTGAGAGGCGGTTTGCCGCAGGGCATCAATGATCTCTTGGCGGTGCGCATCGGCGTAGCGGATTTCGGGTAAGAACACCCCCAGCGCAGCTACCACCGTACCGCGCTGTTGCACCGGCACGGCAAGACCCACAATCTGGCGATTGGTAATGTCGATGGCCAGGCCCGCCGCCCGAATGTCGGCCAGGGCCGCCAGTAGTTGGTCTTCGGTGGCGATATCGGGCCACTCGTCGGGATGAGGCAAGCCGTGGGTGCGGGCAAAACGTGCCTGTTCGATCTCCGATTGGTAGGCCAGCAGCAAACGGCCGGTGGCTGAGTCGTAGACGGTGCGGTCCACGTTACCGCGGGCCTGGATGTCGCGATCGCACTCAACGGCATGAAGCGTAATGCGCCGGTTGTCAACGATGATGGTCAGTAGTGAGGTTTCATTGACCGCCCGCGTGAGTTGCTGCATGGGTTCGTCGGCGGCGGTGATGAGGTCGCGCTTGTAGGCAGGGTTACGGGTAAGGTGATACGACATTGCTCCCAAGCGGTAGCCCTTTTTGTGGCCTACCTGCTCCACGTAGCCGCGCGTAACCAGCGTCTTAAGAATATTGGCGCAAGTACCGTGGTTAAGCTGATGCTGGTCAGCAATCTCGGTAAGAGAAAAATCCCGTTGGGGATGCTGAGCGATGAATTCCAGGATGTTCATCGCCCGGTTAATAACTTGAATCATGCAACAAAGATAGCCAAGTAATTTTATAATATTGAAACATGAGTAACATTCAAACCCTTGACTACGTAGCGATCGCGATCTACATGACCTTCATGGCGAGCATCGGTGTGTTCTTCGGGTGGTACGTAAAGGACATCGGGCAGTACTTCAAGGGCGGCGGCACCATTCCCTGGTTTGCCGGGGGCATTAGCAACTTCATGTCGATGTTCAGCACCTTTGTGTTCGTGGCCCACGCGGGCATCGCTTACGAGTACGGGTTGGTGGCGCTGCTCATCATCTGGTCGTCGGTGCCGCCGATGCTGTTGGCGGTCGCTTTCTTAGCCAAGCGCTGGCGGCGGGCGGGTATTTCCTCGCCGGTTGAGTTTATGGAAGTGCGCTTCAACGCCAACGTGCGGCAAATCTTCTCCTGGGGCGGAGTACTGTTTCGACTGTTGGAGAACATGGTGCGCCTATACGCCATCGGGCTGTTCATCGCGGCAGCGACGCCCCTGAGTCTCGACGTGGCAATCATTGCTGCCGGAGTAATCGTGGTAATCTACACGGTGACCGGCGGACTGTGGGCGGTGATTGTTACCGATGCGGTGCAGTTTGTGGTCCTGATCTGCTCCACGCTCATTCTTATTCCGCTTACCTTCGAGGCGGCGGGCGGACTGAGCAACATGATCAGTACCCTGCCCGACCACTTCACGCTACTGAACGGACCAAAGGGCGCGCCGCTCTACCTGCTGGCCTACTACGTGATGATCGCTATCAAGTTTAACGGCAACTGGGCCTTTATTCAGCGCTTCTACAGCGTACGCAACGAAGCCGCCGGACGCAAAATGGGCATTGCCAGTGCGGTGTTCTTTCTGATCTTTCCGTTGCTGTTCTTGCTTCCCCCTATTGCCGCCCGCGTTATCTTGCCCGCCCTGGAGAACCCCGAGATGGCCTACGTGGGCGTGGCGCTGGAAGTGCTGCCTACCGGCATCATGGGCATCCTGCTGGCCGCCATGTTTGCCGCCACCATGTCGTCGCTTGACTCCGAGTACAACGTGGTGGCCAACGTAATCACCAACGACATCTACAAAAGGAAAGTCAATCCCGGGGCGTCAGACCTCCAGCTGATGCGCGTCGCGCGCCTCACGACCCTGGTCGTGGGTGGGCTGGTGATCGGCGGCGCGTTTTTTATTGGCGTGTTCGGCGGGGCTTTCGAGGCCAACAAACTACTCACCGGGCTGTTCGCCATTCCGCTGGTGATCCCGGTGGTGTTGGGTATCCTGTTTCCCCGGCCTACTGCCAAGGGGGCGGTAGCCAGTCTGGTTGCCGGGGTAGTTACGGGACTAGTACTTAACTACCTGCCAACTTTTTCGTGGGAAGTAGCTACCCTGATCGGAATTCTGACCTGCCTACTGGTTTTCTTTGCGTCGGGTTATCTGGAGCAGCGGGGCCCAGAGCAGCAGCGCACCATCAACCGGTTTTTCGAGCGACTGCGTACGCCGGTTCCCCCCGAAGAACAGCCGACCATCGAACCGGCTTTTTATCGGTCCATCCAATTGCTCTTCGCCGTTGCCCTGGCCTGCACCGGTTTGCTGTTTGTGGCCATGAGCCTGCCCTCGGCCGAGTTGCTGAGCGGGCGGCTGACCCTGACCGTAGGGGTTATTTGCTGCGCACTGGGTTTAATGTTTTACTTCATGTCTCGGCGGAAGAAGCAGATAAGCCCTCGGCTATCCCCCGAAACCCAAACAACTACCCAAGAACCCGTTTGATGTAAACAAAACTAACCACGAGCGCCAGGCCTCCGGGCTGGTGCTCTCGCTAAGCGGAGACGCCGTCCGAATTTTAGAACAATAAACGAACTTACATTTTTTACAATGAGTCATTCTCCCTTCATCCACCCTGAATTTCTTCTGCAAAACGACACCGCCGTCGCGCTTTTCCAATCGGTGGCCGACCTGCCGATCGTCGACTATCACAACCACCTTAGCCCAGCTGACTTAGCCAGCAACCGACGCTACGAAAACCTGACGCAACTATGGCTTAGCCTGGATCCCTACAAACACCGCCTGATGCGCATCAACGGCGTGCCGGAAGAGCAGATTACGGGATCGGCCTCCGATTGGGATAAGTTTCAGCGCTGGGCCGAGACGCTACCGCGGGCGGTGGGCAATCCGCTGTTCCACTGGAGTGCCCTGGAGATGAAACGGGTGTTTGGCATCGATGAACTGTTCAACCCGGATAACGCGCCGGAAATCTGGCAAGCGTGCAACGAACAGTTGCAGCATGATGACTATCGCGTGGTGGCCCTTCTCCAACGCTGGCGGGTGCAAACGATGTCCACCTCGGATGACCTACTGGACGATTTAGAACCCCACCGGCAGGTAAGCCTAGCCCACGATATAGACGTGCTTCCGTCGTTGCGCGGCGATACCATCTTGTCTTTCGGCAAAACTAACGACCGCTTATGGCTGCATAAGTTGGCCGAACAATCCGGAAACAAAATTAATGATCTGGCCGCGTATCAGTCGGCCGTGCTCCGGCGGATTCAGTATTTTACCGACGCCGGTTGCCAACTGGCCGACCATGCCCTCGACCCGAATTTCCGCTTCTCGTTACCCCCCAAGAAGGCGGCGGCGACTTACTTTCAGCGCGTGCTGGACAACGAAACGCTAAGCACGGAAGAGCATACCAAGCTTACGTCTTACTTGCTAAACTTCGTCGGAAAGGCCTACGCGGAACAAGGCTGGACCCTGCAACTGCACATCGGAGCGCAACGCACCACCAGCACCCGCCTGAAGCGGCTGGCCGGCGGGGCCGGAGGCTACGCCAGCATTGGTACCACCGTCGATATCGCTAGCCTGTGCCGCTTTCTCGATAGCCTGGAACAAGCGCGCCAACTTCCTAAAATCATCCTCTACTCGCTTAACCCGTCTGACTACGAAGCGCTGGCATCCCTGACCGGCTCATTTGCCGAAGACGGGGTGCCCGGCAAAATCCAGCTCGGCCCCGCCTGGTGGTACAACGACCACAACGAGGGAATCCAGCGCCATCTGACCGTGCTGGCTAGCTACGGTATGCTGAGCCGCTTTATTGGTATGACCACCGACTCGCGCAGTCCGCTGTCGTTCTCGCGTCACGAATACTTTCGCCGGGTGCTGTGCAACACCATCGGAACCTGGGCGGAAGCGGGGCACGTGCCCGCCGACGTGGATACGCTACGCACGCTGGTGGGCGATATTTCGTACCACAACGCGCAGCGATGGGTCAACGAAAAATCAATTATCAATCACAAACCAACCAACCAACGATGAAGACACCTAACAATCAAGTAGCCGTCGTTACCGGAGCCGGAGGAACCCTCTGCTCGGCGATGGCCAAAGACCTAGCGAAGCAAGGATACCGCGTAGCCCTACTGGGCCGCACTATGGAGAAGTTACGGGCCGTGGAAGAGGAAATAAAAGCCGACGGCGGGGTAGCCCTGTCGGTAAGCGCCGACGTAGCCGATGAGGCCGCCGTGCGCCGGGCTCGGGAAATTATCGAGCACGAACTGGGGGTATGTTCGGTACTCATTAACGGGGCCGGAGGCAACCAGAGCGACGCGCTGACCAACATCCCGGAGTACGACGAGCGCGAACTGCTCGACGACGGGGCGGTGAAAGGGTTCTTCAACCTAAGCATGGAAACCTTCCAAAGCGTGATCGACATCAACACCATGGGCACGGTGATTCCCTGCTTCGTGTTCGGCCGCGGGATGGCCAAGCAAAAGCGGGGCAACATCATTAACTTCGCTTCCATGACCAGCTACCGCCCCATCACCAAGGTAGCCGCCTACGCGATGGCCAAGAACGGCGTGGTGAGCTTCACCCAGTGGCTGGCCGCGTACCTGGCTCCGGCCAACGTGCGCGTCAACGCCATTGCCCCCGGCTTTTTCCTCAACGACCGCAGCCGCAAAATCATGTTCAACGAAGACGGTTCGCAAACCGAGCGCGCCCAGAACATCCTGCGGCAAACGCCGCTCAACCGCTTCGGCGAAGCCCCCGAACTGCTGGGCTGCATGAACTGGCTGATCGATGAGCGCAACGCGGGATTCGTAACGGGCATCACCGTGCCGGTCGACGGCGGATTTTTATCTAGTCCGGGGGTTTAACTAACACTGAAACTTATGCAATTGAGAAACAAAACATACGGATATATCGCCCTTTTTCTACTGGGGAGTCAAGCTTACGCCCAAGACACCACCGGCGTTGACTTCCCTTACCTCGGAAAAGTGCAGCCGCGGAGTGCTAATGAAATTGTCGCCAACAACTGGTCAATCGGGGCCGAAACAATGGACCGTGACTTGATAAATTTCGATAGCTGGAAGGATCATCTGGGTCCGTTGGGCACCAAGCA
>JBASAY010000236.1:0-5798 GCA_049650865.1 Tunicatimonas sp.
GCCATGTCGCACGTGAAGGTGAGCTTCGACGCGCCCGAGTACACCGCCAACGTAGACGGCATCGGCACGCTGCGCATCCTGGAAGCCGTGCGCATCCTGGGGCTGGAAAAGAAAACCAAGATTTATCAAGCCTCCACCTCCGAACTCTACGGACTGGTGCAGGAGGTGCCGCAGAGCGAAAAAACTCCCTTCTATCCCCGTTCGCCCTACGCGGTGGCCAAGTTGTACGGCTACTGGATCACGGTGAACTACCGCGAGGCCTACGATATGTTTGCCGTCAACGGCATCTTGTTCAACCACGAATCTCCCATTCGGGGCGAAACCTTCGTGACGCGCAAGATTACCCGGGCGGCCGCGCGTATTGCTCTCAAATTGCAAGATGCCGTCTACTTGGGCAACATGGACGCCAAGCGCGACTGGGGCCACGCCAAGGATTACGTGCGGGCCATGTGGCTGATCTTGCAGCAGGAAGTCGCCGAAGACTTCGTGATCGCCACCGGCATCACCACCACCGTGCGCGACTTCGTGAAAATGTCGTTCGCCGAGCTGGGTATTGAAGTAGCTTTTGAAGGTAAAGAACAGAACGAAGTAGGCCGAGTGGTCAGCTGTTCGCATCCCGACTACCAACTGCCCGAGGGCAAGGAAGTGGTGAAGGTCGACCCGGCCTACTACCGCCCTACCGAAGTAGAACTGCTCATCGGCGACCCCACCAAATCGAAGGAGAAGCTTGGCTGGGAGCTAGAGTATGACCTACCCGCGCTGGTAAAAGACATGGTGCAATCGGATCTGGAACTCTTCAAGCGCGACAAGTTCTTGCTGAAGGGTGGTCATAAGGTCTTTAACTACCACGAATGATTTGCCCACGCGTAGCGTTCTTTACGTAGACTTTTCTAAATATGGAAGAACTAACGGCTTTACGAACCCACATTGAGCAGCAAAACTACGCCGCGGCGCTTTCGCTGGTAGATGAATTGGAAGAGATGAGCGAGGAGGACAAGCTCAACAAGATTTACAGCTACTCGGTTATCCTGTTGGTTCATCTGATTAAACAACAGGCTGAGTCGCGTACGACCACTTCTTGGGATTTATCTATTCGCAATTCAGTGCGGGCCATCAAACGGGTTAATAAACGCCGAAAGTCGGGAGGCTACTACGCTTCTCACGGCGAGCTATCTGAAATTGTAGACGAAGCTTTCGACGAAGCGCTCGACAACGCTTGCGTAGAGATTTTTGAAGGTAAGTACGATAAGAATTATTTGTTAAATACTATCAATCCGGAAACCATTAAAGCTGAAGCGATCTCCTATAGCACCTAACATCTATAGCGCAGGACTTTTAGTCCTGCGCTCCTTATTTATAGGGCTTACAGCCCAACGAATTCGTAAACGAAGCAATCTAAACTTCTATATCATCTATCATGGAGAGAACAGCAAAGATATACATCGCCGGGCACCGCGGCATGGTCGGTTCGGCCATCCTGCGCAACCTGCAGGGCAAGGGCTACGATAACTTTGTAACCCGCCGGTCCAGTGAGCTGGACTTACGTAACCAGCAGCAGGTCGCTCAATTTTTCGCCGAAGAGAAACCCGACTACGTGTTTCTGGCGGCCGCTAAAGTGGGTGGCATCCACGCCAACAACGTGTACCGGGGCGAATTTCTGTACGACAACCTGATGATCCAAAACAACGTGATCCACCAGAGTTACCTTAACAGAGTGAAGAAGCTCCAGTTTTTAGGTTCGTCGTGCATCTACCCCAAACTGGCTGATCAGCCGCTCAAAGAAGAGTATCTGCTCACCGGTCCGCTGGAGTCTACCAATGAGCCGTATGCCATCGCCAAGATTGCGGGCATCAAGCTGTGCGAGAATTACCGTGCGCAGTACGATTGCAACTTTATCTCGGCCATGCCCACCAACCTGTACGGCCCCAACGATAACTACGATCTGAATAACTCGCACGTATTGCCTGCGTTGATCCGCAAGTTTCACGAGGCCAAGGAAAACGGCGATGCCACCGTAGAAATCTGGGGGTCGGGCAGTCCGAAGCGGGAGTTTCTGCACGTGGATGATCTGGCCGAAGCCTGCGTGTTTCTGATGGAGAACTACCACGAAGCAGAACTAGTGAACGTAGGCACCGGAGAGGATATCAGTATCAAAGACTTGGCCCTGTTGATCAAGGATGTGGTGGGTTTTGCGGGTGAGTTAACGTTTAACACGTCCAAACCCGATGGCACACCCCGCAAACTGATGGATGTGGGCAAACTGCATAGCCACGGCTGGAAGCACAAGATTGGCTTACGTGAGGGAATCACCTCGGTGTATAAGCAGTACCAGCAGGAAGTGGTAGCCTGATATCTTAAAATTAACTAAAACAGAAGATAATGACTTTGCAGATTGAAATAATAGACCCCAAAGCGAAGCGCCTTTTGGAAGATTTGGCCGATCTAGGGGTTATTAGTATCAAAAAGAATTCCTCGAAGGAAAGGTTTGCGACATTATTGGATCAATTTAGAAACCAAAAGGGCGCAACGCCTGACTTAGAAGATATTACCACCGAAGTTGAAGAAGTTAGGGCAGAACGCTACCGATTAAAGAGTGAAAAGGATTAGGGTAGTTCTTGACACTAATCTTTGGATCAGCTACCTAATTTCGAAGCGGCTTGAGAGGGTGGAACAGTTGCTTGCCAATGAAAAAATCGTGTTGCTATTTAGTGAAGCACTACTCAGCGAATTCCTAGAAGTTGCTCACCGCCCGAAGTTTCGCAAGTATTTCCAGAAACTAGAATTGCGAAGCTGTTAGATCTCTTCGATCACTTCGGCGAGATGGTAAAAGTAACATCGGCGGCAGGGGAATGTAGGGATGCGAAAGATAACTTTCTGCTATCCTTGGCCAAGGATGGGAAAGCAGATTATTTGGTGACTGGCGACGGCGACCTGCTGGACATAGAAATATTTGACAATACCCAAATCATGACCTACCATCAGTTCGAGCAAAAGATTAGCCTATGAAAAAGCTCAAACCATCTTTATCCGACAAAATTGTGCTGGGCGTATGCGGCGGACTGGCCACCTACTTTGGCTGGGATGCTACGCTAATTCGGGTGTTGTTTGCCATCGCTATTGTGCTGGGCATCGGCTCTCCGCTGATCGTCTACTTGGTGCTTTGGTTGGTGATGCGCTATCAGTAGGAACATGACGGCCTCCGCGCGATTAATCATGTTCCTAGCGACCAGAGCAAATATTGAGATCAGCCTTGTTTACTTCTATGTTTTGAGAGCGCATGAGACTTTGTAAGCTCCTCAATTAGGGATGCCCTCTATTTTATCCTCACAAAGTCATTAATCAATCTATAACGGTTAGAATCTGCCTCTACGAAATTTCTGCCTCTTCGATTTGCCAAGTAAACCAATTTCATTGAGTCCCCAAGCAGTATGTATTTTTGGATCAAATCAGGTTCTAATTCGATTGTGTCGTCCATCTCAAATGCAGCAACTATAGTCCAAATAGTCACAGTATCGCCCTCAAACTTGTAATGCGAATTGAATGTCCATGAAAGTTCGCCCATAAAATATTCTACCTCGTGCGCACTGATAAAAAACAAAGAATCATTCGGGAGATGACTGGTTTTACTATACCAACGTGTTCCCACAATTTCATTGGTAGATTCAATTTGATTGGTTTGCACTCCATTCTTTGCTTGGAGTCCGAATAGCCCAATGATTATCAAAAGCCATATGAGATACTTGATCTCTGTAACCTTCAGTTTATACATATCTTACAACCTAGCTACTGCACCCCCTTCACGCGCATCTCCAGCGTGTACAGCGATTTCATGGCGGTAATGAATAACGTCTTTCGGTCTCTGCCGCCGAAGCAGACGTTGGCCGTCCAGCCCTCGTCCACCTCAATGTGCTCAATTTGCTTGCCTTGCTTATCAAATACCGTTACCCCCTGTCCCGTAAGATACACGTTGCCTTCATTATCAAGCGTTAGTCCGTCGGAACCCATATCGGTAAACAGTTGCTTGTCCGATAGGCTGCCATCGTCGTTGACTTGATAAACGTAGGTCTTCTTGTCACCGATATCAGCCACGTACAGTTGCTTTCCGTCCGCCGTGCCCACGATGCCGTTGGGCTTCACCAAGTCGGTGGCGACGGGCGTAAGCGTCTTTTTGTTGGGCGCCAGATAATACACTTGCTCGTTATCAATCTCCTTTTCGGTGTGCGTCCAGTAGTCGCGCTGGTAGTAGGGGTCAGTGAAGTAGATGCCTCCCTTCGGATCCACCCACAGATCGTTGGGGCCGTTTAGTCGCTTGCCTTTAAAATCGTTCACCAGCACCGTGACTTCTTTATCAGGACTGATCTGCCACAGTTGGTTCTTCTCGTCGGCGCAGGCGATCAGGTTGCCCTGCCGGTCGAAGAACAGTCCGTTGGCGCGTCCGGCATCTTCCATAAACACCGACACGGTGCCGTCGGTGGCCCATTTCATAATGCGGTTATTGGGCTGGTCGGTGAAGAACACGTTGCCCTGCGCATCCGCCGCCGGGCCTTCGGTGAATTTGTAGTCGGCCGCTACCTGTTGCAATGAAGCTCCGGGGGCAACGATTTCGCTTTCGTTCTCCAGAGACTGAGCGTTGCCTACTACGCTATGCAGCAACAGACAGCTTATCAGTAATTGTTGGTTCAACCTCATATTTTATTATTCAGTATTTCCTGTTCGGCACTCGATGTTCAAAGCATAGGCAAACGATATACGAAGACTAATCCGCTTATCCCAACTTCTCCCCCGGATGTTGCCAGGGTTCGCGGTAGGGGCGACGCAGCAGTTGGGTCGCTTCGGGGTCGTCCACCACGATGCGCTGCTGCGGATCGTACACCAGCGGCCGACCAGCTTGCATAGACAGGTTGGCCAGGATGCAGGCGGCGGTCGAGATGTGTCCCTGCTCCACTGAGGCCACGGGCTGCTTTTTCTCTTTAATGGCGGCCAGCAGGTCGAGCATGTGGCGGCGGGTGGCGGGGGCGGCGTGCAGTTCAATATCTTTCTCGGTGAGGTCTTCCGGATACTGTTCCCGCTCGTATACCGCATCTCCGTGAATGGGTTTTCCGTCGCCTTCGGGGATAAAGTCATAGCGCGCCACGCTGCCTTTTAGGGTGCCCTTGTCACCGTAGAGCGTGAAAGCCCAGGGGTAATCAGGGTCGGCGGGAGTGCCCCAACTGCGGTGTTGCCACACACAGTTCAGACCGTCGTACTCAAAAATAGCCGTCTGGGTGTCGCTGATGGTGGATTCGCCCCCCTTCTGTACGTAGATGCCCCCTTCGGAGCTGATGCGCTGCGGCCAGCCCAAGCCGAGCATCCAGCGCACGGTGTCGAGCATGTGCACGCACATGTCGCCCACAATGCCGTTGCCGTAGGCCATAAAGGTGCGCCACCACCGCCGGTGCGGCAGCCCATCGAAGGCCCGCAGCGGAGCGGGACCCGTCCATCGCTCGTAGTCAAAGAAATCGGGCACCGGCTGCACCGGTGGGTTGCCGTTGGCCCGCATGTGGTAGTAGCAGCACATCTCCACGTGCGACACCTTGCCCAGCAGTCCGGCGTCCACAATGTTCTTTTTAGCTTCCATCAGATGGGGCGTGCTGCGCCGTTGGGTGCCGATCTGCACCGTCCGGTCCGACTGCCGGGCCTTAGCCAGGATGGCTTCTCCCTCCAGCACATCGACGCTGATGGGCTTTTGCAAATACAGGTGCGCCCCAGCGTCTAGCACATCGATGGCCTGCAGGGCGTGCCAGTGGTCGGGTGTAGCG
>JBASAY010000237.1:0-3500 GCA_049650865.1 Tunicatimonas sp.
CCTCCAACTTCCAGCAGGGCGACCGCATCTTTATTATCAGTTCTATCTTTGGCGGCACCGGGGCGGCGGGTTTTCCTACGATCCTGAAGAACCTGCGCAACGCCCAGCCGCCGCTGCCCAACCACGATTGGCTGCGCAACGCCGCAGTGGGGGCCATCACCCTGCTGCCCTACTTCGGGGTGGCCCCTGATCCGAAGAGCAAGATCGACAAAGCCACCTTTGTGGCCAAGGCCAAGGCGGCGCTGTCGTACTACGAGCGCAACATCAGCGGCAATAACACCATCAATGCCCTGTACTACCTGGGCGACAACCTCACCAAGGACTATCCCAACGACCCGGGCGACGCCGGGCAGCGTAACGACGCCCACTTCATCGAGCTGGTGGCCGCCCTGTCGGTCATCGACTTTATGGCCCTCGAGGACGCTTCGCTCGACACCGTCGACGGACGTGCCCGCCAGCCGGTCTACAAAGAATTTGGCATTCGCAGCGAGCAAGACGTGGTGAACTTCACGCACCTGAGCGACAAGACTCAGCGCTTGATTGAGCGTCCGCTGAGCCAGTACATGCTTTTCACGATGTACCTGACGCACCAGCTGAACGACGCCGCGAACCGGCAACCCTGGACCAACCGCCGGGCGCCCCGCATCGACGCCTCGTTCTTGAGCAGTTCCTTTTTCCAGAATCACCTAACGGGCTTCAACCACCACTTCGACAACTGGATTCTGGAGCTGCGCAACAACCGGCGGGCCTTTGCGCCCTTCAATGTGCCGGTGGACACGCGCAACCTGTTTGAGTTTATTAACGAGGTGCACCCGAAGCGCCACTGGAACCCGCTGCAAATGGATAACTTCGTGCTCTACGATGATGCGCTAAACCGCGCCGAACGGCAGGCGGCAAGTCCGTCGGTGGAGCAAAAGTTTATGAGCACTTTCTACGAAGCGACCCGGGCGCTTACAGAGAAGAAGTTCGCGGCGGTGGGGTAAGAGGACGCCGAAGGAGTTTCCAATTAGACTTCAAAGTAGTCGGTTGCTTCGAATGCCAGTTCGCCGATAGACAAGGCGGACAGTGCCGCTCTAAGTCGTTCGTTAACGTACAGACTTCCCCGAAAGTAGCGGGGAACATAGCCCATACCGATTACAAACGCATCATTTTGTCGGACAAACCGGGAGGTAAGACACAATCGGTCGATGCGCAGCTCGACCGGGGGATCGGCATCAAGCCCGTACCGTTGCTCGTTAGCAGCGTGCCATTGGTCTAGCTCCTCCGGTTTTTGGAAGTTGGGTGCGGGTTGTACCGCCCGTTGGGTATCGCGGTCAATTAAGAAGAATTGGGTGCGCTCAAAGTTAATATCCTTTTCCCAAACAAAATTATAGCACTCAAATAAGGTATAATCCTTTAATATCTCATCTTGCCAAAGAAGGTTAGCAGCGTACTGAAAGATGCTCCCCCAGCGGAAGTTTTTAAAGACAGACGCTGCCTTTCCTTTAACCAGAAAGCTGGCTACCGCCCCCTTAAATTTTGCCGATAGTAGTCTAGGAGGGGAATCAGCACCTTCGTAGATAAAGGTCATTCCATCAGATCCGAAGCCACCGCCGGGTGGTCCTACAATCCATCCGCCCTTACCTGATTGGCCGTACAAAGATTCTTCTATTGCAACGGGTAGCGTATTGATCAGTCGGAAGAAGGGGGAACTAGCCATACGGGTTGAGTAGATTTTTTAAACTTTGTCAGCAAATTACCTATATTCAACCGATACAACGCACCACCGGTTATGCTTTTTCCCGAACAACTTATCGACCCGGGCATTAACGCTCCCAAAGAGCATCAGCGCGTAATCAGCAAGCTTACCACTGGTTTGGGCGCTCTTTATTATCAGCAGCAGAAAATCTCGCTGGAGCCGCTTCCCGAAACGATGCTCGACGAAGGGCAGACGAGCCCGGTGCCTGATGTGCTGCTCTACGACAATCAGCGTCACACCACGCCCATCATCATTGAAGTGTGCCATACCAGCGGGGTGCGTAACGATATTAAAAAGATTACGCGCCTTATTGATGAGTTTGATTATGGCATTGAAGAAGGCTTTCTCTACGACTACGTAGCCCATCACTGGCTGCGCTACCGAAAAGGAGACGCTGACATTGAGCCGGATCAGTCCTTTTCTCAGATTTTGCAGCTTGACCTTAACCGTTTTCTATGATTCACTTACGTACGTTTCTCTTTTTAATCTTAGCAATTATGACTACGCAACCCAACGCAATCGCGCAAGACCTGCTCTACGTGGGCACTTACTCCGACCGCGGCAGCCAGGGCATCTACGTCCTGGAATTTGATCGCACCACCGGTAAGCTCTCCGAACGTCAAACCCTGGAGGATAAGGACAGTCCCTCGTTTCTGACCATCCACCCCAACGGCAAGTACCTCTACGCGGTGTACCGCGAGGGAAAAGACGCCGACGATCAGCACGGCACCGTTACTGCCTTTGCCATTGACTCCAAGGACGGACGTCTGAGCAAGCTCAACGAACAATCGTCCGAGGGGGCCGGGCCGTGCCACGTGAGTGTGGACCCGCAGGGTAAACTGGTCTACGTGTCGAACTACGGTGAGGGCAATCTGGCGGTGTATCCGATTGGCGCCGACGGCAAGCTGAGCGCGGCCTCGGACGTGGTGCAGCACTCCGGCAGCAGCGTGAACCCCGACCGGCAGCAGGAGCCGCACATGCACTCCATTGTTCCTTCGGAGAGCGGTGACGTGGTCTACGCTTCCGATCTGGGCATTGACAAGATTATGCTGTATCAGCCCGACCGGAGCTCCGGCAAACTGTCGGAAGCTGCTCCGCCCTTTGCCGCCAGCAAGCCGGGAGCGGGACCGCGCCACTTCGCGCTGCACCCCAGCGGAAAGTTTGCTTTTTCTATCGAGGAACTCTCTTCAACCACCGCCGCGTACGCGGTACAGGAGAGCGGTAGCCTGGAGCCGGTAGACCGGGTAACCACCCTGCCCAAGGGAGCGTCGGCCGACGGCAACTCCACGGCCGACATTCACGTGTCGCCGGACGGCAAGTTTGTGTACGCCTCGAACCGGGGGCACGACAGCATCGTGATCTACGCCGTGGATACCAACACCGGAAATCTGACCTACGTAGGCAACGAACCGGCGGGCGGGAAGCACCCGCGCAACTTCTGCATGGACGACCAGGGAGAGTTTGTCTGGGTGGCCAACCGTGACACCGACAACGTGGTAGTGTTTCGGCGCGATGCGGCTACCGGGAAGCTTACACCCACTGGCAACGAGATTAAGATTCCTGCCGTAGTATGCGTGCAGCAGTTTCGTTTGCCGTAGAGTTATTCAGACGCTCAAAAGGAAAACTATGCTGACAGTCACAGTAACGCGCAATGACGGATGGTACGGGCGTTTTCGGACAGCAAGAATCATGGCCGATGGTGAGGAAGTTGGAACAATCGAAAGCGGTGAGTCCATTGATATACTTATACCGCCTCACGCGA
>JBASAY010000238.1:0-66051 GCA_049650865.1 Tunicatimonas sp.
GATAAAATAAAGTAACCAACTCTACGGCCTGTGTCACCACAGGACGCTCGGAAGGGGTTTGTAAAGACTGCGCCACGGTGGCACAAACCTCGGAGTTAAGTTGAGTACGTTATTTATTTGACGATCCTAAAAGACACTCGTCTAAAAAGTCAGAATGGCAAATTCATTTTCGAAGTTGCGGTACAGCCGGTAGGCCGGGCTGCCCTCCGAACGAATCAGCCCAACGGCAAAGTCGCTCTCTATCGGACGCTCGTTCACCAGCTGCCCTTGCTCGTCGAACAGGTAGGTAAACCCCTGCACCTGGTCGGTGAGCGCGTAGACCTGGTGCCCCGCCCCGAAGTCGTAGTACTGCGCCACCAGGCGTTCTGAGGCCAGCGCGCCCGGACTAAAGAAGTCTTTCTCAAATAACAGCACTCCCTGCTGGTTGAGGACGCCCAGCGAGCGGGCGTCCTGCCGCAGCAGTACGAAGGTTTTGCCGAGGGCATCTTCGCACAGCGTAAAGCGCGCATCCGCCGAGGGGCGGTACAATTGCGTTCGCTCGGCAATGCCCCCCTGCAGGTTCACCGTGATCAGCTCGCCACCGTCGGCGACCAGGGTAAGCGTCGTTTCGTTCGGGGTACTCTCTAGGTGCACAAAGGCCGGACTGTGGCAGGGTTGACCCAGGGCCAGGGGGAAGCCCGGATAGTCTTCGCCGCGGCGGTTCTTGGCGTACACGGTGCCGTCTTGCCCAATGGCGATCAGGTAGTCTTTGCCTCGCACCCGCGCGTGAAACGGGGCACTCGCTAGGGGACTTGCCAAGCCCAGTGGGTTCCACCCCTCCAAGTTCTCACGGTCGGTGTTAAACATCCACTGCCCCCCTTGCGTATCGCTTACCAAAAAGCGGTACCGCTTGCTGTTGTCGTAGTCAATAAGCGACAGGTACTGAATCTGCACTCCGGCAGGCATATACAGGGGGTACCCCGCCACCGGACTGCCATTGCGATCGAGCACGTGAATGGCACTGTCGGTAGCGAACAGGTACTGTAGCTTGCCGTTGTTGTAGAAATCCAACTGTTGAATATCGCCTACGACAGGAGCACCCAGCGAGTCTTGCCACAGCACTTGCTGGTCGGAAGCAACCAGCCGAAGCACATTGTCTTCGTCCTGGAAGATGACCTCGCGGGCCTGGGTGTTGTGGTTGCGCACCACGTGGGGTTTGGTACGGATCGGCTGGTCGGTGAATACCTGCCCGGCCTTGGTAAACGAACGGCGGGCCAGCGGCTCAGCCGGTTGCGGATCGGTGCGCAGCACAACGTTGGTATAGAACAGCTCTTCGCTATCGGCAAACTGCACCGCTACCTTCTCTATCTGCTTTAGCGAACTTGCGTAATCCGTAGCTAGCTGGCGCCACCTCGGCGACAGACGAGGGAGCAGTAGCTCCCAGCTCTGTGCTACATCCACCACCAGGCTCAGATTCGCATCGTTGAGCGTGTTTGCCATAAAACGGCTTTGCTTCAGCGATTTGCTCCAGGTATTTTCTGCTTCTCGGTCTAGCATCAGGCGCTTGAGCGTCCTCACATTATTGGCCATTATCAGATAGCGGTCGGTAAGCAGGTAGAAGCAGTGCGGATAGCCACTGGCCATGGGACCCAGCAGGAGGGCCGGCAGTTCGGGCTGCGCTAGTTCTCCGATGGTGTAGGACGAAAACTGCTCGCGGTAAACGTCGGACGGTCCGCTGAGCGAAGTGGCCAGCGACCGCAGCGACCGCCCCGCAGCGGTGGTGTCTTGTACCTCAATGAGCAACGCCCGATCAGGCTGCTCTACCTCCACCGAGGCAAGGGTGAGCATTCCCAGTTCTTGCCCAAACCAAGTGTACCACGCCGACAGCGATACCTGATGCGCCTCCTCTAGTGCGTTTCGCTGGTCGGCCAGTTGCCGGAAGGTAGCCCCCGGGCGCTGGGCCTGGTAACTTCGTAGCGCTTGCGCCCACCGCTCAGCATCGCTCAGCGACAAATGATAAAGCCAAGCGGTTCGCTCGGGGAGGTAATCGCCGATGCCAATGGTACGGGCTTGCTGGCCAGCGAAGGTTTGGAGGAGGGTCGCAGAATCCATCCCTTCGGCCGAGGAAGACCCGGACGCACTGAAGCCGTTAAGCAGTAGCTGCTGTTCTTGAACGCGCACGTCGAGCAGCATCGCCTGGCCCAGGGCGTCTAATTCCTCGGCGTCGAGGGCTCCGGCCTCGGTAAATACCGACAGCAGGCGTGATAAGCGGCGCACGTTCAGATAGAGGTTCCCCTCGTCGTCAGCTAGTTTGGGCAGGCGTAGCAACGAGGGATTTTCGGCAGCAAAGCCGCTTCCTTCCGCGCCGTCCGTCATTAGGCGGACCACATCTTCTACCAGAAATGCCGTAAAGCTACCTACCAACACTCCCCGGTGAAGCACGTAGGAGAAGTCCTCCCCGTCGGCGGTACTTAGCGTGTGGATGGTTAGCCCGTGGTACTGTCGTGCCTCAGTACGCAGGGCTGCCTCTTGCTGCAGTTGCTCCAGCGCCGGGGTCAGGCCAGACTTTTTTCCTGCGCCCTCGGCGGTGGATACCCGGGTATAGAAGGTAGCACCGAGCGCTTCACTGCCCACCACCTGTAGCGACATTAGCCATGGCTGTTGCAGCAGCGGACGAAGCCGCGGTAGGCTATCCAGGAAGGCAAGCTGTTGGTTAAACTGCTCCACGTCGGGCACCGCCCGCAGCGCATTGCCCAGGGGCGACTGCGCGAAGGAGTTCCAGTCGGCTAATAAATCAGTGGTTTCGTAAACCGTCAGGGCGTTGGCGGGCACGCAGGCCCAAACGTCGGAGGCCACGGCGGGGCGACGGGCGAAGTAGTACCACAGCCCTCCACCCACAATGGCCAACAGGGCCGCACTTATAAAGATGATTCGTTTACTCAACCCGTGCTTTTGGGGCGAAGTTACACCGTATCGCCGACCTGACCAAAACGGTTGGGAAAGCTTATGGCGAAGGTGGTACCCCTATTGGGTCTGGAACGCACCGAAATGGTGCCTCCCAACTTCTGGATGACGTCTTTTACGATGTAAAGTCCCAGGCCGGAGCCTTCGCTGCGGGCCGACGCCCGGTAGAACATATCGAAGATGTGGGGCAGGTGGGATTCTTCGATCCCCTCACCGTTATCGGCGATCTTAATACGAACTTTTTTAGGCGTTACCCACGCCTCAATACGAATGTACGAGCGAGAGATCCCGTACCTGCGGTACTTAATAGCGTTGCTAATTAGGTTGTTAAGCACCATCCGCACGCGGGTTAGGTCGGCAGCAAAGGGGTGGGGCTGACTGATTTTGGTAACCACTTCCAGGTTGTGGGTATTGCCCACGTAGTACGCTCCGGCTACCGCGTGCTCCACTTCCGTCATGAAGTTGATGGGTACCACCAGGTGTTCGTACCGCTGCTGGCGCGAAATGCTCAGCAGGTCGGTGATAAACGTATCCAGTCGGTTAATGCTTCCCTCGATAAGCTCTACGCACTTCTCTCGTTCGTGGGCCTCGTTGGTAGCCCGCAGCAGATCAAGCGAACCCAGAATCGCCCGAAGGGGCGCCCGCAGGTCGTGGGAAGCGTGGTAGACGAAGTTGTCTAACTCGGCGTTCATCTTCTGCAAAGACACGCTTTCTTCTTTAAGGGCAGTAATGTCTTGCAGTACTACGGTTGCTCGGTTGTCTTCTTGGGCACAACCCGAAACCAACACCCAGCGCTGGAGCGAGGGCAACCGCAGTGGTTGGCCAAGTACGGGCTTCTGCTTTCGCAGTGCTTCCCGTACCGACACCCAGTCGGCGGTGTCCACATCCGGAAACTCGTGCTGCGCCCCGAAAGGAGGTAAGTTCAAGAGTTGGCTGGCAGTCTGGTTCGCCAGTTCAACGGTGCCTGCCGATAGGTCTAACTGAATAATTCCTACCGGTAGGGCGTTGGCATCGGAGAAAGGGTGCGACAGGTCGGGAACGTGAGAAACGCGGTCTTTACTCCGGATGTCGGTAATTAGCCCTACGACCTTAGCGAGTTCGCCGGGAGAGTGCTGTACCATTCCCTTTCCGTATACCCAGCGCTCTTCACCCGAGGATTCAATAATTCGGAATTCAACCTCGCACCGCTCTAGTTTGCCATCAATCAGTAGGGTTACCAGTTGCTCTACGTGCCCACGGTCAGCGGCGGCCACCCGCTGAAGCGCCTCGTTGGCACTCTTGAAGTGGACCTTTTCTTGCGGCGACACCGCCCCGAACTGGTGCAGCGTGACCTGACCGCCCTCAACGACCCACTCTACCAAGTAGAGAAGATTACTCGGCGCAATAGCTGGGTCGGCAACTCCAAAAGAGTTTTCTTTAATCTGATGAACAGTAGTAGTGGTGGACGAAGTTTTGGTAGTAGACACGCAGAAGCGATTAAAAACAAAGGCACAAAGACCAATTCATGTATATAGCAACAATTATGTACAAAAATAAGATAAAATTCAACTAATGTAATAAAATAAGTGAATTAATTGTTGTTTTTGTTGCTACTCATCTGCCAAAAGTGGCAGTAATTAGCTCACTTCAAGTACACTGCCTGGTCCTTATCGTCCAGGACGACCTCTATATGTTCGTGAAGCGTGGTGGCCAGGGCGTAGCCCGTGTAACCTACCGATACCGGAAACCGCACGTGGCTCCGGTTTACGAGCACCGCCGCTTCTAACTTTCTGATAGCGTACTGAAGAAAGGGGCAGGCGCAGTGCGCGAGGGTTCGGCCGGTGTTCATCACATCATCGATTAGCACTACACTTTTACCCCGAAACACCTCCTCGTCGCAGTCGATGGTTACCGATGAGGCGGTGCCGGAAGACGAAGGGGGGTGCACCCGGACGAGTTGTAGCTTTTGGCTGGCGAACGTGAACGTACTGTCACGATCCAGCACGGCGCAGATGCGCTCCGCCAGGCGGTAACCTCGTTCTACCACTCCCGCCACCAGCAGCTGCTCTTCGTCAAAGTTGCGCTCGTAAATTTCGTAAGCGATGCGCGTAATCTTGCGCCGAATCTGTTCTGCGTCGAGAATAAGCTTGGCGGACGAAGCATCTTTGGTCATAGGGTTCGCGGTGGGGTCAGCGGCATACCTGAATTGCGTCAGCTTTGTTAGGCTTTTACCGCGTCGGCCTCATCGGGCAGCGGCAGCGGCAGTGCCTTAGTGTCTTTAAAGGTAGAAAGGATCACCAACGACTGAAGGCTATCTACTACCTTTATCTCGTTCACCTTATCCAGCATCAACTGTTGGTAAGAGGCGATGTCTTTGGCAATCATCCGAAGGATAAAATCGCTCGTTCCGGTAACGTGGTGGCACTCTATCACCTCATCGATGCTGTTGACCGCGTCGATGAAAGCCCGAATGCTGCCTTTGTCGTGGCCGGTTAGTTTAATTTGTACAAAAGTGCTGATGCCCAACCCTACCTTGGCGGTGTTAAGCTTGGCATGGTAGCTGTCGATTACCCCCGACTGCTCTAGTTTTTTAACCCGCTCCAGGGTAGGAGCAGGTGACAACCCCACTTCTTTGGATAGTTGGGCATTGGTAATCTTCGCGTTCTTCTGAAGGATGTTCAGAATGTTGCGGTCGATCTTATCTAATTTGATGTTGTAGGCCATTGTGCATTAGTATTTGTAATACAGAAAAAAATCGGGATAAAGATAGACCAATAACCAGCGATTTGCTAACTGAAGAAATATTTTTTTGCCATTCTGCCAGAACGTAGAAGAAAAGAAGGGTAACTATCGACTGCTTATCGTTGCAGCTGGCTTACTCGAACCATCCTTCGGTGACTACCTCACGCTCGAGCCGCTCCTCCAGATCATCGGGTAACGAGGGGAAGAAATCGATGCCCGTGTACGCCTCTACGTTGTCTACCTTTTCCACAAACTCCCGCAGGTCTTTGCCCCGGGCCGTGGTGGGCACCACCAACGCAATCATCCGGCTCTCGTTACCCCGCTCGTCCAGAAGCACTTTGTAGAAGTAGTTGGGCACCGTTACCTGGTTCTTTCCGATAGTGCGCTGCGCCTGCCCCAGCACCGGACCCGTTACCACGTACAGCCCCCCCCTATCAGCCGCCCAGTTGCGTACCTGGTTTTCCAGGCGGCTCCATATTCCTCCGTTAAACGCTCGTTTCTGGGGACTGATGTTCGACAGGTAAAAGCTCTCTTCCATCGCCACCGGGTCGAAGTTCATATCACCCACCGGGGCGAGGTGCCCCCGGTCGTAGCCTGATCTTCGGTAGTCTTCAAGGGAGGCGGAACCGGTAGCTACCAGGGGGTCCTCACGAAAGTTACCCTCCCGGTCTAGGTTTACCGCCACCTCTTCCGGAGTGAGCTCGTAAGCTACCCAGGCCGCTTGCTCGTGCGCTTCGGAGTATCCCAACGCAAAGTGAGTATGCACCACGGGCTTCTCTTTCCAGGCAGGCCAGTAATTGAAGTCAGCGCCGCTTGAGGCCTCCTGAAGCTTAAGGCACCCCGTAAGCAGGCCCAGGATCAGGAGCCCTTGACTGTAGCGCCAGGTGCTTTGGTAGGAATGTTTTCGTTGTAAGATCACCTAATTTTATCGTGGTTAGTAAACAGATGAAGTTTTAATTGCCCGCGGGGCAACCAACAACATAACGACAAATCCAAAGCTACGGTTTGGCGTGCTTCACCACAAAGCGTACAATGGGCGAGGCGTTGTTGAGTCCGTGCACGTGCCCTTCCCCCCGCTTGATGATGGTCTTCACCCGGCTTCCCTGCTCCTGGTAAGCAGCCACCAGCACCGCCGCGTTCTCGGCGTAGGGCACTACCGTATCCTGATCGCCCGAAACCACCAGCAGGGGCACCCCGGTTTTAGCAAGTTCCGTAGCGCGGTCCACCGGACTGGCTCGGAATGCTACGGCTTCTGCTTCGGTGAGGCCGTACGCCTGCTGGCTCTTCTGCCAGTCTTCCGGACTGCCCACTCCTTCCATCAGGCCGCCCGGCCAGCTCTTCAAGTCGCATACCGGAGCGTCGGCGTAGATGCAGGCCACGCGTTCGGGGTGCGCCAGGGTCCAGTTAAACACCATCAGCCCTCCCCGGCTCATGCCCTCCAGCGCTGCCCGCGGCGCAAAGTGGTAGCGATTGGTCAGCAATTCGTAGAAGTCGTCCCAAAGATCAACCGCGGCGGGGTTGCCGTACAAGTCCGCAACGTCCATGTAAGCCACGTAAAACCCTTTGTTGAGCAGGGCTAGGTCTACCTCGGGACGGTGCCCAAAGAAACGAGCGCGCCACAACCAGGGGTTACCTTCGGCCGCCCGGCGGGGGGCCACAATGCGGCACTGCCGGTCTTGGTACACAAAAGAGTACATGGCGAAGCCGTGAAAGTTGCCCGGCTCCCCCGCGATAAAGGTATCCGTAGCGAACTGCTCGGTCTGCTGAATAGAAGTGCAACCAGCCAGCGGTAAAAGAAGGAAGACAAGGAAGTTACGCATCACCCGGGGGCCAAACGGTAGTATCAAAGCAACGGTGTAGGGTACGTTGGTTTAACGCACAATCAGATTCTTATAGTACATCACCGAACCTCCGCCGTCGCTATGGGCTCTACACGATAATTCGGCCAATGTTCCTCGGGCGGCCAAATGGATAAGAATGCAGTTTGGGGGGAAGGGCTTTATCTACTTACTTTGCGCCGCACCAATACCGCATACTATGACTGACGCTGACTTTGAAGATTCTTTCCGGTGGGGCGTGGCCACCTCTGCTTTCCAGACTGAGGGTGCTTACCAAGCAGACGGCAAAGGGTCATCGATCTGGGATGCGTTTACCCAAGGGTCGGGCAAAATTTACCAAAACCAGCACGCGCGCGTAGCCTGCGATTTTTACCACCGCTACCCCGAAGACCTCCGCTTGCTGCACGCGCTGCACATCGACAACTTTCGGTTTTCGCTGGCCTGGGCCCGTCTGCTACCCGAGGGCACGGGGAGCGTTAACCAGCCCGGCATAGACTTTTACAACCGCGTGATCGATACGTGTTTGTCACTGGGGATTACCCCCTGGGTTACCCTGTACCACTGGGACCTGCCCCAGGCCCTCGCCGAGCGGGGCGGGTGGACGAACCGCGACGTGGTAGGCTGGTTCAAAGAATACGTAGAGGTGGCCGTGCGGGCGTTCGGCGACCGGGTGCGCCACTGGATGGTGCTTAACGAGCCGATGATGTTTACCGGAGGGGGCTACTTTCTGGGCATTCACGCCCCCGGCAAGCGCAGCGTTGGCGGGTTTCTGGCGGCGGTGCACCATGCCACATTGTGCCAAGCCGAAGGCGGTCGGGTGATCAAAGATTTACGACCCGAGGCGGAGGTAGGAACCACCTTTTCGTGCGCCTACGTAGAACCGGCGGGTACGGCTTCCCGCCACCAGAGAGCGGCCCGGCGTGCCGATGCGGTTCTTAATCGCCTGTTCATTGAGCCTGCGCTCGGGATGGGCTACCCTACCGAGCGGTTCTCGACCCTGACCCGCATTGAAAAGTACCTACGGGCGGGGGATGAGCAACTAATGCCCTTTGACTTCGACTTTATTGGTTTGCAGAATTACACCCGTGAGGTGATCCGCCACGCCTGGACGATGCCCTACGTATTTGCCCGCCCCGTAGAAGCCGCTAAAAGAGATGTACCCACCACGCTGATGGGCTGGGAAGTTTATCCGGAGGCAATCTACCGGGTGCTCAAGCAGTTTCACGAAAACTATTCGCTGCGGAAGATCATCATCACTGAAAACGGAGCGGCCTTCACCGATATCCTGCAACAGGAACGCGTGGCAGACATCCGCCGCACTGACTACATCCGCGAAAATATTGCTCAGTGCGCCCGAGCAAAACAAGAAGGCGTTCCGCTGGCAGGGTACTTTGTCTGGACGCTAACCGATAACTTCGAATGGGCGGAGGGATACCGAACTCCCTTCGGACTGGTACACGTGGACTTTGAAACGCAGCAGCGAACGGTGAAGGACTCAGGACGCTGGTACAGCTCTTTTGTTCGGCAGCAAAGAGCGTTGTCCCGCGGGGTTTCGGGATAGCGCCGGGCGTTGACGCTTCTTTCTTCGAGATGGAGTGGGACTAGGATACACCTGACGCAGGAATCTGTTTACGTCGCGGTAAAATCCTTCCTGCTCGCTAATGTTCTCTCCCACTGCGTAGATATTCTCTTCTAGGTCTCTTAGGTCGTGATGATTCATGATGGTTACAGATAAAAAAATGATGCTATAAGATCATAGCGCACCGGAGGCGTAGACACTGCGTCTCCGCTCGTACTTTTTCTGACTAGGGCGTAGCAAATGGTGCTCAGCTCCTTTACGGTCAAAGAACACCCTGAGTTGCAATTGGCTACGGTCAGGGCGGGTTTCACTGAGCCACTGGTGCTTCTCGGCAAGGTGTTCGTACGAAGTAGTAGTAGTGAGCAACGCTACACGACGCGGAGTATAGCCTGCCGACTCCTCCCAAGATTCGTTGTTTTGTCCAAACCACTTTCGGATAAACAACAAAAAGTGATCTACGTCCATGTCATGGAACGTGTTTTTAGTGAAGAGCCACTGATTGACATTGTACGTTACGGCAGTGCTTATCGCAATGTCCATCGTGTCGTCGTACAGGGCAAGCCCCCCTTGACCATTAAAGTTAACCTCTACCGCAGCGATCGCCCGGTTAAATTCTGTTGTGGCTAAACCGTTAAAAATTCTGTACATAAAAGAAAGTAATAGTTAACTAGAAAAACACCCTGTGGTAAATACTTAACGAAAATAACGAAGCGTAGGATGCTAAAATAGTTAAATTTTTTGCTAAAATCTGCTTTTATTATAGCAAAATTTTAAATACAGCAGTCAGACTAGCCGTATTATTACCGCTTGATAAATCTGATCATCTGGCTTATTACCTGCTTTTGGCAAGTGGTTTTAACTAATCTACTGGGTAGGAACAATTTGCTTTAGGGCTTGGTCTGCCTTAGTCACCGGCAGCTTACACGCGCCCCGCTGGCATACGTAAATGGTAGTTTGGCCAGGCATGCGCTTATTCGGTTGCGGGCAATCAGCGCAGAATGGCCGATGCTCACCACCATCAATTTATTTTCCTGCTGCGCTTGTTCCAGGGTACGGTTGCCCCAGGGTTGCTAGTCTACGGGGTTGCGAGCGTGCTGCAGTAAGTAAGGGCTGGTTTCGTGAATCAGGGCGTTGGTAGGCGGCGCCGAAGGCTGCGACCGTCCGTAGACAGTAAGCGTGAAGCAGACCGTGATAACCCGCAACCAGTTGCCTCCCCTCACGAGGAGTGAAGTGCAGCCTGCGAGGTAGCCGGTTGCTCCTCTTCCCGAAGCAGCCGGTGGATATCGTTGATCAGTACGTCTACTTTTTCGGTGACCGTGCCGTCGTACATCCCCCGGATGCGGCGGTGCCGGTCGACCAGGATAAACGCCCCGCTGTGAATACGCCCGCCGGGGGCTTGCTCTTCTTCGGCTGCGGTAACCATGTAGCTCTTTAGCGCAATGTTAAAGATGCTGTCCTTTTCGCCGGTCACAAACTGCCACGCCGGACTCGCCACTCCCAGGCGTTCGGCGTAGTCGTGCAGCAGGGCTACGGTATCGTACTCCGGGTCGATGGTATGCGACACGATAACCACCTCCGGGTTGTCTTTAAACGCATCGTACACCCGCAGCATTTCCTTTTTCATAACGGGGCAGATGGTGGGGCAACTAGTAAAGAAGAAGTCCGCCACGTAAATCTTGCCCTCCAGCGTTTCGGGAGTAACCAGCGCGCTGTCCTGGTTTACGAACGAGAAGTTACCTACCGTGTGGTAGACGGTATCCTGGATGGTTTCGTCGTAGTACTTACGGCCCAGAATCGGAAGTTCGTTGGTAGTTTCAGTGGAGGGAGAGGAGCACGCGACCAGTGCGGCGAGCAGTACTCCGGATACGATACGCTTCATAAAGTAAGGTTGAGTAGGTTCGTGATGAATGAATGTCGAATTATTGTGATCAGTTGGTTTAGCTAGGCAACACCGATGGCGCGCGTCAGATTCCCTTCTTGGCGGGCTTATCCCGGTTTCTCAGGCGTTTGTAGAGGCGGATGGCGGCCATCAGCACGGCGGCAAAGGCTACCAGTCCTAAAAGCGCCCACAGCAAACTTAGCGCGTTTTTAAGAATAACGACGAACACGATGCTCACTAGAAACAAGGTAGCCACCTCATTCCACACCCGCAGTTGCTGCGAACTGTAGCGCACCTCGTCGCGCTGCAACTGCCGGTACAACCCGTGGCACAATCCGTGGTAGGCAAAGAGTCCAGCTACAAACCCCAGCTTAAGCCACAGCCACGAGGGGATGCCCCCCGTCTGATAGTAAAAGTGCAAAAAGTAGCTTCCCAGTCCCAGGGTAAGCACCGCCGAGGGCCAGGTGATGCCGTACCACAGTCGCAATGACCAATCTTTGAGTTTGACGAGCAGGATGCTCCGCGCCGGCTCTTCCTCCTGATGTGCCTCTACGGTATAGATGAACAAACGGACGATGTAGAACAACCCGGCGAACCAGGTAACGATGAAGATAATATGCAGCGCCTTGACGTACTGGTAGGTCATACCGATTCGCGGGCTATGGCGTTTTGCACCGCGCGGTCTTCCACCAGGTGCCCCCCCTTCATCCGAAGGACGCGCTGCGTTTTTTCGGCCAACGTGAGGTCGTGGGTCACCAGCACCAGCGTGGTGCCCGAAGCGCGGTTCAGGTCGAAGAGCAGCGCTTCTACCTGCTGCCCCGTTTCCTCGTCCAGGTTGCCGGTGGGCTCGTCGGCAAACAAAATTTTGGGTTCGTTCGAAAAGGCACGGGCCAATGACACCCGCTGCTGCTCTCCGCCCGACAGTTGGCTGGGGTAGTGGTGCTGCCGGTCGGCCAGGCCCACCTGGTCCAGCAGCGCCCCGGCCCGCTTCCCGGCGCCCCGCACCCCTTGCAACTCCAGCGGCACCATCACGTTCTCGAGGGCGGTAAGGGTAGGCATCAGGTTAAAGTTCTGGAACACGAAGCCTACGTGCTGGCCCCGTACGGAAGCGCGTTCGTCTTCGCTCAGGTCGTTGAGCAGCACCCCGTTCAGGGTCACCGACCCGGAGGTGGCGCGGTCTAGTCCGGCGCATAGTCCCAACAGCGTTGTTTTGCCGCTGCCCGAAGGACCCACGATGGCGCAGGTAGACCCGGCGGGGATGGTTAGGTCAATATCGCTAAGTACCTCTAGCAGGCGCTCGCCGCTACGGTAGGCTTTAGATAGGTTTTTTGTGACTAAAATATCATTCATAAAGCTCTTATTTGCGCTCTTTCAAAATGTCATCTACGGTCTCTTCAAAATCAAACGCCGATTCTTCCTTACTCACTTCGTAAGCGATTGTGTCCAATAATTCTTCCGTATCAACTACCGTAGCAAACTCATCGTTCAGACTCGCTAGGCTAATCTGGTGAATGGTTTCGGCATCGTACCTTTCTCCGTTGATGCCCGTCCGATCGAAGGTAGCGGTGGCATCGGCGACCAGAATCGTTTCGTAGCCGTAGTTTCCGGCCATCCGGACGGTGGTCGACACGCAGTGGTTGGTGGTCAGCCCCACAATTACCAGCGTTTTTATTTCCAGTTGGTCCAGCTGTTCCTTTAAATTGGTACCAATAAAAGCGCTGTTTACGTTCTTCACCAACACGGGTTCGCCGGGCCGGGGCTGCACAATCTCCTGAAGGGCGAAGCCCGGTTTCGAGGCGTGCAGGGGTGATTCCGAATTCTGTGAGCTGTGTTGCACGTGGAATAGCGGTAGATTGAGTTTCCGCCATTGATCTAGTATACGCCGGGCATTGGCTTCGGCCCCTGGATTGTTCCGATTGCCGCCGTAATACGCTTCCTCCTTTAATCCTTTCTGGATGTCAATGAGGAGAAGGGCAGACTTCCTATTTTTTAGTTGCATAGATTCGTGCCGGTTCCTGAACGAAACGTACCTAACCTCGTTCTTAGTTTAGTTACGCGAACTCGCTACAAAAGATCAATTTTTATGCTTCGCTGCAAAGGTGTAATGCTGTTATCTCTGATTGGCCTGCTTGGGGTTGCCTGCCAAAGTCCTAGTCAACCCACTACCGAGGAAGCCCCGCCGACTGAAACCGCCCCGGCGGTGGCCGATGATACCGCACAATCTGAAAAGGTTATCTTGTTCTTCGGCAATAGCCTGACGACAGGCTACGGACTGGAACCAACCGAAGCCTTCCCCGCCCTCATTCAGCAGAAGCTTGATTCGCTGGGCTACGACTACCGCACGGTGAACGCCGGACTGAGCGGCGAGACCACCGCCAGTGGCCTGTCGCGCCTCGACTGGGTGCTGGAGCGCCAGCCGGTTGATGTGTTTGTGCTCGAGCTGGGCGCCAACGATGGACTGCGGGGCATTGAGCCCACCGAAACGCAGCGAAACCTGCTGGCCATTATTGATCGGGTGCGGGCGGCCAACCCAGACGTTAAAATCGTGCTGGCCGGTATGCTGGTGCCGCCCAACATGGGCAACGATTACACCGAGCGCTTCCAAAAGGTATTTCCGGCGGTAGCCGAAGCCAAAGACGTAACGTTGATTCCCTTTCTGCTAGAGGGAGTAGCCGGTGACCCCAACCTTAACCAGGCCGATGGTATTCATCCTACCGCCGAGGGGCAGCAAATTGTTGCCGACAACGTACTGCCAATCATAGCGCCCTTATTAACCCCTGATTCATAGCCGAAAAGGCAGCAAGCACTACATTTTATTCACTCATTCACTTACCGATGCCCGTCCGTACCATTCCCGTCCGAGAGTTTTTTAGAAATCCTGAAAAAGCCAGTTTTGATCTGTCGCCCAGCGGCGAGTACCTATCCTTTCTTTCCCCCTACCAAGACCGCATGAACCTGCACGTGCAGAAGATTGGTGACGAGGAAGCGGTACGCATTACCCACGTGACCGAGCGCGACATTGCCGGTTACTACTGGGCCGACGATGACCACCTGGTGTACCTACAGGACGACGGGGGCGACGAAAACTTCTACCTTACCGTGGTGGACCGGGACGGCAACAACGATCGACCGCTTACCAAGTTCGAGGGCGTGAAAACCCAACTGATCGACGATCTGGAAGATACTCCTGACCAGGCGATCGTGGGCCTCAACCGGCGCAATCCTGAGGTGTTCGACGCCTACCGCCTGAACATCCGCACCGGAGCCTTAGACCTGATTGCCGAGAACCCGGGCAACATTGTGGGTTGGATGACCGACCACGCCGGGGCGCTTCGCATGGCCGTTACCACCGACGGAGTAAATACCACCCTGCTGCACCGCACCGACGAGGCGAACGATTTCCGTCCGCTGATCACTACTAACTTTAAGGAAAGCGTATCCCCGCTTTTCTTCACCTTTGATGATGAGAACTTTTACGCGTCGTCTAATCTGGGTCGGGACAAAAGCGCCATTGTGAAGATTGACGGAGCTACCGGCGAGGAGCTGGAAGTGCTGTTCGAGCACCCCGAGGTAGACGTGTCTAACCTAAGCTACTCCCAAAAGCGAAAGGTGCTGACCGGCATTGCCTACACCACCTGGAAAACCGAGCGGAAGTTCCTGGACAAACAAGTGGAGCAGCGCTACAACCAACTGAAACAAGCGTTGGGTGACTACGAAATTGCCGTGACCAGCGCCAGCAAAAATGAGGACAAGTTTATCGTGCGGACCTACAGCGACCGCTCGTTAGGAGCTTACTATCTTTATGATGCTACGGCCGATACCGTCACCAAGATCATCGAGGTGAGCCCCTGGCTGCGGGAGGAAGAGATGGCCGAGATGAAACCAATCACCTACCCCGCCCGCGACGGACTCACCATCCATGGTTACCTGACCTTACCGGTGGGCGCAGAGGCGAAAGACCTGCCGGTGGTGGTGAATCCGCACGGCGGACCCTGGGCCCGCGACCGCTGGGGCTTTAATCCGGAGGTGCAGTTTCTGGCCAACCGGGGCTACGCGGTGCTGCAAACCAACTTCCGGGGATCTACCGGCTACGGGCGGGCCTTTTGGGAGGCATCGTTCCGGCAGTGGGGCCTGCGCATGCAGGATGACATTACCGACGGAGTGAACTACCTGATAGAGCAGGGCATCGCCGATCCGCAGCGCGTCGCGATCTACGGCGGCAGCTACGGAGGGTACGCCACCCTGGCCGGGCTAGCCTTTACGCCCGACGTGTACGCCTGCGGAGTAGACTACGTAGGCGTGTCGAACCTGTTCACGTTTCTGCAGACGATTCCGCCCTACTGGAAGCCCATGCTGGAGATGATGTACGAGATGGTGGGCAACCCGGAAGCGTTGAAGGAACAGTTCGAGCAAACCTCGCCCGCCCTGCAAGCCGATAAGATCAAAGCCCCTCTGCTGATCGCCCAGGGCGCGAAAGACCCCCGCGTGAACATTGCTGAGTCAGACCAGATGGTGGAGGCCCTGCGGCAGCGTGGCGTAGAGGTAGCGTATCTGGTGAAAGAGAACGAGGGACACGGCTTCCACAACGAAGAGAACCGCTTTGAGTTCTACGAAGCGATGGAAGGGTTCTTAGCCGAGCACCTTACTGAGCAATCGTAAGAACAAGCAAACATGAACGGCGAAACCAATCTCAGTGAGCTTTTGAAGGGCCTTCGCCCCCATTTGAATAAGGGTGATTTTGTGTTCGTATGCGTTGCAGATGAGGAAGCGATTCCTCTTGTGCGTGCTGATGTATTGGGAGAGTTCAGAGAACCCGAAGGCAGAACGTTAATTATCGAGCAGACAATCGCTGATAAGCACCACCTGCAATACCAGAGTGTTTACGCGTGGATTACGCTAGAGGTACACTCCTCATTAGAAGCGGTTGGACTAACTGCCGCCTTTTCCAGCGAGTTGGCGCAGCACAACGTTAGCTGCAACGTTATCGCCGGGTACCACCATGACCATCTCTTTGTAAACAAGAACGACGCACAGCGAGCGATGCGGATACTAAGTGACTTATCCGAGCGTGCTGGGTAGTGCCTACGGCGTATCCCAGTTGTACAACACCTGCGAAAAATTGCGCTCCTTCAGGTGTTCCGGTAGGATAAAGAAGTTAGCCACCCCCCGGTCGCCCCAGTTAACGCGCTCATCGTCCGAGTCGATCTGTAGCAGCAGTACGGCCTGCTCGTACTCCTTTTGTTCGAAGCGAGGGTCTTCCTGGGTAAAGTGCGCGTAGCCGCCCATCTTGTGGCCCCCGGCTTGTGACAAGCGTGCGTAGGCCCCCTTTACCTCTACCGCATCGGGGCCAAACTGATCGAAGAACACATAGGGCGACTCGTTAAAGGTTTGGTCGAAGCGTACGTCTTGCAGAGATACCGGAGCCTCGGCTCGCGCAAAGTTGAGCGCATACACACCGTCGAGCGGCATATCGTCGAAGTAGGGTAAGAAGCTAAAATCTTTCACGCAGTTTTTTGCGTCTACCTCGGGGTAGTAGCGCACCTGGAAATAATCGGGCGTATCGGGCTGCTCGGGGTCCAGACCGTACAGATCATCATCGGCAATATAAAATTGTAAGATGCCCTGCGTGGGAAGGTCACTCAGCGACGTGCCACCCAGGTCGGGTAGGTCGCTGCAGTTAATTTGGGCCAGCAGGAATAAGGGCTGACCTTCCACATCGGTGGGGTAATCGGCACCAGACGGTAAGTAGGGGTTGCCGCCCAACTTACTAGACGTAATTGAGGTTTGCGCTTCGGGTTCGATGCGCGCGCGCACGAAGGGCTGCACCGAAGCTTCAATTGGCTTGCGATAAGAAGCCAGGGGACTAGGTATGGATAACACGATTCTATTAGGTGATCACACGATGAACAAAGATAGATCATCATTCATAATTATCATAACTAAAAAAACGCAAATTGGAAGGTGTAGCTTCTCGTTGGCCCACCGCCAAGAGAACCACCTCTCCGGGTTAGCCCATCTTTCGCGGATTTACCTACCTTTGCGGCAGTAACTACCCGCTAGCCCCCTTTACTAGTATGAAAGACATTTTCTTTACCCCCGGTCCGTCTGAACTGTACTTTACGGTTGAGGATCACCTCAAACGCGCTCTAAAAGAGCAAATCCCATCTATATCGCACCGCAGCGCGCGGTTCGAAGCGATCTACCAAGAAGCGGCCACCAACCTACGATCGTTGCTATCGTTACCCGACAATTTTCACGTACTCTTTACGGGCTCGGCCACCGAAATCTGGGAGCGCCTGATCGAAAACTGCGTTGCCGAGCAGAGCCACCACTACGTAAATGGTGCCTTCTCGCGCCGGTTCTACCAGGTGGCCCAGCAGTTGCGTAAGCAACCAACCCTGCAGGAGGCCCCCGAGGGCACTTGCGTTGCTCCCGATGCGGAAGCTATCCCCTCTTCGGCAGAACTGGTCGCCTTTACTCAAAACGAGACCAGCACCGGGGCCGCTCAGCCCCTTGATGATATTTATGCCATTCGTAGGGCCCGTCCCGACCTGCTTGTTGCAGTAGATGCAGTTTCTACCCTGCCCTACCCCGACATAGACTACACGCAGGTAGACAGCGTGTTCTTCTCGGTGCAAAAGGGATTCGGGCTGCCCGCCGGGCTGGGTGTCTGGCTGGTGAATGACCGTTGTGTAGAAAAAGCGCAACAACTTGAGCAGCTGGGTCACGTTATTGGCACCTACCATAGCTTGCCTTCGCTGATGGAGAAGGCCCGTAAGCACCAAACTCCCGAGACTCCCAACGTGCTAGCGATCTACCTGCTGGCCAAAGTTACCGGCGATATGCTCACGAAGGGGATTACCCAGATTCGTCGAGAAACTGAGTACAAAGCATCTCTATTGTACCAAACTCTGGCCGAACACCCCCTGCTTTCGGCGTTTGTTAACGAACCAAAATACCGCTCTAAGACCGTCATTGTGGCAGAAACCCGCCAATCCGCCACTGACACAATTACTGCACTGAAGAAAAACCACCTGATTATTGGGAGTGGTTACGGAAGCTTCAAGCAGCAACACCTCAGAATCGCTAATTTTCCTACGCATTCTAAGGAGCAAATCGAGGCGCTAGTGGATAAATTAAATGCAAAAAAATAGCTAAAACGGTCTAAATTTTGCACTACTCTAGTTAAGTTCGACCATCTAAAATTAACAAACTTGACAGATGGTACACAGGGCGGTAAAGGCAAAGCGAATGTTTTGCGTTTCGGTGAACACGAACTACTTTGCTACCGTTTACCAAGTGAACCGGTAGCTACTTTAGAAAACAGAGAACTAGTATATGAATCCACTTATTAAAAAGGTTTTAGTGTGTCTGGATGCCACCGAGATGGACGCGACGCTTATCCAGTTTGCCGCATTTGTGGCACAAGCCGAATCAGTAGAATCCATTCACTTTGTAAATGTAATTACCAAGACTCAGTTGCCCACCAAGCTGCGCAAGGAGTTTCCTGATCTGATAGAGAAGGCGCTAGTTGATCGTCGGCGTGAGTTGGAGAAGAAGGTCATTGAGCACTTTGATCTCACCCTGGACGTAAAGGTAAAAATCGCTGTAGAGCAAGGACCGCTTCCCTCTAAACTGATTTTAGATTTAGCCAACAAGCACAACATCGATGTGATTGTGGTAGGCCGCAAGAAGAGTATACGCAGCAACAGCGTGGTGACCCAGCGTCTGGCCCGTCGCGCCAGCTGCTCACTGATGATTGTTCCTCAGAAGGAGTACGCTTCGGTGCAAAAGCTGATGGTGGCTACTGATTTTTCTAGAGACTCTTATGGAGCCATGAACGCAGCCATCGATGCCGCTACGCGTGAGGCCGAGCGAGGCAATCAGGTAGAAGTAATCTGTCACCACTCGTACCAGGTTCCGGTAGGGTACCACTACACAGGGAGGTCGTTCGAGGAGTCGGCACACGTGATGGAAGAGAACGCCCGAAAGCGTTACAAGCGTTTCATTCATCGGATCGATACCAAGCTTATTAAGGTAACCCCCTCGTTTACACTGGCAAAAAACGACGATCTGGTAACTAGTATCTACGAAGCTGCTAAGGAGTATCAGGTAGATTTCGTGTTTATTGGCGGAAAAGGTAAGTCTGCTTCAACGGCTTTGTTTCCTATTGGAACTAACACCGAAAAGCTGATCAGCGTAGATTCGGAGATTCCACTGTTGGTGGTGCGTTCCAAGCATAGAAACGCCGGAATTATTGATATGCTACAGCGTATCTAGTTAATAATCAAACTGTTTAGGCGTCATCATGCCTACTAAGAGCCTCTACATTGGATTGTAGAGGTTTTTTTTATGACTAATAAGCGATTAATGCCTAACCTATTGGGTGTAAGATTTAGAACAAAGTTACATTTTGATAATAAGTAATATCACTAATTAGCCTTTTTTAGTTGTTTCCCATTATATACTTTTGAACAAATCTGAAGAAGTTTACCAAATAAACCACTCATGAAATCAAACAAATTATTAACCGAAGAGGGCGGTACCATCCTCCCCGAGCACATATCGCTAAGTAGTCAGCAGACCGAAGAGGCGATGACGCTATTCAATCACTACGACATCAATGGCGATGGAACCATCACCAAAGAAGAGTTAAAGAAAATTATGAATTCGTTCGAGCAGCCGTTAGACGGGGCCGAGGTAGACGAGTACTTCGCTACTTTCGACGTAAACAAGTCTGATGGTATCGACCTGCTGGAGTTTCTGGGGGTTATTAAGCAGTGGTTGGCCGTGCAGATGAACCGCTTGGCCGATAGCGAAGCGCTAGGAAGTTCTTTTGAGCTCGACGAGCTACGCATTCTGGTTGGCTACTTCACTATTTCTCTGTTTAGCAAAGGGCAGGTGCTTCAGCAAGCCAATGCCCCGGTCGATTCGGTGCACATTCTGGTGAGCGGCGTGGCGGTTGCCGAAGCAAAACACGCCCGGCAGCTTCTTACCGAAGGCAGTATCTTCGGTGCTACCCAGGGGGCCAAGGTAGAAGCCTTCGACACCCAGGTAACCGCCGAAACCAACGGCGTGCTGCTCGGCATATCGATTGATCAGGTGGCCGAACTGGTTACCCAGCATCCGCTCATCACCCTGAAGCTAAACCAATCGCTGGACTATAAGCTAACGTCTATGATCGCCAAGCTCACCAAAAAGCCAGCGCGGCGCGGTCTTTAGCCCACAGTAACGATCTGCCGATAACGCGCGGTGAGGACCACCGCCGACGCTAGGGTAAATAGCGCCATCAGGCCGTAGCCCCACAGGATGTGAGAACCCACTCCGAAGAACGGCAGCGATAGTATTAGGATAAATGTGGTGCGGTTCATCACGTTGATGATGCCGAAGATGCTGTTCACGCGCCCGATCACCTGGTTGGGCACGTGCCGAAATAAGAACGAAAGTCGCAGCACGCGCGCCCCGGCGTTGGCAAAGCCAATCATAAGGCCGACGCACAGAAAGATTCCTACCGAACGCGTTAGGGCGCTGAGCGTTAGGGCCGCCGTTGCCAATAGTAATAGAACAATGATGGCGCGCACCGTAGTGAAGCTCCTGAACAAGCTTCCTACCAGCGCTCCTGCCGACAGGGCTCCTAGTCCGTAGAGTACTTCCATGGCCCCGAACACGTTTCCACCCGCCTCAAGGTGGTTTTTGATGTAAAGAGGCATCAGCGCGTTCAGCTTTACCAGCATCACCACAAAAATACTGTGCGAAAACACTCCGAACAAGAAGATGGTCGGGTGCTGCCGCAGGTAGGAAAAGCCCGACCGTAGGCGATGCACAAACGCCCGCCGGTCGATGGTGTCGACGTGGGCGGGAAGGTACCGGATCAGGGCAATCAAGACAATAGACAGTGCGTAGGTGATGCCGTCCATCAGAAAAATCTCCTGAATACTCCAAGCCTCTACCTGCCAGTGCAGATGAAACGATTGGCCAAAAATATCCCAACTATAATTGAGGTGAAAGCCTTCTAGCAGCAGCGCGGCTCCGGCTCCGGCCAGCACGTTGGTGCTCTGTCCTACAATTTCAATAGCCGACGTCACCTTGGTGTACTCTCCCTCATGAGTAATCTCGTGGGCAAAGGCGTAGAGGTTGGGGTAGTGTAGGTAGAAGCCAAACACGGTGGTGGCAAATACCGCAATAATGAGCGGGGTAGGCACACTGCCCGTGCTTAGGCCGTAGGCGGCGGCACCCAGCAGCACGGCTCCCTCCACCGCATTATTTGCCAAAAACACGTGCTTGCGGTTGAAGCGGTCCACGATGGTTCCGGCAGTAAGTCCCCAGAGCACGGTAGCTCCCGTAATGATGCCGTAGATCAGGTTGAAGTCGGAAGACAAGCCCTGCCGGGCGAAGTACCAGGGCACCGACAGCATGGTGATCCCCTGGGCAAAGCCGGAGATGCCATTAGCAGTAAACAGAAGAGCGAGGGATTGGCGGCGGCTCATGCAGTTGACAGAACACCGGGGTCGGCAGAAGGTTTTAACGATGAACTTTCTGAATGGCTAGATGCTTGATGAATTTCTACACGGCCAGATACCAGATGTAGGCTACTAAATGACAGCAAACAGCAAACAGCAAACAGCAAACAGCAAACAGCAAACAGCAACCAATGACCGTTACCAATCTTAAGCAGCAATCGAGGGCCAAGGCCATGAAGTACTGCGCTTACCAGGAGCGCACGCAGCAGGAGGTGCGCGACAAACTTTACAGCTACGGCCTATACCCCGACGCAGTGGAAGAAGTGCTTACCGATTTAATTACCGAAGATTTTATCAACGAAGAGCGCTATGCACAGTCGTTTGCCCGGGGCAAATTTCGGCAGAACCGCTGGGGACGCATCAAGATCAGGCGCGCCTTGCAGCAAAAGAAACTTTCACGCTACTGCATTGAAAAAGGAATGCAGGAGATTGATCCGGCAGCGTACGAAGAGACACTTACCAAGCTGATGCACGATAAATGGAATTCGTTGGCCGCTGAAGATTCGTACGCCCGAAAGCACAAAACGGTGCGCTACGCGCTGGGTAAAGGCTACGAGTCAGAACTTGCCTGGAGCATAGCAAATAGCCTCGAAGGCTCTCAGACTGATGATTAGCGAGTAGTCGATAGGTCGTTAGCTACCAGGCAGTGGCCCTGCAGCATCGGAACCACCGGACACAGATCGGTGCGAAGACAGTACGCTATATCGTCTTGACAACCTAGTTGTTGCAGCCGCCGCACGTGCGATGATTGCGCCAGAAAGCCCGCCAGATCCGACTGAGCAGAACGATAGATAGTGCTCGCCACCAAAGCGGCGTCGCTGCCAACCCCAAAGTCGCTCGATAGGGCAGAAACCACCGCCCCGGCAAACAGGGTGTCTTCCAGGTTGACGTGCCCCTTCCAGCCCGCGCACGCTATCACCACCGCGCTTGCCTGAGCGCGCAGAAAATCAGTAACCGCGTTGAGGTTCAGGAAAGCCCCGATAATCAGCTGCCGGGCACCCTTGGCCTCTTCAATCGTACGGGTTCCGTTGGTGGTAGTCATGGCGAGTAGTTGCCCCCGTACCCGTTCGGGGGCGTACTCGAGCGGAGAGTTGCCCAGATCGAAGTTGTTAATCTTCCGCCCGTCGCGCTCGCCCGCGATGAGGTAGCCCCGCGTACGCCAGGCGCGGCACTCCTCAGGGTGCGCTACCGGCACGATCTGTTTAGCACCGTGGGCAAAAGCAGTTACCATGCTGGAGGTAGCGCGCAGTATGTCTACCACCACCACGGTTTGGTTGGCGAGCTCGTGCTGCGACAGCAGTTCGGGGGTAAGGCAAACGTCGATGGTCTTCATCCGGGCGAGGTGGCTAAACGAACGGGGGTTTCACAACCTGAGCCTTTAGGCGTCGGTTGCGCACTCCTACCCATACCTCGGTATCGGGCGTAGCAAAAGCCTTGTCTACGTAACCCAAGCCGATGCCCCGGTTGAGCACGGGCGACTGCGAGCCCGAGGTAACCCGGCCGATCAGGGTGTCATCGGCGCCGAACACTTCGTAGCCCGCCCGCGGAATACCCCGGTCGACCATCAGCAGGCCTACAAGCTTCTTCTGGCCTCCCGCTTGCTTTTGCTCGCGCAGCCACGCATCGTTGGTAAACGACTTCGAAAACTTGGTAACCCACCCCAGCCCGGCCTCCAGCGGACTGGTGGTATCATCAATATCGTTGCCGTACAAGCAGTAACCCATCTCCAGCCGCAGGGTATCGCGCGCACCGAGTCCCACGGGCAAGATGCCGTAGGGCTTACCGGCTTCAAAGATGGCATCCCAAAGCGTTTTGGTATGCTCTCGGTCTACGTAGAGCTCGAAGCCGCCCGCCCCGGTGTAGCCGGTAGCGGATATGATGACGTTGCTGATGCCCGCCATTGTTCCAGTAATGAACGTATAGTTCTTCATGCTCCCCAGCTCGACGGTGGTGAGTGACTGCAGCACCTCGGTTGCGCGGGGGCCTTGCACCGCCAACAGCGACAGTCGCTCTGACGCATCCTCGAGTGCTGCCCCCCGGGTGTTGTAGTGCGTAATCCAGTCCCAGTCTTTTTGGATGTTTGAGGCGTTTACCACCAGTAGGTATTCTTCGGCGCCCAGGCGGTACACCAGCAGGTCGTCAACAATGCCGCCCGTCTCGTTGGGTAAGTAAGCGTACATGGCTTTGCCGTCGTAGAGCTTCGCGGCATCATTGCTGGTTACGCGCTGCACCAGGTCCAGGGCGTGGGGGCCGCGCACGAAAAATTCGCCCATGTGCGACACATCGAACACCCCTACCCGTTCGCGCACTGCCCGGTGCTCTTCAATATCAGAACTGTAGCGCAGCGGCATCTCGAAGCCCGCGAAGGGCACCATTTTGGCCCCCAGCGCTACGTGCGTGTCGTGCAGGGCCACTTGTTTGAGGTTGGTCATACTAAATTGTTAAGCATTACGGGTACAAAAATAACCGGACGAACTACTTTCACTTTTTGAGCATATTCTTTGCTCGTTCTGGAAACTTATCAACTAACCATTTTAGAACGTCCACCTGATCGCTACCGGGAGCTCGTCTGACCTGGGCAATTAGCTTAATAGCGTCAGGACGATTCAAGGTTAGGTTAGATGCACCTTCATTGCACACTGAACATACTGCTCTTAGGTTGCCCGGTTCGTCCGTACCTCCCATTGATTTATCAACAATATGACCTATGTGAAGTCGGGTCTTTCGGCCGTTATCGTAAGGATGTATCTCACCGGCGGCTACTCCGCACATTTGGCACGTAAACCCATTCCGATCTAAGACGTAGGACCTGGTTTCCTTCGAGATATTCCGGCTAAATGCTGGTTTAGGAGTTTCGCTGACAAGCATATATTCGCCAGGTTTTAGGTCGCTGCGGTCGTTATGAGTTAATATGTTCCATCCTTCTTCGCTACGGAGCTCTCTAACTCTTCGGGGCCATTCGCTAATACCAGCAACCTCTCTTAGTGCGTTAGAATTAAGAACTTCACCAATGTGATCAATGAAATATGCTCGCAGTTTATCCCTTGCTCCCTTCTTTACTTTTGCCATTGAGTATTGCCTGCTTTATTTTCTTTCCAATTGCCTCAGCCACGGGGGGAGGAAATGCATTTCCTATCTGACGATAGGCCGGGGTTTTTTTACCGGTTATTATCCAGTCATCTGGGAAGCCTTGAATTTTAGCAGCCATCTTCACTGTAAGACGCGGCATTCCTACAAATCCATTTACTGGAGGAGAATCTGCCACCCCTTTACCGTCTACGTGCAATGATAGCCACTGCTTTTTTGCCCTGGTCGGACCTAAGTCAGCCCCTCCGTGCTTCTTAGAACCACCTACCAAAGTAGGAGCTATACCATCGGCCAGCTGTTTCCACTGCTCTGCGTACAACCAACCCTGAGACGCCATGTCACCGTAGAGCACTTCACCCACTGTTTTGGGCGTCACCTTCTTTAAAGGCCATTCGTAATGCTTAAAGTACTCCGGCTTCATAGCGATCAAAATCGTCCTAGGTCTTAGTTGAGGGACCCCAAAGTCTGATGAGTTGACCAATCGCCAATCTGTCTGATAACCGTTTTGGCGTAAGCAGTTCTTTATCTCTTCGCGATATGGTTTGAATTTTCTATTGAATAGACCTCTTACATTTTCCAGCATCACTGCTTTTGGATTGATCTCTTTGACTAAGCGAAGAGCCTCAAAAAATAAATCTCTTTCATCATGCTGACCGAGTTGGAATCCAGCATCTGAGAACGGTGGACACGGCACCCCACCGGCCAGAAGGTCCACCCCGCTGTTGTGATAAGCAGTGCCGCTAAAACTGCGTATATCAGCACGGATAACATTCCAACTGGGGCGATTATACCGTAATGTTTCACAAGCTGGTTTATCTATTTCTACTAAGGCAATGTGTTTAAATCCCGCCTGCTCTAAACCCAAAGCCTGACCGCCCGCACCAGCGCATATCTCAATAGAATTCAATATTTCCTTTTTCTCAAATGTACAGAATTCGTTGCTGTTCTTCAATTTACAAAGGACTCTCTTTTTAGTGCCGAAACGAGCGCCGGTGCCAGGGGGTGCGGCCGTGTTCACGAATGGCGGCCCGGTGTGCTTTGGTGGGGTAGCCCACGTTGGTCTCCCAGCCGTAGGGCGGAAACTCTTTCGCCAACCGCTGCATCAGGGCATCGCGGTGCGTTTTGGCCAGCACCGAGGCGGCGGCAATAGAAAAGTACTGACTATCGCCCTTTACCACGCACTGGTGCGGCGCGGAAGGATAGGGTAAAAACTGATTACCATCTACCAACAGTAGCTCCGGTTGCACCGCTAGTTGGTCTACCGCCCGGTGCATGGCTAAGAAAGAAGCCTGTAGAATGTTAATCTTATCAATGGTATGGTGATCTACCTCAGCCACCGCGTGGTGCAGGGCAGTCGCTCTGATCTCATCGGCCAGTTGAGTACGCAAATGCGCATTGAGTTGCTTAGAGTCGGTAAGGAGCGAATGGGTGAAGCCTTTGGGCAAGATAACCGCCGCCGCCACCACCGGACCCGCCAGGCACCCTCGCCCCACCTCATCGCACCCCGCCTCAACCAGGTGCTCGGTATAAGAAGATCGAAGTGTCATCCGCCGGACGGTTTACTTGCTGCTGATTTCTTCTTCTATGCGGCCGCACTTCATCATCTTATCACCAAAGTAAGGGTTCTCTATCTCTCGGTTGGCACTCAGCCAAAAGGCGCCCCGGTCGTTGAAGGCCATGGGGCAGTACTGCTTGTACAGCGTTTGCTGAACGGTAGCTTGTTGCTTCACTTGTTCGTACAGGGCCACCGAAAGCGAATCGAAGTAGGTTCGTTGCACCTCAAGGTCGGTGGAGGCTGCCATCTCCTTCACGCGTTGCTGCACGTTGGGCATCCGGGTAGCGTCGACTATGCCCAGCAGATCAACCGCTCGGGCCTTCGCACCCTCGGCATCAGAAGCTACCAGCGCATTCTTCAGCGCAAGGTAACCCACCACCACATCACTCGCGGTCTTCTGTTCGGCAAGCGCCGCGCTCTCGATGCGCGGCGAGGCAGGTTCATCCAGACGGTTTGTCTCATCCGTTTCTGGTTGTTGGCTACCCGTACATGCGGCCAGTGCCAAAAGTACTATCAACGGTAAGCAGCGGTGCGGATGGGTCATGATCGATAAGTTTTAGTAATACGTAAAGTTAATGAGAAAAGTAGTACTCCCTAAATGCTTCCTGTTGCTTTTATTTTTAAGCACGTGCGGAGCAAATTGTTCTTCGTTAACCGAAGCGCGCACGGGGGATGCTTTGAGTGTCTATCTCTCGCCCACGCCCTTCGCTCGAAAGCCGGTGAGCCCTAATGGGTTATTCTCCTACCGCCACGGTTACTGGCCAACCCGCAAACTGCTGCACATTAGCCTGCGTTACGTCCGCACTGCGGGGCCAGCACTCAAAGGTAACCTCCTGCTTTGCTTTGTTAAACCGGATAAGTCCGTAGCCCGCCCCGTTGGCCGGACTATTGGGGTTGGCGTAAGCGTGCATGGTAATGCGATTTTCAAAGCCATCGCGGTAGCCCCCTACCCAGGGGAGCGGATTATTGGCCGGAGGGTTTGCGCCTGCCTGTTCGTCGGCGGGCCACCACCAGCGGCTGTAGTAATCGTTAACGCTGGCGGGCACCACAAAGGCCCACGGACCATCGTCGAACTCGTCGATGCCATGCTTAATCACGGTGGCCAGGTGCTGGTCGCCCGCAATGTGTACCGCCCCGGCCTTCTTGATGGCTTCCAATGCCTTATTCCGGCCGCTTTGCGGCCAGCCGTTAGAGTCCAGGTCGGCGTGCAGGCGGTTTTCTTTCGAGCCGTGCAGGTGCGCTCCTCCGCAGAAGCCGGTTTGCGACAGCACGGCTTTCATCGCTACGCTGTCTTGCTGGGTAGCCCAATCATCTAGAAAACTAAGTTGGCGCTCCCCTAGCAACACCAACCCGGGCAGGTTGATCGTGGCCGGATCGTAGCCAGGGTCGTTGATGTGATCGGGACGCGGTCCCTGCTGCGGAATCTTTCCCGCCGGTCCAGACTTAAACTTACGATCCTCAATAATAGCAAAGTCTACTCCGCCTACCACTAGATTGGTATAGTACACCCCGATGCCCTGCGCCACCGGGGTGGAGTCGTAGGGGTCGGGCAGGTGGGCGGTTTGGCAGCGCTCTACCATCTTCACGTACTCGGGGTGGTAGAAGTACCCGCCGTCGTCGCCCGATCGGTTTTCGGCTTGCTTGCCGCCCTCGCCCCACAGGTTGCCCTGCCCAATGTCGTGGTCGTCGGGGATACTCACGGCGGGGCGGTTCCGGAACACGTCGCGAAATTGCAAGCCAAACTTCAGCCAGGCAGCAGTATGCTGGAGGTGGTCGTACGACTGATCGCCCGCGAAAAACACCAAGTCGGGATCTTGCTGGTTGATGTTGCGCACGTAGCTCTTACGCATGCCGCGGTCTTTGTTCGAGTTACACGATAGGGCAGCCAGCACGATTTCGTTCTCGTCGACGGGATCTTTGCGAACTAGCCCTTCAAACATAGCCTGTTCGCCGTGGCGCAGTCGATAAGGGGTATCCTGAGATGCATCCCAGTTTTCTATCCGAAACAAGGCCGACCAGCCGATGTCGTTTATCGGTTGCCGTTGAATCTCTGTCCACCCCTCTTCTTTCTTTACCTCCAACCGCACGGTACGGGTCTCGTCGGGATAGAGGGGAAACAGTTGGGCTGATAGCTTCAGCGTACCGTCAGCTACCGTGTACATTCCAAATGCCACTACCTGATCGCGCGGCACATCGAGTTCTATAATGGGGTCAGGCTTTCTGTTCCACCAGTCATTGGTCGCTAAGCTATCGAGCTCCCCAAAGGGAGCTTCTACCGGAGGGGTAGCGGAAGGCTGGCCAAAGACCTGAATCGATGCGAAGCAGCTTAATACAGTGAAACAGAGGATAGAAGATAGAGAAGGTGGACGGTGCATAGTAGTTAAGGTTGTGGACTCATGAATATAATGCACAGAACCACCAATAGCGAAGTAGCGATCACATTTCTTCTCACGGCGAAACCTTCGCAACTGTTTTTCCGTATAAAAGATGCACTTGATTGCAATTCTTTGGGGCCGACCGGCTTTGACAGGATGAGTGGTTACGTGTATAAGCATGCAGGCGCATGGGACGCGCGCCTTGATCACTACTCCCAAAACTCAATTGGCGAGTCTAACTACGCCATGGCCGCCTAATTTTAGTCTTAGACTAGAATAAGGGCTTCTCGGTTGAGCGAATCGCTCCCGGGCCACATCCCACAGGGCCTCTGTTCTTTAGGACCTGAGTTTGGGGTGTCGACTCTTTAGAACTAGCCCGGGCAGGGTTGTGATGCCCAGGCGAAACCAAATCGCAACTACGGTAACGACCGGTTGTCTATGACCACTTGTTACCCGACAATCAAGTATAGACTAAGCATGTAGAAGACACGATAGCGGCCTTCACTGGACCAGGGTTCGAATCCCTGCGGCTCCACATTTTAGATTCAAACAACTACAAAACCCCTCAAATTTCGTGATTTGAGGGATTTTTTGTTCGATGGGGCTCCGATTCGTTCATAGTTTCTCATATTTGAGGTAACCCATTCGGTTACCTATTACATTTCCAAGTTCGCCTGGGCCGATTGAACTGTAGCAGCGCGATTAGATTTAATCTCTTTGAATAGCAAGCTCTCTTAACCAATAGATGAGTATTCGGCGGGGCCGCCCCGGCCGTCAGGGGTTCAATGCTAACCCTTCGCATCTGAGAAGAGCGGCGAGCCCCCCGGGAGAGGTTAGTTTTCTGAAGCATCCGGTTGGTTAGTGAGCACTGCTCGTCTTTTTTGAAATATTCTGGTAATTCGTTACTATACTGCGCATACGTGAAGAGAGGTAGATTACGCCAGGGATATCGCAAGCCTGAACCGCTTAGCCAATGCACAGGACGCTTTATCAAAGAAAAACCACACAACTCATTTCTAACTATCACCCGTAGTATCATAAACCGAAGATTGACAATCGCCTGAACCAGGGTTACTCGAAGCCTTCGTGCAGTAGCAACGGTATCAAATAATTTCGGTCAAACAGCCAAATTAAACATATCACCTTGAAAGACATCCGTAAGGACCTCACTGGCCAATCATCCAACATCATCCTCTACGCATGCGGTCTGTACTACATAATCGCCGCTTTGACAACCCCAGGGTTCTTTACGGTAAACAATACCTGGAACCTGCTGTACAATTGGCTGCCCTTGCTGATTGTGGCCATCGGGCAAACCTTTGTCATCCTTACCGCCGGTATAGATTTGTCGGTCACCTCTATCATTGCCGTTTCCAGCGTAGTCGGTGGTTATCTCATGAGCTCCGACTATTCTCCGTTAGGTAATACCACCCTAGCGATAGTTGCTGGCGTGGTCGGGATGCTGCTATCTGGAATAGTCATTGGGTTCATCAACGGATTTGCCGTGGCCAAACTAAAGATGCCGGCCTTCATGGTTACCCTCACCAGTCTGATGTTTTTTAGTGGGTTTGTTGTTTGGCTCACTACTTCCCAAAATATCTACAACCTGCCCGAAGCCTTCGTCAATCTACCCTACTCCACTTTCCTGTGGATTCCGGTGCCCTTATGGATTGGGCTGCTGGTCCTTTTACTGGCTTATCTAGTCCTCAATCGGAGCCTCTACGGCGAATGGATATACGCCGTGGGGGTGAGTCCGAAAACCTCCCGCATCTCCGGAGTCAACGTGTCCTTTACGCTTATCCTGGTGTACGTGATCAGCGGCATGTGCGCCGCTGTTGGGGCGGTCCTGTACACCGCTCGGCTGGAGACCGGCTCGCCGGTGATGGGACAAAACGTGTTACTTGACGTGATTGGAGCGGTGGTGATCGGAGGAACCAGCTTATTTGGCGGAAAGGGACTTCTGCAGTGGACGGTGGCCGGAGCGTTCTTTATGACTATGCTAGACAATAGCTTGAACCTGGCTGGCTTATCGTTCTTTCTGATCATGATCGTAAAAGGGATCATCATTCTGCTGGCCGCTCTTCTAAATGTTTTACGAGAAAGAATCACCCTGACCCATGCTTAGTCTAGAGAACATACGCAAGTCATTTGGCCCGGTAGAGGTGCTCAAGGGAATCTCTCTAACGTTGGAAAAAGGAGAAATCCTGGGTCTGATCGGTGAAAATGGAGCCGGGAAGTCTACCCTGATGAACGTGCTGGGAGGTATCTATCCACTGACCTCAGGATCAATGCTGATCGACGGGGAGGACTTCCGTCCTGCTACGGCCAAGGATGCTTTGGAAAACGGCATCGCGTTTATCCACCAGGAACTCAATCTGTTTCCTAACCTAAGTATCAGTGAGAACCTGTTTATCAATAGCTTCCCCAAGAAGAAAATTTCCGGAAGCGCGTTGATCGACAAAAAGGAGCTCAAACAGCAAACCAAAGCCCTGATACAGCAGGTAGGCCTGGACGTTTCCCCATCCACTCAGGTAGGCCGCCTTTCTCCCGCTCAGCAGCAACTGGTAGAAATTGCCAAGGCGCTGGCCGGTAAGCCCCGGATCATCATTTTTGACGAACCTACCACTGCCCTGTCCCGCTACGAATCTGATGCGCTCTTTCGGTTGATCCACGAACTAAAGCTGGCCAAGCTATCCATGATCTACATCAGTCACAACCTGGAAGATATCTTGCACTTGTCCGATCACATTGCGGTTTTAAGAGACGGAGAGCTCATCAGCACCGGTTCTAAATCAACCTACACGGTACCGCGGATGATTAAGGAAATGGTAGGCCGGGATATTGGCAGTTATTTTCCTCCTCGTGAGCAGAAGCCCGACGAGGATCTGTGCCTGGAAGTGAAGGGGTTAACGTCTGATGCGGTAGCGTCGGTTTCCTTTGCCGTTCGCAGGAAAGAGATTCTCGGATTTTACGGATTAGTCGGCGCCGGTAGGTCAGAATTGGCCCGGGCGCTTTACGGACTTGACCCGGTGCGTCGGGGATCAGTCGTTTGGAAAGGGAAGTCCTATAGTAAATTTAGCCCCTCCTTTTGGATTAAGCGGGGGGTAGTTTTTCTTACCGAGGATCGCCGAGAAGAAGGACTGTTACTCAGCAAAAGTCTCCTGAAAAATATTCAATTGGCCGCCCTTCCTAATTATCTCGGAAATTTTAAGTTGATAAACAGTAAACCCCTTTCCTCTGAGGCCGAACGTTTTGCCAGAGCGACAAAAACCAAGTACAACGACTTCCGCGAGCAGGAAGCAAGCACCCTGAGCGGAGGAAACCAGCAGAAAGTAGTACTCTCTAAATGGCTCATGACCCATCCCCAACTTATCATCCTGGATGAGCCTACCAAAGGGATCGACATCGGAGCGAAACAGGAAATTTATACGCTGATCAACAGACTGGTCGATCAGGGCGCTAGTGCCATCATGATTTCCTCTGAGATCGAGGAGCTGCTAGGGATGTGTGACCGGATTATCGTGATGAGTCAGGGGAGAATAAGCGCTACGTATCCGCAGGCACCCTTCGACAAGAATGCAATTCTTGAATCGGCGCTAATGGCTGATCATGAGGAAGAGACCGAAGCGGCATGAGAAAGAACTATCTGCCTAACGTAGATTTATTAGGAGGACAGGTAACGCTGGGGCTACTGGTGCTGGTAATCCTAATTTTCAGCCTGTTGTCGCCCAGTTTTTTTACGCTTCAGAATTTTACAAATATCCTGGTGCAGGCCTCAGCCCTAACCATCATTGCCACCGGCATGACCCTGGTCCTGCTCACCGCGGGTATTGACCTTTCGGTAGGCTCGGTGATGTTCGTTACGGGAGTGATATCCGGTAAACTGGCGGTCGCCGGATGGCCTATCGGACTGGTGATTCCCTTTACCTGGATTATCGGACTGCTGTTCGGCATGCTGAACGGACTGTTTATCATTCGACTAAAAATTGTTCCCTTCATCGTTACGCTGGCCACGTTCTACGCCGGCCGAGGACTGGGGCTGCTGATTTCGGAGACCCGAGCCGTTAATCTGCCCGATACCTTTCTTCAAATTGGCTCGGCTAAAGTGGCCGGTGTACCGCTACCGGTCATCATTATGATTGTGGTGGTGGCGGCAGCCCATACCTTATTAAGCAATACCGCTTTCGGAAGGCAAGTTTATGCGGTAGGCAACCACCCGGAGAAGGCCATCAAAGCGGGTATCAACGTCAACACTATACTACTGAGCGTCTACGTGATCTGTGGCTTTTGTGCCGCCCTGGGAGGGGTAGTAGCCACGGCCCAACTGGGAGCGGTTTCGCCTACCTTCGGTTTACAAAGTGAGTTTGTGGCCATTGCCGCGGCGGTACTAGGGGGAACAAGCCTGTTCGGTGGCAAAGGGAACGTCTTTCCCGGTACCGTAATCGGCGCGCTCCTCATCCAGTCTATTCAGAGCGGACTGGTAATTATCAACGCTAATCCTTATTTATACCCGCTGATTACCGGAGCCATCATTTTTCTGGTGGTGCTAGCCGATAGTCAGCAACATTACAGAAGCAAACGTGTACAGAAACCAGGATTGGTTTAACGCATCAAGAATGAAGCACTTACGTAGTAGATACCTCTTTATTGTTGCTAGTTGGTGGATACTTACCGCTTGCCATTCAGCCCCCGAGGGCCCGGTGATTGGTATATCGTTCGAAACCTTGCAAACGGAGTATTGGGTAGCCAGTATCGAAGCTATCAAGGCCGAGTGCGAGCAAAACGGGGTAGGCTATCTTGAGGCGGTGGCCAACGGCGATGCGAACCGACAGTTTGAACAGGTGAATAATTTCATTTCCCGGGGGGTAGACGGGATCGTGATTGCCCCGAAAGATGCTCATACGATTATTCCAATTATCAAAGCAGCCAATCGGGCTAACATCCCCATTGCCATCTACAACCGCCTTCCGGCCCCGAATGAAGGAGATTATATTACGGTAGTAGCCGACAACTATGAGATCACCAAAAAAACGATTCGGTACATGGGAGACATCGCCCGAAAGACCGGTCAACCGCACAAGGCCATGATTCTGTTGGGCGATTTAGGCGACATCAACGCGATCTATCGTCGCGATGGATTTAACGATGCTATTCAGGAGTACGAGGATGTGATTGAAGTGGTAGCCCAGGTGCCTACCGAGTGGAATCAGGAAAAGGCCCTAGCCGGAGTAACCAATGCCCTACAGGCGCACCCGGATATCGATTTCATTTTCACTTGTTCCGACTTTCTGTTCCCCTCTATTATCTCAGCCCTCAAAAATGCCAATAAGTACCATCCTATCGGCCATGCCGATCATGTAATCCTGGGAGGGTTCGATGGTGACGCTATGGCCTACCGAATGCTGAAAGAAGACTACTTGGATGCGGACGGCGTTCAGGACGTGTTCTTCGAGTGCAGCGCCGCCGTACAGGCTATCCTAAAGAAGCTACGCGAAGAACCAGTCGATACGATGATCATCGATCCGGGCTTCGTGATTCACCAGGGAAACCTCGAGGAAAAATCAGACGACATGTGGGGGGCTCACTTCTAACCACCCATACGCTACGAAAACCGTCCTATTCATTACCTTAATCTGATAACCAATGACCGCAAAGGGCCCCGAGAGTGAGCGCGACGCAAATCAGTCACTACGAACAGACGCTACTGAAAACATTGAGCTCTCTGTCGGCCCCCTACGGATGCTATATGATGCGGGTAGTTTGCGCTACATTAAGTTCCGGGGGGTGGAGGTCCTGCGGGGCATTGCGTTTTTCGTGCGGGATGCCAACTGGGGAACGGTACCCAACAGTATTGAAGACTTGAAAATAGAACGCTCCCCGTCCGGATTCACCTTGCACTTCCGGGCAGGGAGTAAGATGGATGATATAGACTTCCGATGGAACTGTACGATCATCGGAACGGAAGATGAAATCTCATTTGAGATTCTCGGAACCGCTTTCAGTAATTTTGAGAGCAATCGCACTGGCTTTGTGGTACTACACCCCAACACATTAGCCGGACACCCGGTTGAGGTTACGCATCCTGATGGCAACCAAAGTAAGGGTTCGTTTCCTACCCTGATTAGCCCCCATCAGCCCTTTAAAGATATTAGCCAGATGGATTGGCAACTGGATGGACTGGCAGTACAGCTTGAGTTTGCGGGGGAAGTCTTCGAGATGGAAGACCAAAGAAACTGGCTGGACGCCTCTTATAAAACCTATTGCACCCCGCTTGAGCGGCCCTTTCCGGTACGCATCAACAAAGAAAATGAAGTTCATCAAAAAATCGCCCTATCATTTTCGGGCGATATCGCTGAAAAATCTGATCAGCCCGCCGAAAACCAATTAGTCATCAAGGCCAATCATCGAAGCATGCCTGAAATAGGGTTAACCGCCAACGAAGCGCATTTAACCGAACAGGCCGCTGATCTCCTTCGCCAACTCAATTTATCTCACCTGCGCGTGGAAGCAAAGACCCACGAAGAAAACTGGGTGGATAGTTTTGAGCGTCAGGCTAAACAAGCTATCCAGTTAGAAGTGCCGGTCGAGCTGGTGATTTATACCCAGGCCGACCGCATCGCTTCTCACGTTGCCACCCTAACCTCGTCCGCTCGGTTTGGTGATTTAGAACTAAAAAGAGTGGTAGCTTTTGATCTGGACGAACAAAGTACCTCTTCTGAGTTCATTACATCAGTATCGGCTTCTATCCGGGAGAATTTCGATGGTGTGCCCTTCGGGGGAGGCACCGACTACTACTTCACGGAGGTAAATCGGTTCAGACCACCAATGGACCAGCTAGACTTCCTAACCTTCTCGGTAAATCCTCAGGTGCACGCCTTTGACGACCTTTCCGTCTTAGAAACGATTAGTACTTTTCCCGATATCGCCCGGAGTGCCCATCAGATATCCACCGGAAAACCCGTGTACCTGTCCCCGGTTACGCTAAAACCTCGGTTAAACCCCGCGGCGACAAATCCTAAGGCTCGATTCAAATCAAAAGTAGAAAGAACCGACGCCCGCCAAGCAGAAAGGTTGGCTAAGTTATGGACATTGGGTAGCCTAAAGAGTATATCCCAAACGGAGCTGAGTGGAGCAACTTTCTTTCAAACCTACGGACCCGAGGGTATCCTCAGTGAGGAGGGGAGGTATCCGGTCTACGATGCATTTTTATTGATAGCGCGTTTGAAAGATTTCAACGTGGTGGAGGCCGTAAGCTCTAACCCGCTGGTTTTTGAGGGATTTGTTCTCGACAAGGATGAAGAGCGATACTATGTCCTGATGAATTTTACCGATGCGCCACTGTCCGTCACCATCAACGACCGTACCCAATCGTTAGCGGCTCAGGAGATCATCGCGTTGGACACAAAGATGGAGAGAGTAGACTTAATCTAACGTGCGTTAATTCAGAATCTTACCAACTCATTGTGAGCCGCCGACTCATAAGCGCTCCATACCAGTTGGGTAGTCTTTAGATTATCCGCGCCGGTAGTCTCGGCTTTTCGCCCCCGAAGCCCTTCCAAAATATTGCGCTGACAATCGACGATACTGGAGTGCACCACCGCATATTCGGGGTCTACCCAGGGATACATGGTAGGCTCAATGGTTTGAGAATTTGTCCCCTCGGATGTAGTAGTTTTCAGCGCATAGTCGTGGGCAAGATGCACCGAACCTTTGCTGCCTTCTACCAGCACCAGCACCTGAGGAAAACTTTCTTGTTCCAGTTTTGAAGCGTACGACATCTCGGCGTAGCACGTCAGACCGCCCTTCATTTTCATCATCACATTGGCTACGTCTTCCCCTTTGATCTTAGGATTAACCCTGGTTGTTTGACAGTACAGCGTTTCTACTTCTCCGAAGAGAAACCGGGCTACATCCAGTACGTGGGAACCAACGTCGGTGAGAATAAAATGCTCTAGCTCAGCCAGAAAGGGCTGGTTATCGAACACCGGAAACGCCGAGCAAAAAGTAACGCGGGCTTTAAAGGGCTGTCCGATCACGCCGGAGCTCAGGGTTTCTTTAAGCGCTCGGAGAGGGGCTTGCCACCGAAAATTTTCGTTAATGAACAACCGCACGTCATTGTGCGCGCATACGTTTACCATTTCTTGGGCGTCGGCCAGATTGGCCGCCATGGGCTTTTGACACACGACGTTCAATCCTTTTTCGGCGGCCATTTTGGTAAACGGCAAGTGAGTATCTACGTCCGTACAAATGTCCACAAAATCCAGGGAAGTTTCTTCGCTGAGTAGGGCCTCCGGGTCATCATACAGATTTGGAATGCCGAATTTTGCCCCAATTTTTTGGGCTTTAGAGAGGGTGCGGTTGTAGGCCGCCACACAACGCACCCCATCCAGCTCCTGCCATCCGGGTATCTGGTAGTTAGCCCAAAACCCGGTTCCGAAAATAGCAAAATTCAGATCTTCCATTCCTAAGATTAAGAATTGGTAATGTCTTTAACCTGGTCTTTGATATCGTCCATTTCAAAGATTTTTTTCCAATCTTCTTTAAAGATCATTGGCTTAGCTCTTTTGCTAATTTTGTAGGCTGCATCCGAAAAGGTACCGTTCACTTCCTTAAATAACACGGCGATTTGGATACGCAAGTGGCCCAGCACGAAATCCCGAGCCGCATCTTCCGGAACCCCCAGTTCCACCACTTTGTCGAATCCTTCTTTCACTATTTCCATCGACGTCTGCGCTAACGTCTCGACCATGGCTGGCTCCAGAATAGCCATCTGCTCCAGCGTGATACGGTAGGTTTTATCGATGGGCGCGTACATATCCTGGGAAATCTTTTCACCCAGCTGGTAATGATCTTCTGAGCCGTGCATCAGAGCCACTACAATAGACTGCTTGGCAGTAACTCCTCCGTAAAAATCCCGGAAGGCTTCCTCAGTGGGCTCCCAGTTAAATACCGTAGGGTGGCACGGATGCGCAATCACGTAGCCCAACTCCTCTCGATGAGTGATAACTCCGTCGAGGGGAGCGGCCGGATCCAGCGTGATTACTAAAGAACCGGACTTCATCTTCGGGATTACCCCTTCGGAAATCTTGCCGATAATAATATCAGGAACACCCAGAATGACCACGTCTGCCTCCGAAATGACATCGTCTTCCGCGCTTACCTCGACCCCTCTTTGTTTTAGATTCTCAATCCCTCGCTCGCTAATTTCCAGGTAGTCTATATGGTACTCGGGATGTTTTAGGAAGTTATCCGTTAGCCGACATCCCATTTTACCACCGGCTCCCATTAACACAATCTTTGTCATAATTCTAGTTTATTATTGATTTTAAATAACGAATACTTTTTTCAGCCCACCGACGCTCTCGAGCAATTGTTTCTTCCTGAGTTGGGCATTCATCCGACCATACTTCCAGCGTGATAGATAGCAGCTTACCATTATTCTGTACCTTCTCAATGATTAATGGTATGTTTAGGTCCCCGTCTCCGGCCGCACAACCAAGTACATTAAATCCCATTTTGTGAGGTAATCTACGGATGGTTATGTCTTTGATATGCAGGTTTACGCAATAGGGAGCAAGGTGATCCAACACTTCGTTTACTCCCTCCCCAGCGCCCAGTGAATTTGCGGTATCCAGGCAGATTCCCACGTGCTCCCGACTTGTCATTTCTATAATCTTAGCCAAGTCAGCCGAAGAAAACCTATCGTGATTTTCTATTGCTAATAGAACGTTAAGGTCTCTTAGGACAGGAAGAAGACTACGAATAATTTGAATCACCTCCTCCACCGAGGGTTCGTATTGGTGATCATCAATGATGACTCTTAAGAAAGGCGATTTTGCCAGCTTAGCTATCTTCAGATAGTTGATTATGTTTTCGCTATCTAACCGCCGAGTGCCTACTTCTAAACTAATTTCATTGTCTTCCGCCTTCTCGACCAGCGCTAACAGATTCTGTTGCGATAATTTACCGAGCGGATAATTGTCTGCAATCTGTATGGTTGAAACTGCGTGCTTCTTAGCTGCTGCGAACAACTTATCAACACTCATATGAAATCTCGAGTCTTCTGCTGCGATAGCCCAAGGATACGTATAAGTGCTGATACCTAAATTCATAGGTCAAATATATGAATTTTAGGTTTCTACTTCATCGCGTTTGTTTAACCCTACTTCCAAATCAGTAGTACTATCAGATCGTGGTTGATGGCAGTTTTGGAGGTGACAGTTGCCAAAAAGGCGCCACCTGCCTTGCCTCTGGTTAACCACCTCAGGCACTTTTTAAAGTGCCTAGCTCGGTCGGAACTAGCGTCCAGAATGTATCCCCTCTTCCCCAAGAGGTTTTCTATCGCCGCCACCGACGCCACCAGGGGCGATCTTCGCTCTCCATTTCGTAGTAGCCGTAGCCGTACTTCTCGTACGAGTAACCCCGCGTGGCGGTGGTGTCCATTCCGTTAAAGATTACCGCCAGCTTGCTCAGCCCCTGCGACTGTTTAATCCGGTTCAGCGTGTTGGCGAACACGCGGCGCGAGTAGTCGGCCCGGAAGACGTACAGCGGCAGGTCGGCCTTCTTCATCATCAGTGCCCCATCGGTGACCAGCCCTACCGGTGGAGTGTCGACGATCACTACGTCGTAGCGGGACTTCAGATCATTCAGTAACGCGTCGAACGGGGCGCTGGCAATCAGTTCGGCGGGGTTGGGGGGCAGCGAACCTGCCGGGATGTAGTCTAGGTTCTCAATGTCGGTCTTCACGATGCACTCCTCCACTGGGTGGTCACCGATTAGTACGTTGCTCACCCCCCGGCTGGTATTGGTATCCCCAAAGGCCAGATGCACCTTGGGCTTGCGCAGGTCTACGTCGATAAGCACTACCTTCTTGCCCGACAGCGCGATCACGTTGCCCAGGTTGGTGGCCACAAATGTTTTACCCTCCGACCCCACCGTAGAGGTTACCGAAATTATCCGCTGCTGCTGCTGCGCCCCCACAAACTGCAGATTGGTTCGCACCGTCCGGAAGGCCTCGCTGATCGCCGATTTGGGCGAGTCGCGCACCACCAGGGTGCTGCCCCGCGTGCGCACCCGCCGGTAGAAGGGGATGGTGCCCAGGATGGGGGCGTTCACGTAGCGCTCCAGTTCGGACTGGCTGTTGATCCGGTCGTTCAGGACGTAGCTAAGGCTCACAAACAATAGGCAAAGCAACAGTCCCGATACCAACCCGGCCGCTTGCACCATCAGTCGCTCGGGAGCAATGGGGGCACCCGGCAGGGTAGCGGGCAGTAGCACCACAAAATCGGTAACCGTGCCCGCGCGGGCAATCTCCAGCTCGTTCTTGGTTTGCATCAGCGACAGATACACCTGCTCGTACAGGTTGAAGTAGCGCTGATTTTTGTCGTACTGCGTGCCCTGGGCGGGCAGTTGCACAAATTTCTGCTCCACCTCACGCTCGGTGCGGTCTACCTTCTGAATGGCCTGAGTCAGCTGGCTGCGGTAGGCAGAGAGTAACTGGCTGATATCTTTCTTGAGCAGGGCCACCTTTTGGTCCTTGAGCTTGAGGGCGTGCGACGACTCCTTGTACGACTGCATCAGTAGGGCCCGCTCGTTGAGCAACTGGTTCAGCTGCTCAACGTAGGCGCTAAGGTCTTCGGGGTAGTCGGTGAAGGCGGCAGGGCCCGTAAATATCAGTTCTTCATTTTCTACCTGCTCCGAAAGATCGGCAACGGCCGCCTGGGTTTGTTGCAGCGATAGCTTACGCAGCTCCAGTTCCTTGAGCTGCGCGATAGCCTCACCGATGGCCGAAGGCAAATCGTTGGTCTGGTTAGTGATGGTGAAGTTCTCGAAGTAGCTCTCGTAGGTCGACAAGCGCTGCTCGATGCTGCTGAGCTGCTCGTCCAAAAAGGTAATCTTCTGCTGCGTAGCCAAGTTCTTCTGCTCCTGCGTGTACTTCAGGTACACCGAGTCTATCAGGTGCACCAGGTCGCGCACCTTCTTCTGGTTGTAACCCTCAAAGCCAATGCGGATGGTCTTGGCGTTGAAGTTCACCGGCTCCACCGTCATGTTGCTACCCAGGTAGCTCACCAGGGCGCGGTCGCTGTTCACCGTAAAGTAGTAGGTGCCCTCGTCGCGCCCCTCGGCATAGTTGTTGGTGAGGCGCACCACCAGGCGGTAGTCCGGGGTTTCTACCACCTCGCCGAAGCGATAGGCGCGGGTGAGCACCTCGCCACCGTCGGGATAGGCCAGCACGTACTGGTCGCGGTTGATAATCTCCAGATCGATAGGGCGGTCGTAAAAGGCTGGATTCTTGATCGTATGCTCCACCCGGAAGGGCGAGTTCTGATAGCGCTCCTGAAACAGCACCCGCCCGTAGGCGTAGTAGCTCACCGCCAGGTCAGCCGCGTTGACCACCTTGCTAAAGAACAGGTTAGATTTCAGCAGTTCTATCTCGCCCGCCAGGTCGTCGAGCCCCTGCGTTACAGTATTAAGGCCCAGGATATTAGCTTCGCTCTTCACGTTGAGTTTAAGCACCGAGTGCGACTCGTACACCGGCCGGGTGTAGCGCACGTAGAGGTAGGCCGCCAGGTTGGTAAGCAGCAGGAAGAGCAGCAGCCAGCCCGCCTTCTTGCGCACGGTAAGCCACACCTTCGTCAGGTCAATATCCGCGCCCACTTTGTTGTTAATGGACGTAGCATCCGGATCAAAGGAGTTGTTCATCACTGGGTGGGGGGTTAAGGATTCAACCGATCAATCAGCACGATCAGGGTAATTAAGCTGGTGATCAGGCCCAGCACGGGCGAGATGTCGCGGATGGCCTCCGACACCACCCGCTGTACCGGCTGCACGTAGATAATGTCGCCCGACTGCACCCGCAGCGAAGCAGCCTGCATGCCCTGAATTGTAGAAAGATCAATAACCTGCACCTCGGGGTTGCTCAAATTGCCTCGAATAAGGCGAATGTTATCGGTACGGGCCTGGGTGGTCACTCCTCCGGCCAGGGCCAGCACCTCGATAAGGTTGGTATTTTCGTTAACCAAAGGCACCACCTGCCCCGCGGTGGCCCCCAGCACGATCACGCGTTTGTTGGTGTAGCGGGTAATCACAAAAGGTTCTTCGTACAGCGTGGCGTAGCGCTGCGCCAGAAGGCTATCGGCTTGGTTCAGGGTGAGTCCGGCCAGCGGCACTTTACCAACCACCGGCAGGGTTGCTGCGCCGTCTTGCTGCACCAGGTAGCGCGGCACCTGACGCTGCTGCTGGTTCTGTTGCCCCATCACCCCAATTTCCTTTCTGATTTCAAAATTGGGGTCGATAAGTAGTTCGCCCCGGTTGGTATATACTTCTATCTCCAGGAAGTCGTCTTCCTGAATCCGGTAGTTGCGTTGGGTATCAGCCACCGCCTGCTGTAGTCCGGCGGGCTGGTCGGTAGCAAACAAGATGCGGTTGCGATAGATGCCGCAGGACGTAGCACTGAGCAAGACGCTCAGCAGCCCAAGCGTTGTTAGCCGACGGAGGAGGCAACGGTTAATGACCGGTGGTATCTTCAAGCGGAGAGGTGTGTAATTGGTTATAAGTGGCGAAACTAGGCAATAACTGATCTTTTTCCGAAACTATCGGTGAATCAATTCCGTAGTGCTCTAGCTCCCAATCTACGTTCAGATCAGGGTCATCCCAGCGAAGCCCCCCGTCGGAAGGCGGATGGTACAGGTTGGTGCACTGGTATACGAAGGTGGTATCTTCCAGGGCCACAAATCCGTGGGCAAAGCCTTCGGGCACGTACAGCATATTGTGCTGTTCACCATCGATGACCACCTTAGCGTGCTGCCCGTAGGTTAGCGACCCCGGGCGCAGATCCACTGACACATCAAGCACCCGCCCCCGCACCACACTTACCAGTTTGCCCTGCTGGTAGGGCAAGCGCTGAAAGTGTAACCCGCGCAGCACGCCACGCTTAGAAAACGACTGGTTTATCTGCACAAAGTCCTGATCAATGCCCAGGGCGCGGAATCGCTCGGTATGGTAGCTTTCCAAGAAGTACCCTCGCTCATCGCGGTACACCGCGGGGATAATCTCAATAAGGCCTTCAAGAGGGTGATGCTGAACGTTCATGGTGAAGATGGTTGGTTGTGGATACACCGCCGTTACCTAACCTATTTTCTACTGGCTGGCCTAATAGACTAGCGGGCAAGCTTACGCCATCACGGCGGTTAACGATAAACGTTCGGTACTGATCAATAACGTATTCTTCACTGAAACGTTGGCTCACCAGGGTCCGGCCGTACCGTCCCATTTGTTGCTGTTCGGCAGGGGGCATCTGCTGCAAACGGTACATAGCATCTGCCAGGGCCGACGCGTCGCGCACCCGGCACAGTAGGCCGTTATACCCGTCGACAATTACGTGGCGGCAGCCCGGAGTATCGGTAGCAACGAGGGGCTTTTCCATACTCGCCGCTTCTAGCAGTGTACGCGGTAAACCCTCGCGGTACGAGGGCAGCACCACCGCGTCGGCCTGCTGCACGAAGGGCCGCACGTCGTCGGCGGTGCCCAGGTAGTCGATCAATCCCTCGTCTATCCAGCCGTCTAGCATGGCATCGGCAATGCCCCGCCGATGCGCCGGGTCACGGGCCCCCAGCAGCTGAAAGCGCGCCGAAACACCCTGTTGCCGAAGCAGTCGCGCCGCTGCGGCGTACTCCATCACTCCTTTGTCGATTAGCAGGCGGGCAATCACCAGAAATGTGAAGGGAAGGACGGAGACCGGAGGACAGAGACCGGAAACCGGAGACTGGGAGGCGGAGGCGGGAAACTGGAGGATGGAGGACGGAGACGGGAAGACGGGCGACTGGGGGATGGTAGGTAGTGCGGGGGCGTAGTGGTGTACATTTACGCCCGAACCGGGTACCACGGCGGCCCGCCGGGCGGCAACCAGTCCGCGCGCTACGAACAGGGCGTAGTCGTCGGGATTATGAAACAGCACCCGGTCGGCCCAGCGGAAGCTGAGACGGTACAGTTGCTGGGCTACCCACGACACCACGCCCTTCTTCAAGAATACCGTACCCAGTCCCGATACGGTGTTCACCGCCCGGATGCCCAGCATGCGCGCTGCCACGGTGCCGTAGATATTGGGCTTCACCGTGAAGTGCAGCACCACTTCGGGGCGCACGGCTCGGTAAACCCGGTAGAGTTCTCCCAGATACGTGAGGTCGCGTCCGGGGTGAATGCCCCGCCGGTCCATGCGTACGGTGATCAAATCGTAGCCCAACTCCCGAAGCTTCGGCGTGTGTTCGTCTTCCGGCGCAACCAGCGTTACCGAATGCCCCTCCTGCCGCAGCGCGTCAATCAGCCCCCGGCGGAAGTTATACAGGTTCCAAGAAGTATTTAGGACGATGGCAACGCGCATGGGTGACTTTAGGGGTGGCTAAAAGCTGGATGCTGGGTGATTTTCTACGTGGTTTGATGCTGGATACTTTCTTCGAAGCTAGTTGGGAGTATAAACTCTGCCTTCAGTGCAAGATGAGAAACTGACTAGGGATAAAAAAAATGGCAGAAGAGGGTTGCTCCGAGACAAAGCAAGTTTTTAGGGTATTCTGCCTAACCTGATAGGCGCACAGCGCGAAGCAGCATGAATACCTTACACGGAATGAAACTTAGAACGGAAACGCACCTGAGGGTAGTCATTTGAAACCGAGCGGTTCAGCCGCCGTTATTGCGGAACGCTGCATACTGCCGTTACCAACATAGTGGTAAGTGAGCGAAAATGGTACGGCGTAAGGTTTGGCAGGGTTTATACGCTTTTGTTGCGCTTATGTGAGGGGCTACCGCTTAGCCATTGCTCCGAATGGTATAGTCACGTCGTCCGCTGCACGGTGCTCTAGCAGTGGATACTACTAGCTACAGACATTAGTAGTGGCTTAGCTTCGCGGTCCTTCTGCAGAAGCATACTCTCGTATCGTAAGCGAATTCTGGCTTTCGCGGCGCGTTAGTGGTAGTGATACAACCTTATCGAGTCCCCAATTATCCTAAGAGCGTTTTCTCGGTCTTCCCAACCAATGATGTCCAACTTACTTCTAAATTTAGATTACTTTTACTATCAGTAAAAGGCAGATATTCCGTTTAAAATCAAATAAGCATCTCATGAAGGTAAAAGACCTACTACGAACGAGTCTCTTTGTGATAGTATCTTTACTATTGCTTGGCACTGACGGCTACTGTACCGCTCACATCTCAATTAGAAACGTTTCTGATGATTCAGTGTCCATTAAGATAGATAGGATATTGGATTACTATTCGAGAATAGGCAAAACACTTCTATTGAAAGAGTTATCACCACAAGAACAAATAAGCTTATCTGTCGAGGGGCAAATGGGCGTATCCCTAATTTCTATCAACGATCGTAGTTTTTATACTGAGGATCAAGGAGACTACTTGTTGGAATTGTCAACTGAAAGCGATTTTCGGTTCACAGAAACTCACCCAGGCATTAATAGTGCTCTTGATCAAGTCAACCAACTACTTAGCTCGGTACACGGATACAAAAGCTGTTATAGAAACGCTCGAGAGACTACCATCCACTGGCTTCATTTAGGAAGAAATAAGAAAGACAACAGAAGAGTGATTGCGAAAATCAACAAGGCAATCGATAAGATAAAATCTGCTACGTTTTACCGCTCTTACAAAAGGGAAATTGATTACTACTTAGCACCGTACATTCTGACCGAGCAGTTTAAGACAGGTACACTCAATGATTATACTAGCAGCATTAATCAACTGATTCTGCCGGTAGATGAGCAGTTAGGCTCCCCATTTCTAGCAGATGCAGTTATGTTCGTTTATGGGTATTCACTTAGGCAGTTCTTTATGCTTGATGAGCATCAATCAAGCAAATCAGCCATTGCTGAGTCAGTACGTGCATTCAATCAGGCAGATGGTATAGCATCAACCATAGATCAACCTTTGTTGCGGCACCTATCCTTTCTCAGCTTGGTCGATTCATATTACCACTCATATGATACCGATTTGTTTTCGGTGCAGAAAGACGTTCCGTCAGCGCTGAAAACCTTAACTGCCAATAGTAGCATACTCGTGTCCGAATATGCTAAGCAGCTTTTAAACGAAACCAGTCAGCTAAGTATCGGACAAGTAGCCCCTAACTTCGTACTGTCGTCGTACGAAGGTGATAGCGTAAGTTTGGCTGATCTGCGGGGCAAATACATATACCTTGACTTCTGGTTCTCCAAGTGTCATCCGTGTATCCGAGCGATGGAAGAACTAAAAACTACCTATCAGGACTACGGCAACAATATTGAATTTGTGTCTATCAATGGATTCGACACATTTGATAAGGGAAAACAAATTGCGAAGAAGAGGGCGTTCGTGGGAACAAAGCTTCATGCTGGAAAAAACCATAAGACGTTACAGCGATACAATGTGAACTATTATCCCACCTACTACTTGATATCTCCAGAGGGGAAGATCGTCTACAAGCCAGTCGACTATTACAAAGAAGAATTTGAAAAGGTAAGAAGTTTGATACAATGACGGCTTAGCCCGAAATAACACCTGAAAAGGGGGTAATATACTCGAGTTATAATTCACGAACGATACATAATAGCGGTACAACTAGTCCGCTTCCCCTTCAGCGAACCTTCGTCGTGAATCTTCAATTACCCGCAGGGCGGCCTCTCGGTCTTCCCAGCCGTCGATGCCCACCTTCTTCTTCTCCAAATCTTTGTACACCTGGAAGAAGTGCTCAATCTCTTTCTTGAGGTGGGGGTTGATCTCATCGAGCGAGTTGACTTTGTTCCAAATAGGATCGCTCACCGGCACGCACAGAATCTTGGCATCGGGGCCCTTCTCGTCGCGCATGCGGAACAGGCCGATGGGCTTCACCTCGATGAGGCAGCCCGGAAAGGTAGGCTCCGAGACCAGCACCAGCACGTCCAGCGGATCGCCATCACCCGCTAGGGTGTCAGGGATAAAGCCGTAGTCGCTGGGGTAAAACATCGACGAGAAGATCATCCGGTCGTAGCGAATCATATTACGCTCCTTGTCGTACTCGTACTTGTTGCGGCTTCCTTTCGGAATCTCAATGATGGCATCGAAGGTCAGTTCGTCGGAAGAGGGCATCGCAAAAAATTGGTTGGGTTATCAATCAAAATAGGATGGGGCAAGTTAATCATTTAATGCGGCAAACCCATTCTTTCTCCCACACCCTGCGCTTCACCTTCTCGGCGGGCACCTCGCGCGGCGTAATGACCACCCGCCCCACCCACTACCTGGTGCTCGAGCAAAACGGACGAAGAGGCGTCGGTGAGTGTGCGCCCCTGGCCGGACTGAGCGAAGACGACGTACCAAATCTGCCCATGATGATCGACTTAGTGCGACAACGCCTAGAAAAGCGACCCGTCCCCCGCAGTGCTCAAGAGGCGTTTCAGTGGGTACAGGACGCGGTGCCCGCCAACCTACCCTCGGTGCGCTTCGGTGCCGAAACCGCCCTGCTCGACCTGCTGCACGGCGGCCGACGACTGTTGTTTCCTTCGGTGATGCATCCGGATTTTACCCCGGTGCCCATCAACGGGCTGGTGTGGATGGGTGACCCGGCCTTTATGCAACAGCAGATTGATGATAAGCTGGAGCAGGGCTTCCGCTGCATTAAACTGAAGATCGGAGCCATCGATTTCTCCAAAGAACTGCGCCTGCTGCAGGGCATCCGCAAGCGCTACTCCCGCGATATGGTAAGCCTGCGGGTGGATGCCAATGGGGCATTCTCGCCTGCCAAGGCAATGGATAAGCTGAAGCGGTTGGCCAAGCTCGACGTTCACTCTATTGAGCAGCCCATTGCGCCGGGGCAACCCGAAGCGATGGCCGCCCTGTGCCGGAACAGCCCGGTGCCCATTGCCCTGGACGAAGAGCTGATCGGGGTGCACACCTCGAAAGAGCGAGCCCAACTGCTGGATACGATCCAGCCCCAGTACATTATCCTAAAGCCTACCCTGCTGGGCGGACTGGCCGCCGCCGACGACTGGGTAATGCTGGCCGAAAACCGAGGCATCGGATGGTGGGTTACCTCGGCCCTGGAGTCGAACGTGGGCCTCAACGCCATCGCGCAGTGGGTAAGCTTGTACGAACCCACCGTGCCGCAGGGGCTGGGCACCGGGCAGTTGTACCACAATAACGTTGATGCGCCCCTCTATATCGACCGGGGATATCTGCACTACGACCCGGCAGGCGCTTGGGACGAATCGTTTTTTAACCCACGCTAGGCTATGGACTACACACTAATTACCGGGGCTAGTTACGGCATCGGCGAAGCGCTGGCCCGGCGCTGCGCGGGCGAAGGCTTCAACCTGATCTTGGTAGCTCGCTCGGCCGAACAACTCGAAGCGCTGGCGCAAGAACTAGCGCACGAGTTTGAGATCACCGTGCACCCGGTGGCCTGCGACCTGCTGGCTCCCCACGCCGCCGAAGAACTGTACCAAACCTGCTGCGATGCCGACTGGCCGGTACGCATTCTGATTAACAACGCCGGGGCGGGCGTGTGGGGCTCCTTTGCCGAGGTGCCGCTCAGCGAACAGCTGGCCACCATGCGCCTTAACGAACAGGTGCTGGTGGAGCTATGCTATCGCTTCCTGCCCATGCTTCAGGCAGCCACCGATGCCCATATCCTGAACGTAGGCAGCACGGCCAGCTACCAGCCCCTGCCCTACTTCAGCGTGTACGCTGCCACCAAGGCGTTCGTGCGCTCGTTTACGCGCAGCCTGCGGGTAGAACTGCAACCAATGGGCGTCAACGTAACCTGCCTGAACCCGGGTCCCACTCAGTCGCAGTTCTTCCGGCGGGCGGGCTTCACCCAGGTAGATGCCTCGCAGTTCCTGATGGACCCGGCCGAGGTGGCCGACGGAGCCGTTCGGGGGTTGCTGGCGCACAAACCGGAGGTGGTGCCGGGCTTCTCGAACCAACTGGGCACCTACCTGAGCAAGTACCTGCCACCATCACTCACCCAACAGGTCATTAAAACCTACTTCAAGCCGCGGGGCAAAGACGTGGAAAAACTTACCGATTCTTGAACGGAAGAACACCTTTTACTAATTTTCCGACTAACCCAACGGGTTTGTCCGCATGAAAATTAATCCCAACGAGCAGCGAATCATCCGCCGGGCCATCGAGCATTGGGCCGAGCAGGGCTTGGTAGACGCCGAAACGGCGCAACGCCTGCGAGATGCGGAAGGCCCGGTCCGCAAGGCCACCTTCGACTGGAAGAACCTATCGCTGATCGCCTTTTTCTTCGCGGTATCGTGCATCATTCTGGCCACCGTGCTGCTGCTGCTAGACGATTGGCTGATGGCCACCCTCAACTCCCTGCTAAACGCCTCTGACCTGGTAAAGATGCTTCTCTGGGCAGTGATCACAGTAGGGCTGTACTACGGAGCGCACGTTCACCAGAAGCGGTATCCTGCTAGAGGGTTTAGCAACGAGGCCTTGTATATGTTCGGCGCCATCGGGGTAGCCTTTACGCTTACTTACTTGAGCTTCGTGCTCGGCATGGCCGAGGGCTATTTCGCCGCGCTGATCTTGCTGGCATCGGGGGTGTACGCCGCGGCGGCCGTGCAGTGGCACTCTAAGCTTACCTGGCTGCTGGCGCTGGGTACCCTGGCTGTGTGGTTCGGGGCCGAAACCGCCTACCACTCCGACTGGGGAGCTTACTTTATGGGCATGAACTTTCCGCTGCGCTACGTGGTGTTTGGCGGGTTGCTGCTGGGGCTAAGCCGGGGGCTGTTGCGCCTTCCGCGGCTGCGTCCGTTCGCGCCGCTTACCTACGTAACGGGCCTGCTGGGGCTGTTCTTCTCGCTGTGGCTGCTGTCGGTGTTTGGTAACCACGGCAGCTACGACTCGTGGGAGGCAGCCGCGCGGATCAGCTTCCTGCACTGGTCGCTGCTGCTGGCGGTTGGCTCCGGACTGGCTATTTACTACGGGCAGCAACGAGAAGACCGGGTAACCGCCGAAGTGGGGCTGGCATTTTTGGTGATCAATGCGTATACCCTGTACTTCGAGTTTTGCTGGGACAGTCTGCACAAGGTAGCGTTCTTCGCTATTCTGGCCGCTTCGTTCTGGCTACTGGGCAAAAAGGCCGAGCGGCTCTGGCAACTCGCCAGCCGCACTTAAACCCCGTAACGACCAGTTCACCCACCCCACTCACCAATCAGCAGGTGAAAATTTCCCAATTTCTAATTTCCTACCTCCCAATTCTTAATTCCCAACTCTCTACAAACCTGTTTCTCTTTTTCTGCGTTAACAAGGGGTTTAGAGAATCACCTAGAATTATGAATCAACCCTACGACGTGCTCATTGTGGGCGCTGGCCCCTGCGGCTTGTCCTGCGGCATCGCTGCCCAAAAAGAAGGCTTACGCTACGCTATTCTGGACAAAGGAAGCCTGACGGAGTCTATCCGGCGCTACCCGCACGATATGAACTTCTTTTCGAGTGCCGATATGATTGCTATCGGCGACGTTCCCTTTACCTCGCTCAACCTGCGGCCCAGCCGCGTAGAGGCGCTCAAGTACTACCGCAAGGTGTCGGAGCACTTCAAGCTTAACGTGCGCACCTACACCGAGGTACGCGATATCAGTCGACAGAAGGACCTGTTTGTGGTGCAAACCAACCAGGGCGAGTACCACACCAAAAAGGTAATTCTGGCCATTGGGTACTACGACATTCCCCGCGAGATGGGCGTGTCGGGAGAGCACCTGCCCCACGTGTCGCACTACTACGACGAGCCATATAAGTACACCTTTACTCGTGTGGTGGTGGTAGGCGGCGCGAATTCAGCCATCGAAACCGCCCTAGACTTGTACCGCAATGGCTGCGAGGTAACGGTAGTGCACCAGTACGACGGCTTCGACAAAACGGCGAAGTACTGGATTGTGCCCGATGCCGAAAACCGGGTGAAGAAGGGAGAGATCAAAGCGCACTTCAACTCGGAAGTGACCGAGATTACTGACAAAGACGTGTACGTGCGCAACATCAAAACGGGGCGCTCAGAGAAGATTCCGGCCGACTTTGTGTTTCTGATGATCGGCTACCACCCCGACGCGAAGTTTTTGCGGCGCGTGGGCATCACCCTCAACGGTGCGATGCTAATTCCGGAGATTGATCCTGACACCTTTGAGAGCAACCTGCCGGGCATCTACATGGCCGGTTCGGTGATTGGTGGTGAAGAGACGGCCAAGGTGTTTATTGAGAACGGAAAACTGCACGCCGAACCCATTATCCGGCACATCAAGCAGCAATTGGTTAAGGAAGAGGAAGCGTACTTGAAGCAGGAGGCTTAAGGATGTTGAGAATAATTTACGTAGTCGAATGCTGGTTATCCCACCCCATTCACTTTTAAGTTTAGCGCCTGATTCGTAGTGAGGTTTATATCCAACCGCCAGTAATTGCTGCAACTATCAAAAGGGATGGTATAGTCGTCATCAAAACTCATTCTAGGATCTGAGATTCCGATCAACTTTTCCTTTATTGAGTATTTGTTCCAAAGAAGATTTACGTGAATCACTTTATCTTCTTTGTCATAGAACCCAACGTATTGTCTGAAATAGCTATTTAGGTTATTACGAATATCAGGGCAATTTCCGAATTGATTCGGTTGGTCTTTGTTAAGATGCTTAATCTGCTCTTTTAGGATTCTTTCGGCTTGAGCGATATCGTTTACAGTGGGCGTGAACCTGTTTGCGCTGTCAACAACCGAGAACGAACCAGGGATAAATGAATAAGAGCGCTTAAAGATTGTGCCTTTAGTCTGATGAGACTTTATGCCGATTAAGTTTGGCTTCTCAACTTTGATAAGTTCATAGGTAGTACTACAGGAGCAGATTGCTGCCGCTAAGAAAATTGCAACTAAAAACTTCATCCAATCCTGTACCGCAGTAGCGATACTATAGATTAATTCGCCTGATCGGCATCCGGGTCGCTTTCTTCTACCGTCCACGAAATTTCTACGGTCTGTCGGCCCCACTCCTTGGCTTCATTCACATCTTCGCCCATGTAGATATCGATACGGTTGTTCCACCGACTGTGCATTTTGTCGAGTACCCGGTAGGTGCCCGGTAATCCCTTGATCGTAACTGGAGTGTTGTGATCTAGGCCCTGTTTCAGCAGGTCGCGCGATACGGCAATGGCCTTTACACCAGGTTCCAGCTTGTCGCCCCAAGCCGCCGTGGCGGGGTCGCCCTTCTTGGTTTGGGCCTCCACCGAATTGTAAGCCGTAGCGGTCACCTCCAGTGATTTCACTTCTACCGGCGGCTCCGGACTGCTGCATGAGTTAAGCGCAGGGACAACAGAGCAAACGATGGCTAAAGTATACGAGAAGAGGCGGATATAAGAGTGCATAAAAGAGTTGGTTGGCTACTTTACTAACGGTTGGAAGATACGGTAAGTTATCTAAAATCTTCGGCTTTGCATCCCCTAAACCCCTATAATCATCAGTCACAATAGATTTAACCAACTGGACTATTGCGTTTTAGCCACATCTGTTAGCACCCAGTTTTCTTATGTTGTTTACGTTACGATTCATCAGATGACGGACATAATGCTTAAAAACCCACTCTTTAAACGGGTTGAGTTGCTGCCCGTGTTTTCGATAAAACTCATCTGGGTTATCAAATAATCCAAAATCCTGATTGATTCCTTTTTCTTGAATAAATGTATGATTGAGGTCCCAGTCTACAATCGGATTTCCGAAGTTCTCAGTGTAGGCACCATATCCGCAAAAGTCGCCTTCACGGTCCGAAAACTTTTGTTGCAAGCATGAAAGATAGGGTCTATCAAGAATGACACCCTCCAGGAAGTACCACTCTTCATTCATATTGATTTCAACCCAGCTATGAAGAATGTTCTTCGGCGCAAGTTTGTACCAAATTCCGGTAACGGCCCCTTTCTGTAACCTTTTGTTAATGGTGAATCCATGTATTCGATTAGGTACCCCAACCGCTCTCAGAAGGGCCATCAGAAGCGTAGCTTTTGTATTGCATTGTCCGTACCCATCTTTAAGAACTAGAGCTGCTGAAATATCGTCGCGTTCGTTATAGCCAAAAAGAATCTCATCTCTCACAAAATTGTATACCTGCTTCACCTTCTCCTTCTCACCCAGTGCTTGCCAGGAACGTTCGGCAATCAGCTTCTGAATTTCAGGATGATTGTAATTTAGTAGCGTCGTTGCTTCCAGATATTTGTCGATTACTGCGAGGGGCTTGTTCATGTTTTCTGAATTTTGCTATTGAGTTATGACAAAGATCAGAAAACGATAATGGCTAAACTTGAACAAACTGGCTATTCTTCCCTAGTTCTCTTGGCGAGAAGCCGAAGTTCTCGCTGAACGTTCTGCTGAAGTGCGCGCTGTCGGCAAATCCCACCCGGTGGGCAATGGTAGTTAATGGAAGTTGACCGAAATAGGGAAGTGCATTTATCATCTTTGTCCAAAGTTGTGCTCTACGGTAGGTCAGCGACGTGGTCTCTTTGAACAGATGAAGAAACCGGCTCGGTGAAAGGTGACAGTATTCCGAGATTTCTTCGAGAGGAACCACCCGATGACTATGCTGACTTAAGTAGTGAATGGCTCGGTCGATTCTTTGATCGCCAGCATGCACATACTCATCGCAGTGACAGTCGTACCGGTGCACAACGCGCACTATTCTTATCCGAAGTTCTTCCTCCGAAATTCGCGAATGAAGGAAATCAGTGCCTATTCTTTTTAACTGGCCAATGGGTTCTACGTCTGCTTCCTGATAAGAGGTGTTGATTAGATTGTTCCAAAAATGCCCTACCGTAGAGATCGGATTGAAAAGGAAGAGAAGGTGGTATTGCTCAGCAGAAAGCGCATGCCTGACGTGTGATTTGATTAATACTGCTTTTTCTGTTAAGATTTCTGTTTTGTCAAAGACAAGCTTGATGGGGCCAGCTAAAGGAATGCTCAGCTGGATGGCATAATGTTTATGGCTTTTGTTGTTGCTGAAACTACCCAGAAACCAGCCAAATCCCTTACTGATGGTTATGGTATTCCGCATTCCTGACAAAGATAGGCAAACCCAACTAAAACAAGCGCTGCTGCACGCCCAGGTTGATGGGGCGGGGCGGCGAGATCGACAAGCCGCAGTGCTGGTTAAGCTGTTCTACGGCGTAAATGGCCAAATCCACGCACAAATGTTCTTCGGGTTGGTGCACAATGAAGTATACCTCCTGCACCCCAGCCGCCAGCCAACGCTGGATACGGCGCACCCAACTGTCCACGCGCAGGTAGTCGGTAGCGTGCAGGCGGTTGCCCACAAAGCGAATAAACACCCGGGGGGTGGTCAGGCGCTGATGGATCACGTCGCGCCGCCCGGCCGTATCGGTAATCACCACGCTGATGCCGAGTTCTTCTAACAAATCGAAGGCCCGGTTGAACAGGCGCGGACGGCTAAACCAGTCAGGATGCCGAAACTCCACCGCCAGCGGTACGTCGGTAGGCCAGTCGGCGAGGTAGGCGAACAGGGCTTTGCCCCGCTGCGGGGTAAACGAAGGCGGCAGTTGCAGAAAGGGGATGCCCAGCCGGTTGCCAAAAGCGGCCAGCCCAGCCAGAAACTGGTCCGTAGCGCGCAGCGACTGCCCAAAGTCGGGCTGATGGCTAATGAGTTGGGGCACCTTAGGACAAAAGACGAAGTTCGGCTCGGTGCGCTCGCACCATTGCTCCACCAACTCCGGAGTAGGAATGCGGTAGTGCGTCGTATTGAGCTCGATGGTAGAAAAGTGGCGGGAGTAGTGGGTAAGGTAGTCGGTCGGCGGAGTTTTGGGCGGGTAGATTTTACCGACCAGATCTTTCTCACCCCAGCGGGCCGAGCCTACGAACACCTGCGGGGGAACTTCACTGCGGTGACTGGATAAGGTGGCCGCCGTTTGCGGATGGTCGGCCGGAAGCGTAAAGTTAACCCAGCGGATGTCGGGCAGCTTACCGAATTTCATAGTGGGTTAGGTTGGGTCTTTGATAAGGCTATTTCGGGGCAAAAAGTTGCAGAATGCAGCGTAAATAGCGTAAGTTTGATCAGGATGGGCTGGATGAGGGAGGATAATCAGAATCAAGAGAAGTAGTTTAATTGGCAGACTCAGCAAACAGGTTCCGAATGATGATCATAGCGCGCCGTCTATTTCATCATTTATCCGCCGGGCAGCCCCAACTCCTTGTTCGATGTTCCTTATTTTTTCTAACCCTTCCGGGTTTCGCCCAGACCGGCGGCCAACGGGCCTTCGATTTCCTGAACCTGAACCCCAGTCCGCCCGTTACCGCTGCGGGCGGAGTGCAGGTAGCCGCCGCGGCCGACTCGGGCGCGGTTAACGATGTGCACCGGTTCCTCAGCAATCCGGCACTTAACGGCGAACATCTAGACCGACAGCTGAGCCTCGCGTTCCGCCCTTATCTGGCCGACGTTCAACTCGCCACCGCCTCCTACAGCCAGGCCGTGAAGAACGTGGGGCAGTTTGGCGCTAGCGTGTCCTACCTCAACTACGGCGAATTCGCGGGCTTCGATCCGGCCGGACTGCCTGGGGGCGATTTCACCGCTTCTTCGTACGTTATCGCGCTAAACTACGCGCACCAGATGGCTCCGTTTCAACTAGGCGGCAACCTGAAGCTAGCCAGCTCAACCATTGCCGGACTGGGAGCTACCGCCCTGTTATTTGATTTGGGGGGCGCCTATCGCCATCCTACGCGCGACCTTACCGTGGGACTTACCATTACCAACCTGGGCGTGCGGCTGCGCGACTACGCATCGACCGCCCAAAGCCGCCTGCCCAGCGACGTTCGGGTGGGAGTAGCCTTTAAGCCGCAGTACATGCCGTTTCGCTTTTACCTTACCGCCTACCAACTGTGGTACAACAACTTTGACGATGCGGCGGCGGAGCCCGACGAGGGGGTCGCCAGTCTAATAGCCCGCCACCTATCGCTCGGAGGAGCCCTGCTGCTGAGCAGGAGCATCAAGGTGTACGGCGGGTACAACCATTCAATCAGAAGATCGTTACAATTACAACAAATTGGCGGAGGAGCCGGTTTGTCCTTCGGACTGATGTTCCGTACCCGGACGATTCGCGTCGATTTTTCTCGCTCGGTGTATCACGTGAGCGGCGCCTTCAACCAGTTCTCGTTGTCGGCCGACGTGCATCAGTTATTTCTCAAGTAGACCTACTCATACTATCTCATATTATGTTAGAAGAAAATACCTATTTAACCCCCCGGCAGATTGTTCAGGAGCTCGACAAGTACATTATTGGACAAAACGATGCTAAAAAGAACGTAGCCATTGCCCTGCGCAACCGCTGGCGACGCATGCACGTGCGCGACGAGATGCAGCGTGAAATTGTGCCTAACAATATCCTGATGATTGGCGCTACCGGGGTGGGCAAAACTGAAATCGCCCGTCGCCTGGCCAGCATCGCCGACGCCCCCTTTACCAAGGTAGAAGCTTCTAAATTTACCGAGGTAGGTTACGTGGGGCGCGACGTGGAAAGCATGGTGCGCGACTTGGTAGAGCAGTCGGTTAATCTGGTGCGCACGCGCCGCAACGAAGAGGTGAAGGAAAAGGCCGCCGAGGCGGTAGAGGAAGTGATCCTGGACGCGCTCATCCCCCCCCTCAAGGACGCGCCCACCCGCAGTACCTCATCTACCATTGGCTTCGACCAGCAGGACGAACCCAGCAGCGATGCCGAACTGAACCAGCGTACCCGCGAGCGTTTCCGCGAGAAAATCCGTAACGGTGAGCTTGATGATCGCAAGATTGAGATTAACATTCGGCAGAGCAACGGGTCGGGCGTCGGCATGGTGGGGGGCGGCATGATGGACGAAGTGTCAATGATGAACCTACAGGAGATGATCAGTGGCATGATGCCCAAGAAGAACAAGAAGCGAAAGGTGACCATCGGCGAAGCCAAAAAGGTTTTGCTAGAGGAAGAAGCGGCTAAACTCATCGACATGGATGAGGTGAAGGAAGAGGCCATCCGCAAGGCCGAGGATACCGGCATTATTTTTATTGATGAGATCGACAAGGTGGCGGTTGGTGCTGACCGCAAGGGCAGTGGGGCCGACGTGAGTCGTGAGGGAGTGCAGCGCGATCTGCTACCAGTAGTAGAAGGTAGCGCCGTTACCACCAAGCACGGCATCATCCACACCGACCACGTGCTGTTTATCGCCGCCGGAGCCTTCCACGTATCCAAGCCGTCGGACTTGATTCCCGAACTACAGGGGCGCTTCCCGATCCGAGTAGAGCTAAGTAACCTAACCAAAGAAGATTTTGTGCGCATCCTGCGCGAACCCAAGAACGCGCTTACCAAGCAGTACGAAGCCCTGTTACATTCTGAAGGAGTAACTCTGGTGTACGAGGACGATGCCCTGGATGAACTGGCCGAAATTGCCTCTCAGATCAATGCGGAGATTGAAAACATTGGGGCCCGCCGCCTGCACACGGTGATGAGCCACCTGCTCAACGATTTCCTGTTCGACGTGCCCGACAAGATTGGCCCCGACACCACCATCACTGTTACCCGCGAACTGGTGAAAGAACGCCTGGCTGGGTTGGTGAAGAATAAGGACCTGAGTCAGTATATTTTGTGATAGAATGGTGAAGTATGATCACTGAACAAGCATTAGAAAAAATATTGGCTGATCTCGAGACAGATCGTGTTGAGAAAACAGCTTCTACTAATAATTATGACAAGTTTGGTGAAGCTATTTGTGCATTTTCAAACGACATAGCTAATAATCAAACACCTGGATACTTAGCTGTTGGAGTAAAAGATGATGGTTCTCGTGACGGATTAAAGGTTAGCGAGAATTTGCTCCAGCTTTTAATGGATTTTCGTACCGATGGAAGAATCGTTCCTCCGCCTTCTTTAACGGTAATAAAGCTTTCGTATCCAGATGGAGAAGTAGCGGTAGTGGAAGTTCAGCCCTCTTTTCAGCCGCCAGTACGATACAAGGGCAAGGTCTGTATAAGGGTGGGGCTCAGAAGGGGTATTGCTAACGAAGCGGAAGAGAGGAGGTTGAGCGAGAAACGCTCTTCTTTTGCCAGAAGCTTCGATACGCTACCGTGCTACGGTAGTACGCTGGAAGACTTAAGTCTAGATACTTTCAAGATGTCGTATTTGCCGAGTGCGGTTGATGCCCAAGTTCTGGAAGATAACCACAGAGATACCAAAGAACAACTATCATCACTCAAGTTTTACGACTCAAGAGCCGATTGTCCTACCAATGTAGGCATACTAGTGTTTGGCCGAAACCCCAGATTTTACTTACAAAGCGCTTACGTGCAGTATGTCAGGTTTCAGGGAAAAGATGAAACAAGCGAATTTGACTATGAGCACCGCTTTGAAGGTGACCTCACCACTCAACTGCGGGTTATGGATGAATTTATCAGAGCACAAGTCGTACGGCGTGTCCAGCATAATTTAGGAGAGAACTACCGAATGAACTATCCTGCTGTCGCGCTGAAAGAGCTTCTTTACAACGCCGTTATTCATCGTGATTATCAATCCAACGCATTTATCAAATTTTATCAGTTCTCAGATCGGATTGAAATCACAAATCCAGGTGGATTGTATGGTGATGCCCGGCCCGAAAACTTTCCAAATGTTAACGATTATCGCAACCCTTCGCTGGCAGAGGCTGTAAAGAATTTAGGATACGTCAACACGTTCAACGTTGGTGTTAAGCGAGCACTGGCTTCACTGGCTGAAAACCAAAATCCTGAGCCAAAATTTACACATGACCGAGCTACTAGCTTTAGCGTTGAGATATATAGCAGGACAATATGAGAACCATTGCTTTCTTCAGTAACGGCGGCAGAGCAGGAGGAGCAACAACTGCTTATCACGTAAGCTATATGTTGGGAGAATTAGGTTACAATGTGTTAGCAGTAGACTTAGACCCTCAGGCAAGGCTAACATCCTTGTTTCTATCAGACGAAAAGCTAAGAGAAATATACGGAAAAAAGACGCTTGATACTACTTTGTCAGCTGCTCTTAAATTCCTAGATAAAGCTATTGGCAGCGTTGGATCAACGACCATACATCCTGTCAATGACAAAATTAAGTTGCTAGCTGGCGATCTGGAGCTATCGTTGCTAGAAGACGAATTTAGCACTAGCTGGAGCAGATGCCTGGAAGGAGACGAAAGCGCATTACGAATCACTACAGCTTTCTATCACATTATTACGGAAGTTTACTGCCGGTATCAAGCCGACTTCTGCATCGTTACAACTGGCTCCAATTTCGGTAGTATTAATCGAGCAGCACTCATTGCCACCGACTATGTTGTCATCCCAACCGAGCCCATTGTCTTTTCTTTGCAAGAAGTTAAAAACGTAGGAAGCATTTTAAATAGTTGGCGGAATCAATGGAAAGAAATACTGAACAAAGCATCTCAATTGTTAACAAAGCTACCCGCCGGGCGTATCGAACCTATTGGTTATACGGTTATGAAACCCAGCTTGGGCGATACAAAAATAGTAGAATCGTTTTATGATTGGGGATACCAAATGCCTCAGGCATTTAGAAAATACGTACTGAATGAGTCTAGTGCTACAAGTGACGTTTACGTAGAATCCGATCCTCATTGTCTCGCCCTTCTGCAGTACTTCTATAGCTTAATGCCTATCTTCTTAGAAGTACGTAAACCTATATTTCTACTGAAACCAGCTGACGGAGCTATTGGTGCCCACGGGGAAGCGGTTAGAAGTGCTTATAATAGTTTCAAGAAGCTTACCCAAAAAATTATATCGTTGACTGAAACCGTAGATCAAAAATCTTCAGTTGAATGAATTCAGCGCTGCCTTTGAAGCTAAGGAGGATAAGCAAGAAAGCGTAGTCTTTACCGAGGACTTTAAGGCTAACCTAGTAAAGCAAACCGTTTACTTCTGATTGGTCATTTGGTACTCTAGCGAGTCGCCGGGGACGGGCGGAGCCAGTAGCGCGGTAGAATCAGTCGTGGGGGGCATGGGCGGAAACACCAGCACCATCTCGATGGTCTTAAACGAATTGACCTTCTGGGCGTAGGTGAGCTGGTTGATAATACCGAATTCGTTCTTGTCTACAAAAATCTCTTTGGGGAGCGAATCACTCTGAAAGGGCGAAAAGGTTGCCATCCGTACGCTATCATCCTGGATAAAGCTACTCTGAAACGCCGGGCATATCATGCCGCGGTGGCAAGCCGACAGGGCTCCAATAAGTAGTATCCCAACAAGTACGGTGTGCGCTAGCTTCATTCAAACGGTCTTTCCCTAGCCCCGAAGGAGGGTATTTTGACTTAGCTGCAAATATTCCGTTTTTCTACTTGCTTAAAAACGTCAAACCACTAATAAGAGTACAGCGACTAGAAATAGTTAAATATACTACCCTTTTTTAGTATAATAATTTTTATAAGAATAGCACTATATCAAGTCAATTATCGTTTCCGTACGATTCCGGTCGGCCAATGTGGTACATAGTTCCGGTAACCCGGTCGGTGTTGTCGTAGCGCCTCCGCACGTGCGGCGGAAAGTCATCAGTTTGCTGCTGCCACCGCCGCAGGGCTGCGTAGTGCGTCTGAATCTGCGGACGGTAGCGCACGTCGTAGGCTAGGTTGGTTAGTTCGTAAGGGTCTACCTTCACGTTGTAGAACTCAATTTCTGGCCGTGGCACTTCAAAAACTAATTGCTGGGCGTCCGTTAGGCGGTCCTGCGCCTTGCCGCGCAGCAGCGCTTGGTGCGACGGACTCCCCGCCAGGTCGGCGGCCGTGCCGTGGGGCCACTCGATGTAGGCGTTCTTGATCAGCTTAAAACTGTCGCTCCGCACACTGCGCATATGCTCGTCGCAATCGTGCCAGTTGCGTTCGCTAAACACAAACTCGTCGGGCACCACCGCGTTGCGGGTGAGAATCGGAAGCAGACTTCGCCCCACCATCGCCGTATCTACTGCTACTCCCGCCATATCCATGATCGTGGGTGCCAGATGGATTGCACTGAGTAGCCCACCGTAGGTACTGCTAGCGTCCACCTGCTCGGGCCAGCGCACAACGAGCGGAGTGCGAATCCCCGCATCGTACAGCGTACCCTTGGCCCGGGTAAAGGGCTTCCCGTTGTCCGACAGAAAAAAGATAGCCGTATTGGATGCCTTACCGGCTTCCTCCAGCAGTTGTAGCACTCGCCCTACGTTGCGGTCGAGTCGCCCGATCTCATCGTAGTACTGGGCTAGGTCGCGGCGGGTTTCGGGGGTGTCTACCAGGTAAGGAGGTACCACCACCTGGTCTGGATCGTGCGGCTCGTCAATCGTATTGGGCTGGTAACCGCGGTGCGGATCAGAGAAAGCGTACCACACAAAAAAGGGTTGGTCTTGCGCACTGTCCAGCAGCGTTTTGAAGTCGTCGGGCTGGGGTTCGCTTTGCTTGAGCGGCTCTACCAGATCAAATTTCGCCTCGCCTACCAGGCCGATGTGCGTTTTGCCGATCAGCCCGGTGTAGTAACCGGCTTTTTTCAGATGCGTAGGCAGAATAGTCTGCCCCTCGGCCAGGGGTTCGTGCAGGTCTTCGGTGCGCAGCGTGTGGGCGTACTGCCCGGCCAGCAAGCTGGTACGCGTAGGGCTGCACTGGGGCGTGGTAAGAAACACCTGATCAAAGCGCATTCCTTGCTGGGCCAGCCGGTCAATATTAGGGGTGCGGATGGCGGCGTTTCCGTAGCAGCCGAAGTCGCGCCACCCGGCATCGTCGGCGATGAAGACAACTATATTGGGGGGGGTGGATTGGGCGGTTGCCTCGCTCGGAAGCAGTGCCCCGATAACAAGTAAGAATAAAAGTAGTGAGGCCTTCATGCGTAAGGAGTAGAGCCGCGGAAACATTGAAACCTACCGGAGAGTTGGTATCTGAAACCACCGCTTTCGTGAAACAATTTGCCCAACTATTTGTCCAGCTAGACCAAACCAATAAAACTAATGATAAGGTAGCGCTTATCAAATCTTATTTTTCGGAAGCGCCCGAGCCGGACCAGCTGTGGACGCTGGCGTTCTTTACCCACAAGCGGCCACGCCGCCCGGTAAAGTCGTCGCTGCTGCGACAGTGGGCCGCCGAACTGGCGCAAATCCCCGACTGGCTGCTCGAAGAGTCGTACCACTCGGTGGGCGACCTGGCCGAAACTATCTCGCTCATCCTGCCCCCGCCCACTACCACGCAGAATCAGTCTTTAGCCTACTGGATTGACTATCTAAAGGCCCTGGGTCCGCTCGATGACGCCGAGAAGAAAGAGCGGACCGTGGCCGCCTGGCAGCAGATGACGCAGCCCGAGACGTTCGTGTTCACCAAGCTGATGACCAGCAGTTTCCGCATCGGGGTGTCGCAAAACCTGGTGACCCGCGCCGTGGCTGAGGTCTACGAACTGGACAAAACCGTGGTGGCCCACCGCCTGATGGGCGACTGGAAACCCGATACTACCACCTTCGAGGACCTAATTCTCAAGGAAGACCAGGGGGATCAGCTGTCGCGCCCCTACCCCTTCTTTCTGGCCCACCCCACCGATGCCGAGCAGATCGCGAATTTCGGTCCGGTAGCCGACTGGCAGGCCGAGTGGAAGTGGGACGGCATCCGGTCGCAGGTGATTGTGCGGGGCGGCCAGCTTTACGTCTGGTCGCGGGGCGAAGAGCTGATCACCGACAAGTTTCCCGAGTTCGCTCCCTTTGAGGCAGCCCTGCCCGACGGCACGGTGATCGACGGCGAGATACTGCCCTACGCCGAGGGGCAGCCACTTTCTTTCGCGGCCTTGCAAACCCGCATCGGGCGCAAGAACGTGACCAAGAGCATTCTGAAAAGCGCGCCGGTGGTGCTAATGGCCTACGACCTGCTGGAGTGGCAGGGCAACGACATGCGCGAGACGCCGCTGAGCGAACGGCGGGCGCTCCTCGAAGACTTGCAGCAGCAACACGCCGATTTGCCGATCTTCCGGTTGTCTACCGTGGTGGAGGCAGAAAGCTGGGAAGCACTGGCCGCGCTGCGCGAGCGGTCGCGCGAGTACTACGCCGAGGGTTTTATGCTCAAGCGCCGCGCGTCTCCCTACCGGGTGGGGCGCAAGCGCGGCGACTGGTGGAAGTGGAAGGTAGAACCACTCACCGTCGATGGGGTGCTCATCAACGCCATGCGCGGCTCAGGTAGGCGGGCCGGCTTGTTCACCGACTACACCTTCGCGGTATGGGACGAGCGCGACGGGCAGCGCCAGTTGGTGCCCTTCACCAAGGCCTACTCGGGCCTCACTGATGCTGAGATTCGGCAGGTGGATAACTTCGTGAAGCGCAACACGCAGGAGAAGTTCGGCCCGGTGCGGGCGGTGACGCCGGAGTTGGTGTTTGAAATAGGCTTTGAGGGCATCCAACGATCGAAGCGCCACAAGTCGGGAGTGGCCCTGCGGTTTCCGCGCATCCTGCGGTGGCGGCACGATAAAAAAATCGACGAAGCCAACACCCTGGCCGAGTTGCAGGAGTTGCTGGAGGTGTACGGGTGATTTGCGGGGGTGGTTTGGATATTAGCACGCTAACCAACAACCTCAGCTTCGTGAACCTCTGAGTGATTGTATCTGTATGCTCTAAATGTTTTGTGAGTGAGCGGTTGCAGAGGTAGAATAGCTGGCTTCTATCGCTTCCCTAGTACTCCCGCCAGGGCTAAGCCCGAAATCATGTCCCAGATACCCCACCAGCCGGCCAGCAGGGCCATGCCGCCGAGTCCGTCGAGGAAGGTAAAGATCAGCACCAGCGCCAGTCCGGAGTTCTGAATGCCCGTCTCCAGGGTGATCGCCCGGCGGTCGGCAGGGGCTAAACCCACCGAAACGCTTAGTCCGTAGCCCAGCGCGTAGGCGATGGCGTTGTGTCCCAGCACAATCAGCACCAGCCAGTGCACGTACTCCAGAAACACCGACCAGTTGGCTGCCAGCGCCCCGATGATAAAGGCTCCGAAGATCACCAGCGACACAATGCGCACCGGACGGCGCACCCGGCGGGTGAGTCGCGGCAAGTACCGGTTCGTAGCCATACCCAGGGCCAGCGGCAGAACCACCACCACCGCCAGCGTGCCTACCAACGAGCCGAGGGGGAGCGTGAGGGGCGGCACGGCATCCTGGGCCCTCAGATAGGTATTGGCCCAGAACGAAAAGTTAAGCGGGACCGCCACCACGGCCAGGAGGGTCGACAGGGCGGTTAGGCTAACCGACAGCGCCCCGTTGCCCCGCGCCATTACCGTGAGCAAGTTGGAAAGGTTGCCCCCCGGACAAGCCGACACCAACAGCATACCCAGCGCCACGCTCGTGGTGATCGGTAGCACCGATACCAATCCGTACGTGGCGGCCGGGAGCAGAACCAACTGAGCCGCCAGGCCGGTGAGCACTCCCCGGGGTTCGGAAGCCAGGCGACGAAAGTCGGCCGGAGTGAGTTCTAGCGCCACGCCGAACATCACCAGCCCCAGGCAGGCGTTCATCAGGCGCAAACTTTGCTGGTCGAAACGCAGGGTAACGGTATCTAGTATCTCCATGCAGCAGGGTAATTGTTGGGCGACAGTAACAAATGGGGGCGGCGATTGGTTAAGGAAAAATGCGTAAGCAAGTACGACTTTTCTTGGGATTATGCTTGTTTCTGGCAGGCTTATCAGAGCCCGGTTGGGCGCAAGTATCTATCACCCCGCAGTTTAATACCGCCCTGCCGGTGGGCGATACCCGGGAGTACGGCAACCCCCGCACAGGCTTCGGACTGGAGGTAGGCTACCAGCTATCGAAGCACTGGGCCGTGGTGGCTGCCTACGACCGCTACCGCTTCGAGCTAACGGCTGGCCCGGAGGAATTTAATATCAGCTCCAATGATCCTATTATCGCAGCGTTGCTGGGTTTGTCTAACTTACTTTCGTTAGACATGACCGCCGATTCGTGGAACGGTGGGCTGCGCTTTTCGGTGCCTCTGCGCTCGCTTACTCCCTACGTCGGCGTTGAGGGTAGTACTAACTTAATTACTGCGCAGGGATTGGGCCTAACGGTGTCGCGCCGCTACTGGGGGGTGGCCCCGGTGGTAGGCTTGGAGGTAACGATAGCCCCCCGCTGGCGGCTACGGGCCGACACCCGTCTGCAAACCATCTTTATCAAGGATGACATTCCGTTCGTTGATGAACTGGTCGACGAGACGCTGATGTTTGTGCCGCTGCAGGTTGGTGTGGTATACCGCATCGATTGGTAGGGTTAGCACGACTTGGCTGATCTCTAAACTAAATTAATGCGCCTTAACTTCCCTGACGAGACTTCACTTACCCTAACGCGGAACGAACTCCGCAATCACCGGGGCGTGATCCGACTCGGGAAACTTCGCATCTACCCGAAAGGCTCCCGACTCATCCGGCAGTATTTCATTGTGAATCTCGGCGTGCGAGAAGTACCTGATCAGCGGACGCGACACCAGAATATGGTCAATCATCTCGCCGTGGCCCAGGTACAGTAGCGAGTAGCGGGAAGACGTCGGGATGTTGTTCTCGCAGGGGATCATCACCCGGAGACTGTGCGCCGGATTGCCGGTTTCCTCCACCATTCCGCGGATCGCCTTCACCGGCACCTCGTCCGTTTCGGCGTTAAAGTCGCCGCAGATGGCAATGAGCGAATCCAGTCCCGACTCATCAAATATCTTATCGATCTGAAGACGTACCTGCAGGGCCTGTCCTACGCGCTTCATCGAAGAGATAAAGCTTCCTTCGGCCCAGGCAGCTACCGACTTCCAGGTAAAATTATCAATCTTCTGCCCCGGAATGCTGCTGGCTATCTTGGACTTCATGTGTAGGTTCATTACGTGCAGCACGGTTCCATCATCTAGCGCCAGCGTGGTGTAGAGCACCGGCCGTTCCCACTTTACTGGGTCAGACGATAAGTCCGGCGGCTCGGCGGTTGCCACCTGGTAGTGGGGGCGCGGGCCGGAACTAGCCCGGATGTTGGCGGCGCTCCGGATCTCAAAGCGGCTCAGGGTTACCAGATTCCGCTCGTGGTACAACTCCCCATCGGTGGTTTGGGTGGTGGCCCGGTGGTAGGCTGCGTAGGGGGTGCCCGCCACCAGCGCATCGAGCGCGGATAGTGTCTTCCGGTCGTCCACGCGCTGGCTGTTTACTTCTTGCAAACAAAGCACGTCGGCGTTGATACGCAGCAGTTGGGGCCTTAGAATGCTGATGCGCTCTGAGAGAGAAGGCGTAAGGTCGGCCTGATCGTCGAGGTTCTCAAGGTTGAAGGTGGCAATTCTCATGGTGGCAGATGTAAGGGTTGTTCGTTGGTACGCTCGGGGGCAGAAAAAGTAACTAGCGGAGTAGCTTTGGGGTATTAAACTTTATTCTGATAATTTTCTGAGGCTCGTGCCGCCGTGGCCCGGTCGACACGAGCCTCAGGTGGTTCGGTATATTTTTTGGCAAGGATAGATCATGCCCGGCTTTCTTGCGTTATTGGGGCATGAACAGATTTGGTTGGTGGACGCCGGGGCTCTGCTGGCTGGGAGTCGCTACTACTTCGGTGCAGGCGCAGGACAACAAATGGAGCG
>JBASAY010000239.1:0-4261 GCA_049650865.1 Tunicatimonas sp.
AGGCTTTTGCCTTGTTCATTTTTGTCTTGACCGGGCCACGGCGGCACAAAAACGAACCAAAAAAGTCAAGAAATTCCAACGCTTCCCCGCACAAAACCTCCGCACGCCCGCCTGGAATTTCGGGCCAACGCACTAGAATACAAGGATTTTCAAAAACTTAAACATGCTCTTAAGGGCCGAGGCGTACCTTGGTCAAATAGTATATTCACGCCGAATTAGTTAGCATAGCCGCTTCGTAGTCCAACACGGCTTCTACCTGATCGCGCGTTACACCGGGAAACCACTTTAGGAAGTCTTCGATAGAAGCATTGTCTCTTAAGTTTTCAAAGAGGGCTGCCACCGGTACACGGGTTCCTCGAAACACCCAGGCACCGCTTACTTTACCTGGATGGCACTCAACGGCCGTCAATTCATTCCATTGCTTCATAGAATTCTTAACGAAGGCCATTCGCCCAAGTTTCTTTTTAGTCCGGTGAATGTTTTCCTCGCTAAACGCTAAAATTTCGCTAGGTTCCATTCCCTAGCATTTGGGCAATCTGGTAGAGTCTAGGGACTGTAAGGGCGGTTTGCTCACTCTCCACGAAACGCACTACAAGTACGCACCAGAAGTAGTATGTCACCCCGTAGGGGTCTTGTTGCCTCAGAGCGGCACTATTGCCAGTAGTAACACGGAATTTCCCTGATACCTAAAAGTTTCTTCTCTGGGGCGCGTTTTGCAACGCTTCCCTTTTTAATACCCTGTTTTTACCGGCAGTAATCCCCAACCGCCTTAATCTCCGGATCATTTACAATTTCTGCTGCTACCGAATGCCTGGGCGCGTTTGGATGTAGGGTTAGCCGAGTAAAAAAGTAATCTGATTAGCTGTTATACTCGATAAAGAGGTTGATAGTCGATAAGTTCTTATCAGATTGTTCACAAAAAAAGCGGCACTCGGCCGCTTTTTATACTCTACTTCCGTATCAAGTCAGGTACTTAGCTCCCAACTCCGTATCCGATAGATAGCGTGAACGTACGGCCCGGACTGAACTGCTCCTGAACAAAATAGGTGTCTTTAAACTCTACGTTTCGTTCTACTCGGTAATCCAGAATATTCTCGACCCGGAAACCAACGCTGAAATTCTCGAAGACGCGCTTGCTCAGCGTAAGGCGTAAGTCAGGGGTGGGGCTGTTGCCCGAACCATTGATTTCGTACACATCGGGCGAACCGCCAAAACCATTGGCTACCAGCCGTCTGCCGAAAACGTTCATGTAGAGCGTTGCCTCAAATTCATTCTCAGGATTGTAGTAGGTTAGGTTGGTATTTACGATGTAGGGCGACTGCGCCTGGAAAGGACGAAAGTCCTCTATTTCTGGGTTCACGCTGCTAAACGCCGCAAACTCTTCATCGGTAAGGTCTACCCGCGACTGCGTGTACGTAAAGTTGGTAGTAAACTTAAAGTTCTGCAGTGCGGGCGAGATGAAGTCCAGACTCTTGCGCAGCTCGAGTTCGATGCCGTAAAGTTGCCCCTGATCCACGTTCACGTAGCTAATTTGGCCCCCGGAGGCTACCGGAGATAAGCGCTGCTGAATTGGGTCGTTAAAGAACTTGTAGAACGCACTCACCGCAATTAGTTCGCCCGCCCGGGGAAACAGTTCGTACCGAATGTCGGCGTTCCATACCGTGCCCCGGTTGATGTTGGGATTACCCCGGTACAGAAATCCTCCGATAAAGTCGAACGACACAAAAGGGGCTAGTTCGCGCATGTTAGGGCGGGCAAGCGTACGGCTTCCTGCTAAGCGCAAGTTTGAGTTATCGTTCAAGGCGTATACCGCGTTAATAGAGGGCAGTAAGTCTAGTTCGTCAATAATGCCGGTGCTATCGCTTTCGCTACCACTTTCTACCTCAAAGTCAGTTTTCTCTACCCGCAATCCTCCGATAAACTTTAGCTTTTTGCTCGCTTGGTACACCCCCATTGCGTAAGCAGCTAATACCTGCTCGGTACCAGTATAGCGGTTGGAAGGTAACGTCTGATTCAAGAAGGTAGGGGCGAGTTGGAAGGTTCCGTTCGGATTCTGTCCTAGTACCCCGGTGTTGCCGGGGGCAAAGTAGGCACTAAAGTCACCATCGGCCTCACGAAAAGAAGTGAAGTCACGAAGACGCAGCCCGTTATTTTCGTGCTGAAAGCGGAATTCTTCAAAATCGCGGGTTTTGCGGTTGCCAAAGAGCCCTAACTTAACTTTATTAGTACTTGTCTCGCCTAGCGGTATCTCCCAATCTATCTTACCACTAACCTGCTGGTCGTTCAGGTTTCGGAAAAAGTGGAAGGGACGATCATACTCAGCCCGGTCAATAGAGTAGACTTCCCCTGATATATCATTGGCAAACACTCGGGTATCGGGCTCATCCTGTTCTGAAGCAGTATATCCTACCACCCAATCTATTTGACTGTTCTTGGCTCCGTAGGAGTGCTTTCCGCGCAGTTGCAGATTGTTCAGCGTACGTTGCACGAACGTTACGTTGCGCGACTCAAAGCGGTGCCCTCCGGCGATAGCCCCGGGCCAGATACCAGCGAGATCACCCGCCGATTTCTCTACATCGTTGTTGTAGGTGTAGGTGAAAGACAGTTCGTTGCGGTTATTCAACTGCAGGGCTAAACCAACTAAACCACCCAGGGTAGGGTTGTCAATGCTTTGTACTCCATTAGTGTTTAGGTTAACGTTAAGCGAGTCGTCTTGTAAGCTACCGGGAAGTTCCCAGATGTTTAGGATGCGGTTGGGGTAGTGACGAAAGCTTCGGCTGTAGTTGAGGCCGACGTTGTAGCCAAAGTTTTTCCCAAAGAGCGTTTTATAGTCGCCCACCGCAAACTGAAAGCGATGGTTGATCCCCGAATTAGTAAGAGCCGGAGCAAACGGACGGTCGGCGAATGCATCTGCGCTTCCCTGGTACAGGCGGCGGGCCTCGGTATTCTCAGGGCTTTCGCCTCTACTGCGGGCATCAATGTATAAAGAATTGTTACGAAGTTTTTCACGAGTAACCGGATCAGCTACAAATTCAGGAAGAGCCCGTGAGCCATCGTCGTAGCCGAGCCAGTCGTACTGCCCAGAGATAGGGTCAGTGAGCAAGTTGTCAATAAGTGATGCTTGCGTGTTGTAACCCAGCGATACCTTGGCCGACACGTAGAACTGGTCGGGGATAGAGCGGGTAGATACGTTCACGTTTCCACCGGTGAAGTTACCTGGCTGGTCGGGAGTGAAAGTTTTGGTGGTCACAATGTTTTCCACCATCGACGAGGGGATCAAGTCCAAGCTAGCACTGTTACGGTATGGGTCGGTACTAGGCAACACTATTCCGTTTACCTGAGTCAGTGAGTAGCGATCTCCTAGCCCGCGCATCACAATGTACTTACCGCCTTCTACCGATGCTCCGGTAACACTTTTCATCGATTCGGCCGAGTTGGAAGCACCAATGCGGCGAATTTCGCTCATGGAGATGCCATCTTGTACCGCTAAAGATTTTTGTTGCAATTTTAGTAACGATACCTCATTGTTGTTGATTTGCTCGGCTTGCACGACAACTTCTTCCAGTTGCACATCGTCGGTTTCAAGTGCAACGTCAATGCGGTTCACTTCTCCCTCGACTATTTCCACTCCCTGAACCGATTGGGAAGCATAGGATATGTAACTGAATACAACAGTATACGTGCCGGGGGCTAGTTGAAGCTGGTAGTTTCCGGAGATATCGGTTACCGTTCCGGTGCTGGTGCCCTGGGCAAGAACTGTAGCACCAATTAGTTCTTCACCGGTTTCAGCATCAATTACATTGCCCGATAGTGTGCCTTGCTGAGCGAACGCAGTAAAGCTTACGGATAGCAAGCAATAGCAAGCCAACAAATAATAATGTATTTTTTTACTCATTTCAGTTAGGTTAGTAAATGAGACACAAAAGTAAAGAAAAAGCGAACATAAGACTATGTCCGCTTTTTCTTATGTAATTATAGGATTTACTATTTGGTGATGATACCGTTGTCACCTACCGAGATAGTGGTGTAGTTAGGTCCAACGTACCAAATGTTGTTCAAGATTTCGATTTCACCTTCTAGGAAGCGGTTGTAGCTATCTCCTTGTCCGGCTAAATCTTCTACCTCGATACCCTTTCCATCAAAATCAGTGATGATGGAGTTGGCTAGCACCCCGGCGGTATTGTCCCGCATCAGGATAGCCGGGGCCTCGTCACCACGTCCACCGTCGGTACGTCCGCGACCGATAAAGGTAGCGTTATAG
>JBASAY010000240.1:0-31837 GCA_049650865.1 Tunicatimonas sp.
AGGGCCGCCTTTTGCTCGCCCAACGATAGGGAAGCGTCCGCATTCTCCTCTACGAATTTCTTAATCAGCGTATCCTTTTCCAAAAACAGGTCAGGGAGCGCGACACCGGTCTTCTGGAGCTTCTTTGCGTTGCTCTTGGTAACAACCAACGCGAAATTACGGGGCAACAGCACCGGAAAGGGCACTTGGTAGTGATCAAATACCGGCTTCAGCTGCAGCCAATAGGCCAATTCGCCCGGCCCGCCTACGTAGCCTAGGTTGGGCAAAATCATTTCTTGGTACAGCGGGCGCAGCACCACATTAGGGCTGAATCGCTCCGGGTGGGCGTCTAGCTCGTTGCGCAGTTCTTCTTCTGAAAATTTCTGGTCAGTATTGTTTACCGCAAAGTTGTCGTCCTCTCGTACCAACCGTTCGCGCTGCTGGTCGGTGAGGTAAAATAAGTTGATGGGCCGGGGGTGCACCTGCGTGCGGTAGCCCAGTTTATCTAATTGCTGCGAAGCTTCTTCTACCCGCTGCTGCGCCGCGTGGTTCAGCAGATCGTCTTGCATCACGGGGGCGAAGTGCCGCTTCAGGGCAGCATCGTCGGCATCGAGCACCACCAGCCCCTGCGCGCCGAACAGTTCGTTCACGTAGTAGCGGGTGGCCGCCGCCAGGGTGTCGTGCTCCCGGTAGGCTTTCTCGAACAGGGGCACCGCTTCGGGCAGCGCCGCCAGCACTTCGTCCATCCCTTCCGGCTTGAACCGTCCGACCGCTCCCTGCTGCTCGGTTTCCCAGCTGTAGCGTTGGCCGAACAGATGAAAATGGTTGATCTCGGCAAAGTCATGGTCTTCGGAGGCCATCCAGTACACCGGCACGAACTGGCAGTCGGTATGTTCTTCGCTAAGCTTCCGGCAGGCATTAATCGCGGTCACTAGCTTATAGATAAAGAACAGCGGTCCTGCAAAAATATTGAGCTGATGACCGGTAGTGATGGTGTAGGTTCGCTCGTGCGCCAGCGCCGTGATGTTCTTCCGTACGGCTTCCTCTACCGCCAAACCCTGGTACTGCTGCTCGAGCGCCGCCACCAGGTCGCGGCGCACTTCGCTGCCGAGTTGCTTCTCGGCCAGTTGGTTGGCAAAACTAGCCAGCTGGGGGGCGCGGTGGTAGAAATCGCGAAGCGTTTCCTTTTGCGCAAGGTAGTCTAAAAAAATGGGGGTAAAAGCCTGCGTTTGCGAGAAGTCGATCTTTTCTACGTTCATAAGGGGCTTGGTGATCGCGTAGAGGGTAGCGTTTTAAGAAACAATAGTTGGTAAAACGCAGGGAGCCTCCTAAAGTTTTAACCCCTCAACGTTCGGTCATTTCAGTTACTCCCTCCAAGTCCGTTAATTTCTGATCAATCAGTACATCGTTCTGCATTTGGGCGATTTTCTATCTTTCTAAGGGCAGTGTGGCGGTATGTTTGACCACCCTAAACTTATTACTAAACCTGAGCACCTGTGAAACGAAACTTTTTGAATATCATTACGGCTACCGTTCTTGGAACCGTAGCCGCCACTCCTGCCTTGGCCCAGTCGGACCTGAATACGCTAATGCGGGCGGGGCTAGACGATGCCACCACCCTGCTCGACGCCTACACGGCTCCGCTTGGCCAGTCGACCGGAGCCAACATGAACGCCGGTTGGGTAAACGCCGCCGCCCCTCTTAAGTCCAAGCGCTTCGAGCTTAAACTGATAGGCAACGTGGCGTACGTGCCCGAGGGCCGACGCAGCTTTAGCTTAGACGCACTCGGCTTCAACGCTCCCACCACCCGCGAGGTAGACGGCCGTACCTTCACCGAGGTGTGGCAGTATAAATTTAGTGAAGCCCCCACCGTGTTTGGGGCAGCTGAAGGCGAGGAGAGAGAAACCATCCGAAAGGTAGTAACCTACGAAAACCCCGTTTCTGGTTTTGAGGAGAAAGCGACCGTGGCTGAGCTGACGCTGCCCGAGGGGCTTGACTTGGCGCTGAACCCCCTGACCCCCGCCATGCAACTAAACGTAGGCGTACCGCTGGGCACCGAGGTGATGATTCGTTTCTTGCCTTCTACCAACATCGTACGCGACGAAACGACGTTCACTTACAACGGTCTATTGGGAGTAGGACTTAAGCACGACATCAAGCAATGGGTACCCTACCTGCGCCAGCTACCGGTTAGTTTCTCGCTGGCCGCTGCCTACAGCAATACGCGCGCTTCGTTGGCATTTCCTTCGATCCTTCCCGAGGCACCAACCGGCACCACCTTTGCCGACTCTACCCGCGCCAACACCAACTACCAGGGTCCGTCGGTAACCGACGCCGATTACAGCGGGCAAGGGGCCGAGTTTCGAGTACAGGCCTGGAACGTGAACGCCCTGGTTTCGCGCGAGTTTACGCTGGTAAGCGTCTACGGAGGGGTGCGCTACGCTCGCTCAACGACTACCCTACAACTGAGGGGCACCTACGGGGTAGCGGACGTACCGTACTACAATACCGAGAACCCCACCGACTCGAACAACCGACTACTGACGCTGGTGAACTTCACCGATCCCATCGAGAGCAAGACCGCCCACGGACAGGCCAGCCTGGTAGGTGGGTTTCGCTTCAAGCTGGGCTTTTTGGCACTCTCGGGCGAGGCTACCCTATCTCGTTTCTCAACCGCCTCGCTCGGTATCAGCGCCGGGTGGATGGACCTGGTGCCCGCCCGACGAGGCATCAAGAAAAACCTGAATAAGTGGTAGAAAACGTACTTAAAAGCCGCGTATCTCCTCTTATCATCATGGTTGCGTTCTCACCAAAATAATCCTTAGCTTTGCGCTACGGACCAGAACGTAGTCATGGAGTTTTTAGTGATCGCTTACGACGGCACCGACGAGGGCGCCCTGGCACGTCGCCAGAAGGTGCGCGAAGAGCACTTAGCCCACGCCCGCCGCTTAAAAAAGTCCGGGCACCTCATCGAGGGTGGAGCGCTGCTGAGCCCGCAGGGGAGTATGATCGGCTCAACCCTGTACATGCGTTTTGATACAGTGGAGGAGTTACACCGCTGCCTGGGCAACGACCCTTACACCACCGGCCAAGTTTGGTTGCGCACTGAAGTATATCCAATCAAGCTAGCAAACCTGGACGCTACGTAGAAGCTATTATTAAAAATGGTTCGATTGCTCGATTGTTGTACGTTAACAATTGAGCAATCGAACCTATTCCTCTTCCTCTGTTTAGAAACTAATTTCTTCAAGCCTCCGTAGTCTTCCCGACACATCACCGCCCTAACTCATGAGTAAAATTACCGAAGAAATAGCCAACCGACGCACCTTTGGCATTATCAGTCACCCCGATGCGGGCAAAACCACCCTTACCGAAAAGCTGCTGCTGTTTGGCGGAGCCATCCAGACGGCGGGCGCAGTGAAGTCGAACAAGATTACCCAGCACGCCACCTCCGACTTTATGGAGATTGAGAAGCAGCGCGGCATCTCGGTGGCTACTTCGGTAATGGGGTTTATGTACAAAAACGGGGGCGACCCGGTAAAGATCAACCTGCTGGATACCCCCGGTCACCAGGATTTTGCCGAAGACACCTACCGCACCCTTACGGCGGTCGACAGCGTGGTGATGGTGATCGACTGTGTGAAGGGCGTGGAAATCCAGACCGAGAAGCTGATGGAAGTATGCCGCATGCGCAATACTCCCGTAATTGCCTTTATCAACAAGCTCGACCGCGAGGGCAGAGACCCCTACGACTTACTAGAAGATATCGAGGCGAAGCTCGATATTAAGGTGCGGCCGCTGAGTTGGCCTATCGGGATGGGCAAGGAGTTTAAGGGAGTGTACAGTCTGTATAACCAAAGCCTGCTGCTGTTTCAGCCCAGCAAGCAGAAGCTGCACAACGAAAGCATCCGGGTAGACGATATCCACAGCAAAGAGCTGGATCGGTTGGTGGGCGAGAAATTTGCCAACCAACTGCGTGAAGACGAAGAACTGATCACCGGGGTGTATCCGACCTTCGATATGCAAGCGTACCTGCGCGGCGAGATTGCCCCCGTATTTTTTGGCAGCGCGGTGAACAACTTTGGCGTAAAGGAGATGCTCGACACCTTTGTGCACATTGCCCCCACCCCGCGAAGCCGCCGCACCGATGAGCGCGAGGTAAAACCCGACGAGGAAGCATTCTCGGGCTTTGTGTTTAAGATTCACGCCAACATTGACCCGCGGCACCGCAACCGCATTGCCTTTGTGCGGGTGTGCTCGGGCCGCTTCGAGCGCAACAAGAACTACCACCACGTGCGCTTGAACAAGAACTTCAAGTTCTCGAGTGCCACCGCCTTCATGGCGCAGGACAAGGAGATCATCGACGAGGCCTTTCCGGGCGATATCGTTGGCCTGTACGACACCGGTAACCTAAAAATTGGCGATACCCTCACCGAAGGCGAAACCGGTCACTTTATTGGCATCCCCAGCTTCTCGCCTGAGTTATTTAAGGAAGTGGTGAACAAAGACGCCATGAAGACCAAGCAGCTCGATAAGGGGCTGCGGCAGCTGATGGACGAGGGAGTGGCGCAGCTGTTCACCTACGAGCTGGGTTCGCGCAAGGTGGTGGGCACCGTGGGGGCGCTGCAGTTCGAGGTAATTCAGCACCGCCTGAAGAACGAATACAACGCCAGTTGCTCGTTTCACGGCGTTAACCTTTACAAAGCCTGCTGGATTCATAGCGACGATCCCAAGAAACTCAAGGAATTCATCGCTTCTAAGGAGCGCTACATCGCCAAAGACAAAGACGGTAAGTACGTGTTTATGGCCGAGACCAAAGCGTGGCTGCAGATGGTGCAGGATAACTTTCCGGACATCCAGTTTCATTTCACCTCTGAGTACTAATCAGGATTAGTTGGACTGGGGCAACGGAATAATCTTTAATGGATAAGCTAGACGTTTTGTACGAAGATAACCACCTGCTGGTGGTGAACAAACCGGCGGGCCTGCTGGTGCAGGGCGACCACACGGGCGACCGGCCGCTGGTGGAGCTGGGAAAGGCGTACATCAAAGAGAAGTACAACAAACCGGGCGACGTATTCTTGGGGGTGGTGCACCGTCTCGACCGGCCGGTGAGCGGGGTGGTGGTACTGGCCCGCACCTCGAAGGCCCTGGCCCGAATGAACACGCTGTTTCAGTCGCGCGATGTTGAGAAAACCTACTGGGCCTTGGTCGGCCAGGCTCCGCCTACCGATGCCGACACGCTGGTCCACTGGCTCACCAAAAACCCCAAGAAAAACAAAGCGAACGCCCGTACCCAAGCCGGGGGCGACGCCAAACGCGCCGAACTGTCGTACCGCTTGCTTGCCGGGCAGGATGATATTTTCTTGCTCGAGGTAAAGCCGCGCACCGGTCGGCCGCATCAGATTCGGGTACAGCTGGCGGCCATTAGTTGTCCGATTCAGGGAGACCTGAAATACGGTTTCGCCCAGCCCAACCCTGACGCCAGCATTAGCCTGCACGCCTACACCCTTTCGTTTGTGCACCCCGTTAAGAAAACGCCCCTGCGACTGGTGGCCCCGCCGCCGCCCGGAGCCGAGTGGCAGGTGGTTTCATCGCTGATATAAGGTACTGATGCTAGAAAAACTAAAGCAACGCTGGGGCGTGACGAGCGCCGGACAGGTAATCTTGATTCTGATTGTGTTCGCCTGCACGGGGTTTTCGGTGCTGTTTATCAAGCAGCCGCTCTACGACCTGGCGGGCATCACCGCCCAAACCTCACCCTGGATTCGGGTACCATTTTATCTCCTTACTGTTTTACCGGCTTATCAGGTACTGTTGCTGGCCTATGGCTTCTTATTTGGGCAGTTCCGGTTCTTCTGGAACTTCGAGAAGCGGATGTTCAGCCGAATTAAAAGATTATTCAGTCCGCGGCGGTCAGGATGACCACCGATTGCACGTAGCTCAGGCAAATAGTTGGAACGCGCTCTGCGATTATGAGAGCGAAATAATTTTGCCGTCCTCCCTCACCAGGTACGCCTGCTTCGCTTCTTTAAGAATTGCCTCCTGATCATCCGAGTAGGCTTCTACGATTTCGTAGGGTTGCCCGTCCAGGTGCTCCTCCAGTCGCCGAATCTTTTCCTCTTCCTTACAGGCTTTTCCTACAATCTTATAGGTGTCTTTTTCGTACCGCACCCGGGTACTCAGGTGTCCGTCTACCGGAAACAGTTCGTACAGCGGGTCCATGTACACATCGAGTCCGCCACTGATGCAGTAGATCTGCACCCCTTCTTTTCGCAGCTCCTCCACCCGCTCCAGCAGCGTTTCGTTAAAGTAAGTTGGGTACTCGATCGACCAGTACTCGGCGGCGTACTGCTTCACCTGATCGGGCGGCAGATCATCCAAATAGTTAAAAAAGTTCTCTTTAAACTGCGTTTGGTTTACCAGGCGCAGCGAACCGAGCGTTTTGAACAGCAACAAGTGATAGATGTCGGCTATCTTGTAACTGTTGCGAAAGCAGACAAACCGGAAAAACTCTTCCTTAGACGTTTTGTGGTAGAGCGTTCCATTAATATCGAAGACGGCAATTTTTAGAGATTCAGGCATGCTGTAATCAACGTGGCACCCGCTAGATTGTTTGCCGATTAAACAACCAAAGTGCGCTTCACGAAACCACCATTTGGCCCAGCGCTTCTAACTGCTGTAAGCAATCATCATACTAAAACGACGCATCGGGGAAACCTCAAAGTTAACGGTGCCTATTGTCACTCCCCGTACACCACGTGCAGCACGGTTTCGCCTACCGCCTCCAGGGTTTCGCGACTGATGATGTCCATATCGTCGGCGTGGGTGTGCCAGTAGTCGCCGAAGTAGCTTTCGTTGCTCGGTTCGTGCTCTATAATGTCGATCATCGGGATGTTCCCCTCGTAGCTTACGTACACGTGGTCGTCGATAATCTCGGGGCTGTCCTTGTTCACGAAGTAGCTGCCGTAGCCCAGTTGCTGGGCGGTGCTCCACACCTTTTTAACGATGCTAGGCGCCACGCGCCTCGACACTCCCTCTTGGTAGAAGGTGGCTTCTTGGGCGCCCACCATATCGAGCAAGATGCCGTAGTAGGCAGCGTAGTTGGGCGTATGCTTGTTGTCGGCCCAGTGCTGCGAACCCAGGCACCACCACACCTGGGTAGCACCTTCCGCATTGTCTCTTTCCCCTTCCGGCTCGCCGTAGTCTTCGCCGTCGAACAAAATGATGTCTATCCCGACGCGCGGCACGGTGTCGGCCCATTGCAGGGCGCGAGCTACCTCTAGCAGCACTCCTACCCCACTGCCGCCGTCGTTGGCCCCGGCGATGGGCTGCCGGTTGCGCACGCTGTCCTGGTCGGCCACGGGGCGGGTGTCCCAGTGGGCGGCCAGCAAGACGCGCTTCTTCTGCTCGGGATACAGGCTGCCGATGATGTTGCTCAGCCGCAGGGTGGTGCCGTCGTAGGCTTCGGCATCAAATTCCTGCACCTGCACGGTAGCTCCGTAGGCGGTTAGCTTATCTACCAGCCACGCTTTGGCGGCAGCGTGCGGGGCGGTGTTAGGCACCCGCGGCCCGAAGTCTACCTGTTGGGCCACAAAGGCGTAAGCCGAGTCAGGATTGAAGTCGGGGGCAGGCAGGGGCGCGGGCCGCTGGGTAACTTCTGTCTCAGAGGTGGTGCTGGTGCCGCACCCAGCAAGTACCCCCAGCGCCAGCAGCGAGGCAAGTAGCATCTTGTGCATCATGATGGCAATTTAACAAGCTTTACGGTATTGAATATTGCGGCGGGTTTTTTTGTTCCTGCTCAACCAAAAAGCGGGCGGTTCATGCACCAAATAATCGTAGCAAGCTATCGTTTGGTTTAGCCAGGATATTCATTACCTTTGCGATCATAAGCATCTAGCAGCATACAGAGGGGGCCTTGTCCCCTCTTTTTTGTTCGCACTATATGACCTTAGAACGTACTATTACCGACTGGACAAACGAGTTGTTGGCCCAACAGGACGCGGCGCTGTTTTTGGTTTCCATCGAGGTGTCTACTTCGCCCGGAACCCGAAAGGTGCGCATCTATTTGGATGGCGACCAGGGCGTGTCGATTGATACTTGTGCTGAGGTGAGTCGGGCGCTGGGCCACCGCATTGAGGAAGAAGAACTGATTGCCGACGCCTACACACTGGAGGTTTCGTCGGCGGGGCTGAGCCAGCCGCTGCTGCTTCGGCGGCAGTACACCAAAAATATCGGGCGGCACGTTAAGGTGACGCTAGAAGACGACAAGACGGTGCAGGGCGAGTTGCTGGTCGTTACCGACGAACAGATCACCGTGGCGGCTAAGCCGGGCGGGAGTTCTAAGAAAAAGAGCGAGACCAAGGAAACCAGCATTCCTTTCGACGCTATCAAAAAAACTAATGTACTAGCCTTATTCAATTAGCTATGATGGACACGGCGACTCTTATTGAATCGTTTGCAGAATTTGCCCGGGGCAAGAATATCGACCGCCCCACCATGATCCGCATTCTGGAAGATGTGTTTCGTACCATGATCCGCAAGAAATACGATGTGGACGATAACTTCGACGTTATCATCAATGCCGACAAGGGGGATTTAGAGATCTGGCGCTTCCGCGAGATCGTCGACGACAACTCCGAAGACATCTGGGAGCCCGATAAGATCAGCCTCACCGAAGCCCAGAAGATCGAGCCCGACTTTGAGATTGGCGAAGAAGTGGCCGAAGAGATTAAACTGGAAGACTTTGGCCGCCGCGCCGTGATGACCGCCCGCCAAACGCTGATCCAGAAGGTAAAAGACCTGGAGAAGGACATCCTGTTTGAGAAGTACAAAGACCTGGTGGGGGAAATCATCGCCGGTGAGGTGTACCAAACGCTAAGCCGCGAAACGCTCCTTATCGACGGTGAGGGCAACGAAATCATTCTGCCCAAGTCTGAGCAGATTCCGAAGGACCGCTTCCGCAAGGGCGAGTCGGTACGGGCCATCGTGCACCGTGTAGAGATGGTAAACGGCACGCCCCGCATCATCCTGTCGCGCACCTCGCCCAAGTTTCTGGAGCGCCTGTTCGAGATGGAGGTGCCCGAGGTATACGACGGCGTGATCACCATCCGCAAAACCGTGCGCGAGCCCGGCGAGCGCGCCAAGGTAGCCGTAGAATCGTACGACGATCGCATCGACCCGGTGGGGGCCTGCGTAGGCATGAAGGGTTCGCGCATCCACAGCATCGTGCGCGAGCTGCAGAACGAGAACATCGACGTGATCAACTACACCGATAACCTCGACTTGTACGTAACCCGCGCACTGAGTCCGGCCAAGATCACCACCATCAAAACCGAGCCTGAGCGCATTTCGGTGTACCTAAAGCCCGATCAGGTGTCGCTCGCCATCGGCCGGGGCGGCCAAAATATCAAGCTTGCCAGCCGCTTGGTAAACTACGAGATCGACGTGTTTCGCGACTCGGTGGGCAACGAAGATGACGAAGACGTGGACTTGGATGAATTTTCGGACGAACTTGATGGTTGGGTAATAGACGAGCTCAAGAAGATCGGCCTCGACACCGCCAAGAGCGTACTGACGTTATCCAAAGCCGACATTGTGCGTCGTACGGATCTGGAGGAAGAGACGGTGGATGATTTATTGAAAGTGTTACGCCAGGAGTTCGAGTAATTTTATAATCGAGAAAAATAACGGATATTTGAGTATGGTAGAGGAAAAAACGATGAGGCTCAGTCAGATCGCACGAAAGTTCAACATTGGTCGGAACACCATTGTGGATTTTTTAGCCGAGAAAGGCTTCGATATTGATCGGAGTCCGAACGCTAAGATTCCATCGGATCAGTACGAGCTGGTAGCGCGGGAGTTTGCTTCGTCGGCCCTGGACAAAGAGGAAGCCCTGGGCCTCACCATCGGCATCAAGCAAGAGAACCTGGTCATCGATAACGCGGGGGCACAGTCCAGCCGCGCGGCCGACCCGGCGGATGATGACGAGCTATTCATTCGTGGGCTCACCCAAGACAAGCGCCCCGTCACTTCGGCCCCGGAGAAGGAGGCACCACCCAAGGCAGCCCCGACCGAGGAGGCTCCTCCTAAGGAAGCGCCGGAAGAACCCGCTACGCCTAGTCCGGCACCGGTGGCCGACGCGGCTCCTACCGGAGTGGCCCCTGCCGGAGTGGCCCCTGCCGAAGCAGAAGCCAAGCCAGAGACCAAAGAAGACGACGGCCCGAAGCTCGGCCTTACCGTAAAGGGTAAGATCGACCTAGACGCGATCAACGACCGGAAGAAGCCCGCCAAGAAGAAGGAGGCGGCTCCTAAAGCAGAAGCCGCGCCCGCCGAAACCAAACCGGCCGCAACCGAAGAAAAAGAAACGGCTCCTGCCGCCGAGCAGAAGGAGCAACCCGCCGAAGAGGTAACGGCTAAGAAGGAGGAAGCCGCACCGGCCGCTGCTGCGCCGAAGGAGGCTCCGGAAGAAGAAAAGGTGATCAACGCCAAGGCCGACCAGCTGAAGGGACTCACGGTGCTCGGCAAGATCGAGCTACCCGCCGACAAGAAAAGAGACCCCAAACCGGTGGCCTCTTCCGACGCGCAGAAGAAGAAACGCAAGCGCCGACGGCGCATCCGCACCGAAGGGGGCGCTACCACCGATAGCCGCGCCCGCACCGGTACCAACGGCAAAGCAGGTGCCGCCGGTAAGAAGAAAGGCAAGAAAGAGGAAATCTCTGATAAGGAGGTACAAGAGCAGATTAAAGAGACGCTCGCCAAGCTCAGCGGGGGCAACAAGCGTGGCTCACGGGGTGCGCGTGCTCGCCAGGAGCGCCGCCGGGCCGACCGCAAGGAGCGCGAAGATCAGGCGCTGCAAGAACAACAGGAAGCCACAATCCTAAAGGTGACCGAGTTTGTCTCGGCCAACGATTTAGCGTCGCTTATGGACGTGAGCGTGAACGAGGTAATCTCCACCTGTATGTCGCTGGGGATGTTCGTATCTATCAACCAGCGCCTCGACGCGGAGTCTATCACGGTGATCGCCGATGAATTTAACTACGACGTGGAGTTTGTCGATGCCAAGGAAGAAATTGTGATCGACGAAGGAGTAGACGAACAGGAAGATCTACAATCTCGCGCCCCGATTGTGACGATCATGGGCCACGTGGATCACGGTAAAACCTCGCTGCTCGATTACATTCGAAGCGCCAAGGTGACCGAGGGTGAGGCCGGAGGAATCACCCAGCACATCGGAGCCTACGACGTAATGACCGAAAGCGGCAAGCACATTGCCTTTTTGGATACGCCGGGGCACGAAGCCTTTACCGCCATGCGGGCCCGCGGTGCCAAGGTGACCGATGTGGTCATCATCGTGGTGGCCGCCGACGATAGCGTGATGCCCCAAACCAAGGAGGCCCTGAACCACGCCCAGGTGGCCGGGGTGCCTATCGTAATTGCTATCAACAAGATTGACAAGCCGGGCGCTAATCCGGATAAGATCAAAGAAGACCTGGCCAACAACAACGTGCTGGTAGAAGACTGGGGCGGCAAGTACCAGAGTCAGGAGATATCGGCCAAAACCGGGCAGGGCATCGACGAATTGCTGGAGAAAGTGCTTTTGGAAGCCGAACTGCTCGATCTCAAGGCCAATCCCGACCGCCCCGCTTCGGGCACGGTGATCGAGGCAACCCTCGACAAAGGGCGCGGCTACGTAACCACCCTGCTGGTGCAAAACGGCACCCTGAAGGTGGGAGATATCATTCTGGCCGGTTCGCAGTACGGCAAGGTGAAGGCCATGACCGACCACCGCGGCAAACGCACCGACAATATCCTGCCCGCCACGCCGGTGCAGGTGCTCGGCCTGGCCGGAGCGCCGCAGTCGGGCGACCGCTTCAACGTGATGGAGTCGGACCGAGAGGCGCGCGACATTGCCAACAAGCGCGAGCAAATCCAGCGCGAGCAGTCGCTGCGCACCAAGAAGCACATCACGCTCGACGAGATCGGCCGACGATTGGCCATTGGCTCGTTCCGCGAACTCAATATTATCGTGAAGGGCGATGTAGACGGCTCGGTAGAAGCCCTGTCCGATTCGTTGCTAAAACTCTCGACCGACGAGGTGCAAGTAAGCATCATCCACAAAGGCGTGGGGCAGATTTCCGAATCCGACGTGCTACTGGCCTCCGCCTCCGATGCGATTATCGTTGGTTTCCAGGTGCGCCCCTCGAACGGTGCGCGCGCTATCGCCGAGAAAGAGGAGATTGAAATCCGACTCTACTCTATCATCTACGACGCGATCAACGAGATCAAGGACGCGATGGAGGGTATGCTGGCTCCTTCGGTAGAAGAGGTTATTACGGGCAACATCGAAGTGCGCCAGATCTTCAAGATATCGCGGGTAGGTACCGTGGCCGGTTGCTACGTAACCGATGGGGTGGTGAAGCGCAACAACCAGATTCGCCTCGTGCGCGACGGTATTGTGGGCTACACCGGCGAGATCAACCAGTTGAAGCGGGAGAAGGACGACGTGAACGAAGTGAAGGCCGGTTACGAATGTGGTATCAGCATCAAAAACTTCAACGACATTAAAGTGGGCGACGTGATTGAAGGCTTCGAGCAGAAGGAAGTAAAACGTTCGCTGTAGCGTTTCTTTGGTCACCCAAAAGCGGGACCGAAAACCGAGCGACAGTTTAGAGCATAAAGCTTGGGCGTAACTGCCGCGCTTTTTCTTTTGGTATGGAAGACGTGCTGCGCATCAACTACGGGTTACTCTGGCTTTTTGCAGCGCTGACGCTGTTCGGATTGTACCGTCCGTGGCTGGCGTTGTGGTGGCTGCCGGTGAGCAATCGGAAGATGGTACTGCAGCGCTACGGCCTGATCACGCTGGGGCTACTGATAAGTTACGCAGTCGCCTCTGCATTACACCAAGACGAACCTTCTCCTATTTCAGCAGCCAACGAGCGTCACCTCTTTTACTTGCACGGAAGAATTGTAGAAGAGCAAGGGGCGGAAGCCGTGAGCGAGCGGTTTGGGCCGTACGCCTACCAAGAAATTCTAAAAGTATTCGCCGACAGCGGCTTTGTCGTGCGTAGCGAAGTACGCGCTCAGAATACGGACGTGCATCAGTACGCCGACCGAATAACCGGACAGATAGAGGAGCTGCTGGATGCCGGAGTAGTTCCTCAGCGCATCACGGTGGTGGGAGCATCAAAGGGGGCGGTGATCGCCATGCTCACTTCTACCAAGTTGCAGAACCCGGCTGTTAATTTCGTGCTCATTGCCGGTTGCAACGCCTGGGCGGAGGAAAATCTAGCAGTTAATCTATGCGGAAGGATACTTTCTATCTTTGAGCGATCGGACGAACTAGGCCGCAGTTGCGAAACCATTTTCAGCGCTTCGTCGTGCGAACCCGTTACTCGGGAGATAGAACTCAATACGCGTAAGGAACACGGGATATTATATCAACCTTTGCCCGAGTGGGTGGAGCCTACGGTGCGCTGGGCAAAGTAGCCTATCACAAGCCGACAATACTACCCTCAATCACTGCTTGAGCTTGTCAAGTTCCCGCTGCTTGGTTTCTTGATCTAGTCGATTGTTCTGCATCTGCTGCCAAAGGGTAATACACTTCATAACACCAGCTAGCAAAGCTACCAATCCAACCAATAAAGCAACTACTAGATTGACATCAGCTAACCCAATATAGGCCAGCAATAGCACAATCATGGCAATGTCAGTGTCAAAGAAGCGCTCCATACTTTAGGGTAGTTTCGGTAAAAACCTTCCGTCGCAAAGTGATCAACCAAATGCTATAAAAGCAAGCACTTAAACCCCCTCGGCTTCCACCTCTTTCACCTCGGGCAGCATCGTCTTCAGCAGGTTTTCGATGCCCGCCTTCAGTGTGACGGTCGATGAGGGGCAGCCACTGCACGAACCTTGCAGTAGCACTTTAACGATGCCGTCTTCAAACGAATGGAAGCTGATCGCTCCGCCATCTTGCTCCACGGCTGGCCGGATGTACTCATCCAGGATGCCTTTAATTTTCTTTACGGTCTCGCTATCGTTTTCGTCGATACCATTGCCCTGCTCCCAGTGCTCAGAAGTGATCAGCGGTTTCTCGGCTTCCAGGTAGTCCTGGATAAACTGCTTGAGGTCGCCCTGAATCTCCACCCAGTCTACTGCCTCACTCTTAGTGACGGTAATAAAGTTGCTCATGTAGAAAACGCGTTCCACGTGCGGAAATGCGAACAATTCTTGCGCCAGCGGAGCGTGCTGGGCGCTCTCGGCATCCGGAAAGTCGTAGCTCTCACCCTCCGGAACGAGGATCAGATTGGTGACAAACTTCAGCGAGTTAGGATTAGGATTGGCTTCTAGGTAAAGATGGACGCGTCGTTGGTCGGCAGCTACCTGGCTCATACAAAAGAGGGTTATGTTTGCTCGTTGGCAAACTAGTGAAGAAATACAGCTAGACTATCTTTTAAACGCAATTTGCGCGGGCAAGTTCCAGGCTGACCGAAACTTGGGTGCGCTTACGGTTAGCAGCCTGGCACTTTCTCACTGACCAGGGGCCAAGTGAACCATTTCTGCCCGTCAGTTGTATCACCTAGCGCGCCCCACAAAGGAGCCAGTCCGGGGTTATCGTTAGTTGCTTAAGCGACTGTTTTGGAGGCAATCGGCTGGGAAGCACCCCCTTGCCTCTGATTTGTTTTTCCCGGATTTATTTTCACCTTTGTGGCTCGCTCCGGGCGGCTCCGCTCTAGGCGAAGGCGCAGTGGAACGCTGAACCGTTGTAATGCAGAAAATAGACGCTTTTCATAGTTTGCTGGCCATTCCGCGCCGGGTCGTCATCACCATGCATCAGAACCCTGACGCCGACGCGTTGGGGTCAGCATTGGGGCTGGCGGGGTACCTTGCCCAAAAGGATCACACAGTTCAGGTAATCTCACCTACCGACTATCCGCAGTTTCTTCACTGGATGCGCGGCCACCAGGAGGTGATGGTGTTTAACAAGGGGCAGGAAGAGCACTCCGCCCGCCTCATCCGTGATGCCGACGTGATCTTCTGTCTGGACTTTTCGTGTCTCAACCGCATCGACGCGATGGGCGAACTCGTGCGCAAGTCAGACGCGGTGAAGGTGCTCATCGATCACCACCACGGCAAGGAAGACTTTGCCGATTTTGAACTTTGGGATACTACCGCCGCTGCCACCTGCGAGCTATTGTACCAATTAATTGTGGACTTGGGCGAGCGTGATCTGATCGACGCTGACCTTGCCGAATGCCTCTACGCCGGAGTGATGACCGATACTGGCTCGTTTAAGCACCCGAACACTACGCGACACGTGCACGAGGTGGTGGCCGACCTTATCGGGTTGGGTGCCGACGTGTCGAAGGTGAGCAAATTGATTTACGATAACAATTCGTTAGACCGGCTCCGCTTCATTGGCTTCGCCCTGAGCGAACGCTTGGTGGTGCTTAAAGAGTACAATACGGCCTACTTCGCCATTACCGACGAAGACCTTAGAACGTTTAAGTCGCGCACCGGCGACACCGAAGGCTTGGTTAACTACGCACTGTCTATCAGCGGAATTACCATGGCCGCCATCATTATTGATCGGAGCGACGTGGTTAAGCTGTCGTTTCGTTCTATCGGTGACTTTGAGGTGAACGGCTTGGCGGCCGAACACTTTGAGGGAGGAGGACACAAGAACGCTGCCGGGGGAATTTCTCACCTGCCCCTGTCCGAAACCGTCGACAAGTTTCTTCGTTTACTTCCTGTTTATAAAAAGCAACTTCTCGAAAATCAAGCAAAACAAAAAGAACTACATCTTACATGAAAAATTCAGCATACTGTGCCCTTATCGTTTTATTAGGATTAGCCGCTTGCCAAGGCAGTAGCGAAGAGGGTTACAACACCACCGATTCGGGACTAAAGTTTAAGTACATTAACGAGACGGACAACCCCCGGCCCGATAGTGCTCAAACCCTACTGATGCACATGGTGTATCGCACCGAAGATTCCGTTTTGTTTCCGGCTCCCGGGCAAGAAGGTCCGGTGCCCGTGCCCCTGGCCGGTGCCCCGCCCACCAGTCTGGTGTACGAGGCCTTCGGCATGATGAAAGAGGGCGACAGTGCCCATTTCCAGGTAACTCCCCAGGAGCTGTTCACCAATACGTTCGGTGGTCCTATTCCGCCGTTCATTGACTCTACCGACATGATTACCTTTGAGGTGGGAGTGTCGGAGGTGATGTCGGAAGAGGAGTTCCAGGCCTACCGTATGGAAATGATGCGCAAGCAGCAGGAAGATATGATTGCCGCGATGGCCGAACAGAATCGCCTCGACAGCGCCACGATTACTCAGTTTTTGGAAGAAAACAACATCGACGCCGAAGCTACTGAGTCGGGGCTGCGCTACCAGATCACGCAAAAGGGACGGGGCGTACAACCCGCCGCCGGTGACTCAGTGTTCGTAAACTACCGCGGTACGCTGCTCGACGGCACTGAGTTTGACTCGTCCGCCGAGCGGGGCCCGTTTGGCTTTGTGCTGGGGCAACAGCAGGTGATTCCCGGCTGGGATGAAGGTATTGCCCTGCTCAATAAAGGTGGCAAAGCCATGCTCTACGTTCCTTCACCCCTGGCCTACGGCCCGCAGCGCCGCAGTGAGGTGATCGCCGAGAACTCCATCCTGGTCTTCGACGTAGAGTTGGTGGACGTTAAGAGTAACTGACATTCCTTTTAATCGGCTAGTTTGCCCACCGTTTAGTAGGATAAAGAAAGATCGCCTAGGGGTTTTCCAACCTTTAGGCGTTTTGCTTTGTCTTATCGTAAACTAGTTCTACCCATTATGAGACATAGTATACTACATCTGGTCTGGATTGCCCTGTTAGGGATAACTTTAGGGGGCTGTCAGGATGATGATGACATCGCCGAGCCTACGCCGAGCCTCTTTGAGGAGCAGCAGCAGACCATTGAGCAATTTCTGCAGGATCAAGGAATTACTACACAACAGACGGCGGCGGGCCTTTATTACCAAGCTATAACTGAGAATGAAGACGGCACTTCCCCTGAGGCCGGTAATATCATTCATTTATACTACCGTATCGAGCAGTTAGACGGCGCGCTCATTGCGGAGCTGGATTCGTCCCAGAACGATCCTATCACTTTCACCTTTCAGTATCCGGGCCCCAACCGTTTTCACGTTACCCTGCCTACGGGCCTCGACGAGATGGTGGGTACTATGCGGGAGGGGGAAGAGTATGAGTTCTTCCTTCCTTCGGGAGCAGCGTACCTCGATTACGAGATACCCAACGTACTTCCGGCGAACGCAATCGTGCGCGCTCGTATTCTGGTTGATAAAGTACTTACGGTAGCCGAACAGCGGTTGGTTGAGGACCAAAAGATCAAGGACTACATTGCCGCTGAGTCTCTAACCGGGTTCGATAGCCTGGCTTCCGGGGTGTACTACGCTACCAACCAGGCGGGCGACACAAGCGTTCAGGTAACTACTTCCAGCACTGTTGGACTGCGCTACACCGGCCTTCTGCTCGATGGGACAGTCTTTGACAATAATACCGAAGCCGGTCGGGAACTGTTAGAGGTCGCAGCGGGCGGGCAGGGAGCAATAGAAGGATTTCTAACCGGCATCCAGCAGATGAGCCTGGGAGAGAAAGGAACCATTATCATTCCTTCGCACGCGGCCTACGGTCCGGGGGTAGTGGCTATTCCCCAAACAATCGTGAAGGACCTGCTGGAAGAGGGTGCGCGTTTCAGCACGATTCCCCCCTTTGCGATTCTGCGCTTCGATGTAGAGGCGGTTACCATTAACTAGCGTATGGATATCTGCTTCGCCACCAACAATGCGCATAAGGTGCAGGAAATCAACCAGCTACTCGGCCCTCCGTTTCGGGTACTGAGCTTAGCTGATATCGGTTGCACCGAAGAACTGCCTGAGACTCAGGATACCCTGGCGGGTAACTCTCAGCAGAAAGCCACTTTTGTGTACCAACGCTACGGCGTAAATTGCTTCGCCGACGATACCGGTCTGGAAGTGGATGCCCTGGAGGGCCGCCCCGGAGTGCACTCGGCCCACTACGCCGGTCCGCAGCGCAGCAGTGCGGACAATATGCAACTGTTGCTGCGCGAGTTGGAGGGCGAAAGCGACCGGTCGGCGCAGTTTCGCACGGTGATTACCCTGTGGCTCAACGAAGAGATGCACCAGTTTGAGGGAGCCGTGCAGGGCACCATTGCCACCGAGCGCTTGGGTGAGCAGGGCTTCGGCTACGACCCGATCTTTATTCCCGAAGGCCACTCCCGCAGCTTCGCCCGCATGAGCGCTGCCGAGAAAAACGAACTGAGCCACCGGGGTCGCGCCGTGCGGCAACTGGTGCAGTTTCTGACTAACCACAGCCAGCATGGATAGCCCCTACGTAGTGGGAGTGACGGGCGGCAGCGCCTCGGGCAAAACGCAGTTGCTCAACTGGTTGCAAAAGCTGCTACCCGATAAAAGCGTCTGCTTGCTCTCGCAGGATAACTACTACAAGGACCTTAACTTAGTAGACCGGGACGTTAACCGAACCACCAATTTCGACGAGCCTGGTATTATCGAGCAGGCAGAGTTTGCCCGCGATCTTCAGCGCCTAAAGGATGGGCAGCAAGTGCAGCGCCAGGAGTATACGTTCAACAACCCCGCCGCCACCCCGCGGATGCTGAGCTTCCAACCGGCACCCATCATTATCGCCGAGGGGATTTTTGTTTTTCACTTTCCCGAAGTGTACCGGCAGCTCGATCTCAAGGTGTTTGTCGATGCCAAAGAACACCTCAAACTGCACCGCCGCATCTTACGTGACATTAACGAACGGGGCTTCTCCTTGGAAGATGTACTGTACAAGTACACCCACCAGGTGGCCCCAGCGTACGAGAAGTACATTGCCCCCTACCAGCACGACGCCGACCTGATTATCCCCAACAACCAGGAGCTGCAAGCTGACGAATGCCCCCTGGGAGCGAAGCTCCTGGCAACGTTTCTGATGGATAAAATCTCCGTAGGAACAACAGCTAAACTATGAAAGCGATTGAGACGGAAGCTCAGTATCAAGGAGCACTAAAGGAAATTGACAAGTTATTAGTCAGCGTCGGTAACGATCATAGCTACGATAATCCTGAATTTGCCAAGATGGATCGTCTTTCTGACTTGGTAGCAGATTATGAAGATAAACACTACCCCGTAGAATTACCTCCGCTGGTCGATGTGATTAAGCTGAAGATGTACGAGATGGGGTTAAAGCAAGACGATCTCGCTCAGCTTCTGGAGATACCCAAAAGTAGAATAAGTGAATATTTAAGGGGGAAGCGGGACATCACGTTAGAAGTAGCCAGAAAGCTGCACCATAGACTACAAATAGATGGCGACATTATTCTTCAATAATTTTGATCACCATTTCGCTAATTCCCCATACAGCAGTGCTTGAACTTGTCGCCCGAGCCGCAGGGGCAGGGAGCGTTGCGGCCCACCCGGCGGCGTCTCTTAAAGGGGTTACGCAGGCGCTTGACCATGTTTTGGTGGTACACCCGGCGTAGCATGCGGTACAGCTTCGGATGCTTCTGCTGAAAAAGCTTGGGCCGCTCGAAGAAGTACTCGCTGGCTACCGCCAGAAACTCCTGCTCGTTGGTAGCCGCGTAGGCATCAATATCGCTCTTCTTCTTTCGGATGCGCCCCATCTCGCGGTGCATCAGTTGCAACCAAGGGTCAATGTCTTTTTCGTTGTTGAGCACGGCGGGCACCCCATCGATGCTGCCGTCTTGCTTGTCTAAGATGTGCACAAACTCATGAATGCCCACGTTGTGCTTGCTGCTGGCGTTCTCGAAGCCGCGGTGCAAACTCTGCTTGCTCAAGATCATCACGCCCTCCATATTGCGGCCGCTGCCCACCATACCAGTGATCACCTCCTTCGGGTTTTCGGTAGAGAAGTCGCGATCAAAGGCGGCGGGGTACAGCAGCACCTCGTGCAGGTAGTTATAGCCCCAGGTGGGGAAGGCAAACAACGGAATCACCGCGCTGCTGGCAATCAACAGCCGGTCTAAGTCCTCTACCTTCACGCGCACTCCCGTGATGCGCACCGACCGCAAAAAGTTACGCACCTTTTTCTCGAAGCGCCGCCGCTCGGTTTCGTTCAGGTTCTGGTAAAAATGCACGTGCTGTTCGAGCAGCGTTTGCCACTCGGTTGGAAACGGCTTCGGTACTTTGTAAACGGGGCGGCGCGAGTACCAGGCCCAAAATCCTAGGAATCCGATCAGCGCAAACCCAAGAACGGTAAAAAATGCTTCCATACAAAAAAATAAAGAGTGAAGCGAAAGAGTAGTCGTCTAACCCGATGCTTATGCCAAAGGTTTAGGGAACTGCCGGTTTTGCTTCTGATACCGGGGCGATCAGGGGCTGCATTCCCAGCCGCCGTTGGCAGAAGTCAATGATTTCCTGCTGAGCGGTCAGATAATCTTTCGATTTGATGGAGCTGCCAATGAAGTGCGTACCGGGTTCGCTGAGGGCCACCAGCGCCTGTAGCGAATCGGGGGTGCCTAGCGTCTCGTGCATCCAGGGGTACACGTCGATCTCAACCCGCTCGTCTTCCTCCCAAAAGCTCTTGTGGTAGTACAGCGTAAGCACGGGGCAGCTGATATTAGCAAACGTTTCTTCGGTCATGGTCGTCTCAACCAACACTTGTAAGTTCACTAAATCTTCGGCAGGATAGATCGTATCCCAGTACTGCGCGGCCTGCGGCTCGGGATGGCTGATGTGGCGGTGCCTGCCGAGCGACACCGCGTGGGCGATCTCGTGCCCCCAGGGGGTGTTAAGCAGCGAAGCGCCGAACTGCTCGTCTTGCACGTTAGGTGAAATATTGATCAGAGCAAACACCGAATCGGGGTAGGTAGCCGCCAGTTTCATGGCCAGGGTGCCGCCGGTAGATGTGCTTAGGATAACTACTTTGTGGCCAATACGGCGACCAATAGCCAGCGCCTCCTTAGCCGACCGCCACGCCGCCTCGGCGTAGAATCCCCGTAGTGCGTCGGTAGGAGCCAATCCGTGACCGGCCCACCGGGCTAAAAACAGGTTGGCCCCGAAGGTGTCGGCTACGTTCACGTTAAGCGGATAGCCGTCGCGGTAGCTCCCGGCGAAGCCGTGCAGGTACACAAAACTGTATTCTGTCTTCTCTGGGGAAGTCCCTTGCCACCGGATGCGGGCTTGGTTGTCGGCGCGCACCGGAAACTGGGCTTCGGTCTGCGCAACGTAACGCTCTAAGGCCGGTAAGGAGGTAGGTAAGGCAGGCCAGAAGGGTGAATAGTTTGCGTCGGTGGGGACGGGCCCAACGAAGTAGGTAACAATAAGTACGCCCAGGACGAGCAGAGGAATCCATACCCGTTTCTTCACGGCAACCGACGAATTAGTGACTCCGAAAGATACAATAAATTCCGAAAAAAAGTACGTGCGCGACCCCTCGGAGGCAAGAAATCAAATGACTATTGTTCTCAGTCCGCTAAGTGCGCCTCACGCAGCGTTAGCTTCTCCGACAATTTATCAAGCCGCAATCGGATCTCTCTGCCGATTCCGCACAAGCGTTACTACCCCAAGCACTGCCAGGGCGGCAGCCAGCCCGAGCGCTACCGGATAAATCAGGTCGCTCCCTGACTGCTTTACCGCAATAGCCACGTAGGCCCACGTAAACACCAGTGGATAAATCCAGTCGCGGGTGGCGCGGGCTATCAGGAACGCTAGCAACGCCCCCACTACCGCCATAATCACCACCCAGGTAGATTCGCTGGCGTCAGGGATTTCCCAGCCGCTGTACTTCACGAACACCGCCAGGTTGGTGATGGTGGCCACCGAAATCCAGCCCAGGTACAGGCTAAACGGAATCCGCACCCCGGCTCGCGCGCGGGCGGGTAGCGTGGTGTCTTTGGTGAGTATGATTTGCAGCTGAATGAGCGTGCCCAGAATAATAAGCATAAACACCACACTGAGCGCAATCAGCTCGTACTGAAAGGTGGGCAGCCACAGGCTATTGGCCACCAGGTTCACCATCAGCCAGGGCGCCAGCCGGTCGTAGAGGTTTTGATCCGGCCGTGCCCAGAAGGCCTGATAGGCGACGTAAATCCCCAGCGCCAGGTAGATCAATCCCCAGATAGAAAAAGCGTAGCCCGCCGGAGTGAACAGCGTACTGTATTTGTCCGATACATCGCCGGTATCTTGGTCACCGAACAGAAAAGTGGCCGATGCGTAGTTGACAAAGACCGTTACCAGGTACAGTGCCACTACCCCCCAGCGGAGGCCGTTGACACGATTGAGAGCGTTCATAAACAAGGGCGGTTAGGCATTGATATTGATAGTGAAAAGAGTACGAAGCGACCAAGATAACCAACCGGGCAAGCCTTTTGTTAGCCCAGAAAGGCAGTCGCTCGGGGAACTTCTCCGGCTGTCTGCTATTTACTATCCGTATGCACGCATTAGAACGACAACCATTACTAGATTTATCATCTGACAGATTACCAGCCCGCTACCCAATCGCGCCCGGCAGTTGGTTGCAGCTCGACCGCGCCCTGCCCTTCCTGCTGGTGTTTCATCAGCCCGCCGACGGCCCCGACCTGAGCGGCCTGGTGCGGGGCGAAGCCGCCTATCTGGTGCTGCCTCACCAACAAACCCTCTCCGAAGACGCTCGCCAACTGATCCGCACGCTGATCGAGCAGCGGGCGGGCGCCTACGGATCTTTTCTGATTGTGGATATTCGCATCGGCCCGCCCACCGACCACGAACTGAGCATTGGCTACGACCAGGAAGCGGTAGGCCCACTGGCGCAACAACTGGAAGCAGTGCTTACCGACCTGCCCGCCCTGCAGGAGGCGCCGCCCGTTCGTCGCTACCCTAATATTGCCAGTCCCCTGATAAGTCGCGAGTGGCTCGAGCAAACCGGCAGCCTGTGCCTGCACCTTACGCTGCCCTCCATCTACTTCCACTCGGCGCAGAAGAAGAAGGTTCCGGTGCTGTTTCGGAAGTTTCGCCGGGTTTTCTCCGAGGCGCTACGGCAGACGGTCTATGAATTCATCCGGGTGCAAACCTCTTACGCGGTGAGCAGTCCGGGCATGCTGGGCCGCAGTTCGGTCGATGAAGCATTTCAGCGGGCCGACCGGGAGCTGTCGGCCATTGAGCAGGAGTTCGACTTTCTGTTGCTGGTATCGGCCACCAACAGTAAGCAGGCTTGGGAGGACTTCAAGCAGAACGGCTACCGCCGGATGCCTACGTTTTACTACCGCATCTTGCCGGTAGACCCCGAGCGCCTGAAGAAGAAGCTGTACAACATTGAGCTCGACGCGGTGCACGACCCGGCGCTATCGTTTCTGCTGCGCGACAAGCGCGACGAGCTGAGCAAGCAACTCGATATGCTGCAGGAGCGGGGCACCGATAACTTTTTCTACAGTAGCATCCGGCTCTACCAAGCCATCGACGCCGAGTTGCTGCATCTGGCGCGTACCATCTTAGATCAGGTGAGCGTGGCCAACAAAGAGGAAGCCACCGTGTCGGCACCGGCCTTCGCCGACCGGGTGCGCACTGAGTTTGACTACTTTAAAACGCTCGACCCTTCGTTTACCTCGGAGGTGACTATCCAGGATGATGTGCCGGGAGTGATGGTGTCGCGGGGGCGGCTCCTGCTCACTCCAAACACGTGGATACGCCCCAGTCGGGTGGAGGCCCTACTACAGCACGAGATCGGCACCCACGTGCTTACCTTCCACAACGGCAGCCAGCAACCTATGACGCTGATGCGCTACGGCCTGGCCGACTACGACGAGTTGCAGGAAGGGCTGGCCGTGCTGGCCGAGTACTTGGTGGGCGGACTGGACGCCGAACGGATGCGGCTGCTGGCCGTGCGGGTGATTACCGGGGCCAACCGGCTCGAGGGCGTTTCGTTTGCCCACGCGTACGGGATGCTGGTAGAAGAGTACCAGTGCGCCCCCGAGGCGGCCTTCGAGACGGTGACCCGGATCTACCAAAGTGGCGGATTCATTAAAGATATTATTTACCTGCGGGGGTTTGTGCGGCTGCTGGAGTATTTGCGAGAGGGACACGCGCTCACGCCCCTGCTGTCGGGCAAAATAGCGGTGAAGCACATTCCGGTGATCCAGGAGCTCATCGAGCGGAAGATACTGCGGGCCCCGGCCCTGCTGCCCCGGTACCTACAAAGCACCGAAGCCCAGCGAAAACTAAACGAACTAAAGAGCGGTGCCGATATTGTGGCATTGGTGAAAGGGTAATCCAAAGAAAATATTAGCTTAAATTTTAAAATAGTTGTATCTTAAGGTAAACAATACTTGACATTCTACCCTATGAAATCGATACTATTATTGATTCTGCTTGTTGCTTCCAGTAGTTGTGCCCCACAAATATTTTACTCTGGGGCAAAGTATCTACCTTTTCAATCGGACGAAGTGGCAATTTTCTACGATGAAAATCAAATTGGTCAACCCTATCAAATTATCGGCACGATGGCTGATAGCGGCGGTTCGATTGCCGGACCGGAAAAAGTAAAACGTGCTATGGTTGATAAGGCCCAGTCGGTTGGCGCGGACGCCATTTTATTTCATGATGTGGACGTAGTGCACAACGATGCGTTTGCATCTATGATTATCAAGGCCAAAGCAATCCGCTACGAATCATCAGAGAATAGAACATTGTGGCGACAAAATGATTTGTAGAAGAATATACCTCCTATAATCTTCTATGAACCTTGCCTTTATTGTTAACGACGTAGCTACCGAAACCGCCGCCTACACCACCGTGCACCTGGCCTTTCGGGCGCAGCAGCTGGGCCATACGGTTTATCTGGCCGGAGTAGGCGATTTGATCTATTTTCCGGAGGGGCATATGGGGGCGCTCGCCCGCACGGTGGAAGGCGATGTGTCTTCGGCGGAAGCGTACTTAACAACCCTACAGAGCGAAGAAAACGAGTCTGTCGTGATCACTGGTCACGACCTGGACGTGCTCTGGATTCGCAACGACCCTTCGGTAGATATTGAGACGCGCCCTTGGGCTCAGTTGGCGGGCGTGGTGTTCGGGCAGGTGGCCCGGCAGCAGGGCGTGATTGTGCTCAACCATCCCGATACGCTGTTTAACTGCCAGAACAAGATGTACTTCCAGGATTTTCCCGAGGTGGTGCGTCCGCGTACGCTGATCACCCGCCGCGTTGAGGACGTGCAGCGGTTCTACGAGGAGCAAGACCACCGCATCGTGATCAAACCCTTACAGGGGTCGGGGGGCAAAGATGTGTTCTTACTTAAAGAGAAAGCCACTAACCTGCAATCGATCGTGGATGCGGTGGCGCGCCACGGCTACGTGATTGCCCAGGAGTACTTGCCCCAGGCGGCGGATGGCGATGTGCGCCTTCTGGTGATGAACGGGCAGGCCCTGCAGCACCAAGGCAAGTACGTGGCGGTGCAGCGGCAGAACGAGAATGACTTTCGCAGCAACGTGAGCGCCGGAGGAGAAGCGGTGCATGTGGAAGTAACCGACACCATGCTGCGCTTGGTGAATCAGGTGCGCCCCAAGCTCATCCGCGACGGCGTATTTATGGTGGGGCTGGATATTGTGGGCGACAAACTGATGGAGGTCAACGTGTTCAGTCCGGGGGGCATCTACGAGGCCGCCCAGGTGGAGGAGATTGATTTCTACGAACCGGTGATTGCCGCCCTAGAGCGCAAAGTATACTACAAGAAACTGTACGGCGACCGCATTGGCAACCGAGAGCTGGCGGTGATGGATTGATCCCTTGTTGCCGTATTTTTTGTATCTTCAGGGCGCACAAAGCTTAAAGGATGAACAACACCAATGGTCAGCACGAGGGGAATGAGTTGCTTAAGCAGCTTATCGATATCTCACAGAACACGCTGGAAGCCCAAAACCTGCAGCTAGAAGTGCTTCAACGCTTCGATCGCAACATGAATGTGCTAGCCGACCGCATCGAGCGAACCAACGAGGTATTGGGCGAAAGAATTGTTCAAACCAACCAAGTGTTGAGCGATAAGATCGATCAGGTTGCGTCGACACTTGGTGAAAGAATTGATCAGGTTGCCTCAACGTTAGGCGGAAGGATCGATCAGACCAACCAAACGGTTCAGGCACTGGGGGGTAAACTAGACCAGACCAACCAAACGGTTCAGGCGTTGGGTGACAAGTTAGACCAGACCAACCAAACGGTTCATGTGCTAAGTGATAATCTGAACCGACTGGTTGATATTTCAGAGAGAAACTTTAAGCAGTCAGGCGAAAACTTTGGGCTGATCGCTCATCAATTTGGAGTGATGAATGACAAACTGGATCAAGTGATTGATCTGAAGGCGCGGGTGCGCAGCATTGAGGCCGACATGAAAGAGATTAAACGAAAAGTGGGATAAGGTAAGCGGTCGTTCTTCTTGACCTAGGCGAACCTATGGCGCTCAACAAAGGATTTCTTCGGCCAACCACTAATACCAGCACCGCCATGATTCTACTGGGGGTTGCGCTTGGTACCGTTTCCTCTTTTCTTCTCTACTACTTTTTCTACTACTTCCGAGAGACAATAAGAATCCTAACCGGATACTTCACGCATACCCTGCTCGTAGCGCTTACCCCCCAGGAGAACTTCTACTACAACCTATTCTACGGCGCTATCGCGGCGGTGCTAGGCTTTTACGTATTCGCTCACTTCGTGCTTTCCGTCTCGGTAGAGAGGAAAAACGGCCGCCGCCGGATTCGACAGCGACAGATAATAAATGACCTTTCTTTTGTGGGCTGGACGTTCATGATTGGGTTCGCGCGCTTCACCTCGTTACTAGGAATATGGTTCCTAACTACCCCGCTTCAGTTTGATATCAACTTCCTCGCTGAGTTTCCGCTACTTCTGGTTCTAATTCCGGTCGTACTTTTCCTAAACGCTTGGACCTTGATTATTAAAACTTTCGGGGGGAAGGCCTACCGCTGGTTTCTGTACACGACGGTGTACCTGTCCGTTCTCAGCCTTGGGTACGCTAACATTAACCCGATCAACTATCAGCAGATAAACCAGAAGATGAAAGCGTACGGCGGCGAATGGGCCAACGGAATAACCGTTCCCCAGAGTGAGAGCCATGAGGTGCTTCGAGCCAGATCATGGCTTGCTATCAACATTTATGTAAGCAACGATTCTACTCAATCATCACTCGTTCTGGACTACGATTATGTCAGGAAGAAGATTGATCTGAATGAGGTGCAAAGCTACGTGGCGCAGAAACGAGCACTTTTGGATAGCTTGGACAGGGATCGTTCGGAGGCTATTCTGCGTATTGATAAGCGGGTGCCGCTCTCGGTGATAAACCAGCTCAAGCAGGCGCTACGAAAGGCGGGGGTGACTCGCATAAATTACTCAACCGGAGCCAAGCACTCAAAGTACCCCGCCTATCATCCTTCTTTCCACTATCTAGGAATTTCTATGGAAATGCCCCCGTACTATCAAGCGTTTAGCAACTTTCTGGATTCGGCTGAGCAACTTGATCCTACCAGGTACCGCGTACGGTTGGTAGCGTCAGATATGTACCGGGTGCTGACCTGGAAGAAGGCCAATCGGGTGATACTAACTGTTGATTCCACCCAAGCCTACCTCAACGGAACACCGCTACCTCCGGACAGCATATTTACCGTCCTGTATGGCCTTACCAAGCGGTATGCTCCCGATTTTGCGATCAACTACGTTCCCGATGAAACCATCACTTACGAAAGATACATCACGTACCTCGATACCATCCACCGGATAACCGACCGCCTGCGCAACGAAGCAGCGCACGTACAGTACGGCCGTTCTATTGACTGCTGGCGATACCCAAGAGAATGCGCCGCGATTGAAGGGAAGTACCCAAGAAATGTGATAGAATGGACACCGGAAGAAGAGCGGCTGATCAAATTAGTCAATCTGGAAGCTGGAGCGAACTGAGAAATAAGTCCCTCTTCAGTACTTACCGGAACAGGTTGAAGCAAAATAACGCAACAAAATCTGCTGCTGCGCACCACTTGTAAACATTTTTCCTTATTTTTGCCCCCTGTTTTGGCCAGAAAACCCGGTTAGCCCGAGAAATCATGAGTGAATTACTAAAGATTGTTCAGCAAGAATACCAAGAAACCCGCACCAAGCATCCCGACTTCCGGGCGGGCGATACCGTCAACGTGCACGTGAAAATCCGCGAGGGTAACAAAGAGCGGGTCCAGCAGTTTCAGGGCACGGTCATCCAGCGCAAGAACGCCAGCACCAACGGCGAAACTTTCACCGTACGCAAGGTGTCCAACGGGGTAGGCGTAGAACGAATCTTTCCCCTCTTGTCCCCCAGCATCGAGAAGATCGACCTGATCCGCCAAGGAAAAGTGCGCCGGGCTCGAATCTACTACCTGCGCGGACGGCAGGGCAAGGCAGCGCGTATCAGAGAGCGCATGAAGCACACCCGCAAGTAAGTCCGGGTAAGCGCCTAACCTCGGCCTCCTTTCATTTTCTCGTAGTCTACCTCGTCGGCGGGCTTGTCATCGGTATCTTTCGGTCCTTCATCGGTGACCTTGGCTGATCCTTCGTAGCTATCGTGCTTTTGGCCTTCGGGTTCTTCAGCCTTATAGTTCTCCTGGTCAACTCCGCCGTGATTGGCGAAGCCCTGCTTGCCATAGTAGCCCACGAGTTTCTCAATTTCTTCAGGGTCCGAGTTCTTCAACTTATCAAGGTCCAGTTCGGGGGCATCCTGAATCTTCTTGATGTTGTCTTCTAGCAGCACGTTGCCCGAGTTGGTATTAAACTCCAGCATATGCCAGGGTAGGGCCACGTGGTCGCTGCCGATGCCTAAGAAGCCACCCTCGGCCAGCACCACGAACACCGGCTGGTTGGTTTCCGGATCAATAAACACATCTTTAATCACCCCAACCTTCTCCTGCCGGGGGTCGTGCACGGTCTTACCAATAATGCCCTCGGTGGCAGACAAAAATCGCTTTACCATCATAGTCGCTGTTGTTTATTATGAACAATTGGTTGCTCTGGATTAACCTATCCTGTAAATAAAGGTTTTGATACACAATTTTGCCCTGACCCAGCGCTACGTGCGTTTTGACAACGCGCGAACGCACCACGTAGGGACCAAACTGAGATCGTGACGATTGAATATGTTAACCATTTCTTGTTCTTGACGCTTAAATTCCTGGCAGAATACTTCTTGCACGTAAGTGAGTAATTCTTATCTTCACTTATTAAGGTTTGATTGCCGTTGCTGACGAATTCACATAAAAAGAGTCAATACTTTCTGATTCCAACCATTCGTAGTAACTACGGGTCTTTGCAGAAACTTCCTATCTACGAAACCTACTTCACTACTCAGCCTGACAAAATAGTAGTCATCCTAAATTTTAAGGTATGATTAAGCAACAAATGCCCCTGTTAAGTACTGCTATTGCTATAGCTTTTCTGTGCGCAACTTTTTCTTGCTCAAATGACGTTGAGCCAACCTCACGCTGCTTTCAGGAAGAACATCGGAAGATTACTAATACAGTGACCAACATCACGGCAACTATTTTAGGGCCGGAAGCGCAAGACTGTCCTAGAGAATATATAATTGAACCCGACGACGCCTTGCCCAACAATATTCTTGGACTGCTATCGCCCTGCAATCTTGAAGAAGACTTTCAAATAAACGGTTTGAGCGTTCAAGTTAGTGGGTTTATGTATGAGTCTTTTGAGACAGAAGATATTTGCGCAGATTTCTTTGAAATAACCGAGATATCACTAACACCTAAGAACCAATTAAACTGAAGACAAGATTAATCTCTGGAAGCACCCTTGGGTACGGACCCTCACGCGCAAATTCGCTTCTGGCATTTCTAATTGTCTCGAAATAGTGTACCTTTGCAACCTTTTGCCAACGGACGTGTTCCGTTTAGCACTCATAAAACCAAAAACATGGCAGTAAAAATCCGTTTATCGCGTCGAGGACGCAAGAAACTGGCCATCTACGACGTGGTCGTAGCCGACGCCAGAGCGCCACGAGATGGCCGATCTATCGAAAGATTAGGACAGTACAATCCGAACACCAACCCCGCCACCATCGACATCAACGAAGACAAAGCGTTGGACTGGGTGATGAAGGGTGCCCAACCTACCGATACCGTACGGGCGATTTTATCGTACCGTGGAGTGATGTTCCGCAAGCACCTGCAGGTAGGAGTTAACAAGGGAGCAATTACCCAAGAGAACGCCGACCGACGTTTCCAGGAGTGGAGCGACCAGAAGCAAGAGCGCGTACAGGATAAGAAGGATTCGCTGGCCCAGCAGAAAGCGGACGATAGGAAAGCCCGTCTGGAGGCAGAGTCTAAGGTGAAGGAAGCCCGTACCGAAGAGCGACTCAAGCAGCAGCAGGAGCTAGAGGCGCAGGCGATAGCTGCCGCCAAAGAAGCCGCGGGTGAAGAGGAACCGGAAGAAGAAGTAACGGATACTGCGGAAGAAGCTGCGGCACCCGAAGAGCAACCCGCTGCGGAAGTACCCACCCCCGCCGAAGCCCGGGCCGAAGCGAAGCCCCCCGGCGAGTCGGCAGCGCCCAAGGAGGTAGAAACCCCCGAGGATGCTCCGGAAACTAAACTAGAAGCTGCTGCGGAAGAAGCCGGTATCGCTGACGCTGCAGAAGCTCCTGCGCAAGAAGAGGACGCCCCTGCCAAATCGGAAGCTAAAGAAGAGAAAGCCGCCGAACCCGAGAAGAAAGAAGCTCCCGCTAAACCGGAAGCTAAGAAAGAGGAAACCACCGAACCGGAAGCCGAAAAGGCACCCAAAGCTTCGGCAGAAAAATCGGCCGCCAAGACCAAGGACGACGAAAAAGCATCGGAGCCCGAGGTAGCAGCCGAAGAGACCCCCGCCGGGAAGTCGCAGGAAGTGACTACCGCTGAGAAGCCCGGTAAGGAAGCATCGGCCGACGAACCCGTGGTAGCCGCCGCGGCGGGCGAAGAAGCCCAGGCCGAGGCCGGAGTAGTGGCCGAACCCACCGACCCCGCCAGCGTGAAGAAGGACGAAAAGAAAGAGGAAGAGAAGAAGGCACCGGCAGTCGAAAAGAAGGATGAGGACGCTCCGAAGGCCGCTGCTGACCAAGAAGAGAAGAAGAAAGACGCCTAAGCCATGCGGTTGCAGGATTGCTACCAGCTAGGCTACGTGATCAAAACCCACGGACTGCACGGTGAGTTGAGCGTCCTATTAGACGTAGACTTCCCTGATGCGTACGAGAATCTGGAATCAGTATTCGTAGCCTTAGCTGGCTCCGAAGCACTGGTTCCTTTTTTTGTGGAACACATCGCCGTGCGCCAGAACAAGGCGCTGCTCAAACTCGAGGAAGTCGACACCATCGAGCAAGCCGAAGAACTACTCAAGGCGCAACTGTACCTGCCGCTCAATAGTCTACCCCCGCTGGAAGGTAATCAGTATTACTACCACGAGATCATCGGGTTCACGGTGACTGACCAGGAGAAGGGCGAGTTAGGCACTGTGCAGGACGTGTACGAATCTACCGGGCAGGATATGATTGTGATGCAGTACCAAGCGAAAGAGGTGTTCATTCCTATCAACGATGATATTGTACCGCGGGTGGATAAAGAGAAACGGGTAGTGCACGTTGCCTTGCCTGAGGGCCTGCTCGATGTGTATCTCTAGCGCTACGGATTAGGGGCAATTGCCCGACGGTAATTGTACAATCACTCCGTACTAAGGAACACGGATAAAATAAAGTAGCGAAGTTTTGGTTACCTTTGGTTTGTATCAACGAAGGTAAAGCCATGATAAGATATGATCAAGTGACCGAGCAAATGATGTTACGATATTACGGTAGCC